>CANOBT010000007.1 GCA_947564305.1 uncultured Lachnospiraceae bacterium | reverse complement strand
TTTCCGTAGGGGCCATGTCCATGGTGGGGATTCCGCTGTTTTCCGGATTCGTCAGTAAACTGCTTTTTGCAGAGGCGGCGGTTCTGCATCCTACCCATAAAATGATGCCGACGCTGATTGTTTTGGCTATCAGTACTATCTTGAATGCTATCTATTTCATGAAAACGGTGGTGCGGATTTATGTGCCGGAGAAAAGGGAAGTGGAAATGCAGAAAGGATATTTCAGGATAACGGCGAAGCAGCAGAAGTTGTATACACTTACGCTGATTTTGTTTATTTTTATCAATCTGGTACTGGGAATGATGTCGGAACCGATTCTGAACATTATCGAAACCGGACTGATTCATTTTGCATAGAAAGGAGACGCAAACATGAATTTCATTATCTGTCTGGCAGTGTTTTTTCCGATTATCTGCGGACTCTTGATTCTGTTTTTTCCATGGCTGAAAAAGCGAAATCAGCTTCTTTGTGTATCGCTTCTTTCTCTGACTGCATCCATGCTCTATGCTCTTGCCGTAATTGTAGGAGGCGAGGCAGAACTGCATCTGCTGCGGTTTGGAGGCAATCTGGAAGTGTATTTTCATGTGGATTCACTGGGAAGGCTGTTCGCCGTGGTTATCACGGTGGTATGGCTGATGGCAGGAATTTTTTCCTGTGAATATATGAAGCATGAAAAGGAAGAAAAGAGATATTTTGGATTTTACGTGTTGGTATATGGTGTCCTGATGGGGTTGTGTTTTTCCGGCAATCTGGTCACTTACTATATGTTCTACGAAATGATGACGCTGACAACACTTCCATTAATCATGCATAACAAATCAAGGGAGGCAATCATGGCAGGGTTAAAGTATTTGTTTTATTCCCTGTGCGGCGCCTATATGGTATTGTTTGGAATCTATTTTCTGAATCATTATGCCAATACACTGGATTTTGTTCCGGGCGGCAGCGGCCTTAAGGCAATGGATGGCTATTCTGCTTTGATTCTGGTGGTGGTATTCCTGATGATTATAGGATTTGGTGTGAAGGCGGGGATGTTTCCGATGCATGCCTGGCTCCCGACAGCTCATCCGGTGGCGCCTGCTCCGGCAAGTGCGGTGCTCTCTGGTCTGGTAGTGAAGATGGGGGTTCTGGGAATTGTTCGTGTGATTTTTTATGTGGTGGGAGCGGATGTTATTCGAGGGACCTGGGTGCAGACTGTGTGGCTGACCTTGACGCTGATGACTGTCTTTATGGGTTCTATGCTGGCTTACCGGGAAAAGGTGATGAAGAAAAGACTGGCCTATTCTACAGTCAGTCAGATTTCATATATTTTATTCGGGCTGGCTTTGCTGAATCCGGAGGCAATGACAGGATCTCTCCTGCATGTTGTATTTCATGCCTGTATCAAGTCCTGCTTGTTTTTAAGTGCGGGAGCGATCATTTACAAGACCGGAAAAATTCGTGTGGACGAGCTGACGGGAATTGGTAAAGAGATGCCGCTCACGATCTGGTGCTATACGTTTGCATCTTTGGCACTTGTTGGGATTCCGCCGGCAAGTGGATTTATCAGTAAATGGTATCTGGCGGGCGGCGCACTGGAATCCGGTATTCCGGTATTTTCCTGGCTTGGACCGGTGATTCTCTTAGTCAGCGCCCTGCTGACAGCGGGATATCTTCTGCCGATTACCATCAAGGGCTTTTTGCCGGGAGCAGAGTATGATTACGCGGGATTGAAGAAAAGGGAACCGGCAGCAGCTATGGTGGTTCCATTACTGATACTGGCGGGGCTTTCCGTATTCCTTGGAGTGTTCCCGAATCCGCTGACGCAGTATCTGAATGCGATTATTCAGACATTATTTTAGGAGGGGGAATGTGTGATGAGTCAATATTGGATTGTAGCAGCCATTCTGCTTCCGATACTGGGCGGCGCGTTGGTGCCTGTCCTTCCGTTCCGTTCAAGAAAGGTGATGTTAGCCTATCTGGAATTGCTGACGATAGTCACTTCAGTCATTGTCCTGTCGCTTCTGGCTCATGGAACAACGGAGACGCTGCATCTGGTTTACTTTGTGCGTGAGCTTTCCATCTCGTTTCGGATTGACGGACTAACGATGCTTTTTGCGGGACTGGTATCGGTTCTCTGGCCATTTGCCATGCTGTATTCCTTTGAGTATATGGAGCATGAAGGCCATGAAAAGATTTTTTTCATGTTTTACAGCATGACGTATGGAGTGACCCTCGGAGTGGCATTTGCATCGGATATGCTCAGTATGTATCTCTTTTATGAACTTCTGACACTGGTGACAGTGCCGCTGATCCTTCATACATTGGTACGAGAGGCAATTCTTGCGGTGCGGCAGTATCTGTATATGTCATTGGGCGGCGCGGCATTTGCTTTGATTGCAATTGTATTTTTGATGGTTTATGGAGATACGTTAGAATTTACATTGGGTGGAGTACTGAATCCGTCGGCAATCGGAAATCAGACGAATCTGGTTTTATTTGTATTTTTGTTAGCCTTTTTTGGGTTTGGCGTGAAAGCGGCAATTTTTCCCATGAGCGCCTGGCTTCCGCAGGCGGGTGTGGCGCCTACGCCTGTTACGGCATTGCTCCATGCAGTGGCAGTCGTGAAGGCAGGGGTGTTTGCCATTCTGCGGTTGATCTATTACAGTTTTGGTACGGAATTTCTAAAGGGGACCTGGGTACAGCCGATTATGATGGGTTTTGCAATGTTCACCATTGTTTACGGATGCAGCCGGGCCGTAAAAGAGCAGCATATTAAGCGGCGGTTGGCTTATTCTACGGTCAGCAATCTGTCTTATATTATCCTTGGAGCATCCATGATGACTCCCGCAGGAATGGTAGGAGCGATGGCGCATATGGTCTGCCACGCTTTTATGAAAATCGGTTCTTTCCTCTGTGCAGGTGCGATCATGCATCAGACAGATAAGAAATATATTTATGAACTCAATGGATTTGGCCGTAAAATGCCGGTCGTATTCGGATGCTTTACCGTATCGGCGTTGGGGCTGATGGGCGTGCCGGGACTGGCGGGCTTTATCAGTAAGTGGAATCTGGCGAAGGCGGCGGTGGAAAGTGAGAATATAATGGCATATTTTGGAATCGGATGCCTTCTGATTTCTGCTCTGTTGACGGCAATTTATATGATGTCAATTGTAATCCGTGCATTTTTCCCAGGGAAGGAATTTGATGTCCGGACAGTAGAAGGGGTAAAGGACCCTGGCTGGAAGATGTGTTTTCCGCTCATTTGTTTTGCAATCGCAGTGATTACAATCGGTTTGTGTTCTGCTCCGCTTATCTCCTTTTTGCAGGATATTGCGGCAGGGGTATATTGAAACTCCGATTAGGCAAACTGCGCGGAGTACATTCGCACATAAGCATCCAAAAACACGGATATTAAGTGCTCATAGTAAGGAGGAATGATACGATGGAACAAGAAAGGATTTTGCTTGCTGCGGCAGTGTTTTTTCCAATGGCTGCAAGTATTGTCTCCTATTTAATCGGAAGAAAAAATAAGAAACTCCGGGATATGGCTGTCAGCTTAACGGCGATTGTGGAATTTGCTATGATGATATTTATTGTAGTGCGGTATGGGGCGGAAGGAGGAGCCTATACGATTCCTGGTGTCTGCGGATTCGGGCTTCATTTTACAGTGGACGGTTTTCGCGCCCTGTACGGCGCGATTGCGGCGTTTATGTGGATGATGACCAGTCTGTTTTCGGAAGAGTATTTTGCCCATTACCGCAATCGGAACCGGTATTATCTGTTTCAATTGATTACACTCGGCGCAACGGAGGCAGTCTTTCTGTCGGCCGATTTGTATACCACTTTTATATTTTTTGAAGTCATGTCTTTTGCGTCCTATGTGTGGGTGGCGCAGGATGAGAGAAAAGAATCTTTGCGGGCGGCGGCCACGTATCTGGCTGTGGCGGTAATCGGCGGCCTGGTGATGCTGATGGGGCTTTTTCTGCTCTATTATCAGGCAGGAACGCTCACGATTGCTGAGCTTTATGATGCCTGTCAGGGAAAAAATGTGTATCCTGCGGCGTTTTGCATGTTTTTCGGATTTGGGGCAAAGGCAGGTGCATTTCCGCTTCATATATGGCTGCCCAAGGCCCATCCGGTGGCTCCGGCCCCGGCAAGTGCGCTGCTGTCGGGGATTTTAACGAAGACAGGGGTGTTCGGTATACTCGTGATTTCATGCCAGATTTTGTTCCATGACCCAATGTGGGGGACCTTTGTGTTGGTTACGGGGGTGTTGACGATGGCTGTGGGAGCATTGCTTGCATTGTTTTCTATTGATTTCAAGAGAACCCTGGCATGCTCGTCGGTATCTCAGATTGGATTTATCTTGACAGGTGTGGGGATGCAAGGTCTTCTGGGAGAAGAAAATGCATTGGCAGTGCAGGGAAGTTTTCTGCATATGATGAATCATTCATTATTCAAGCTGGTTCTCTTTATGGTGGCGGGAGTCATTTATATGAATCTGCATAAGCTGGACTTGAATGATATCCGGGGATTTGGCAGGAACAAACCGCTTTTAATGGGAATCTACCTGTGCGGTGCGCTTGGAATAGGTGGAATTCCGCTCTTTTCGGGATATGTGAGCAAGACGCTGATACATGAGAGCATCGTAGAATATATCGAATTGCTTAGGGAAGGGGCTGTTACGCCCGCTCTTTTGGGAGCAGGGGATATGAAATTGATCGAATGGGTATTTCTTGTCAGCGGCGGATTTACAGTAGCTTACATGTGCAAATTATTTTTTGCAGTATTTATTGAGAAGAATAAAGATCTGGCAGTACAGGCAAAGTATGATGCCATGGGCGGAAATTATATGAATAAAAAGAGTGCTTTTGCATTGACTTTTAGTGCGGTGCTGTTTCCGGTTATGGGAATCCTTCCTCATTTGACGATGGACAAGGCGGCAGGGTTTGTAAAGGGATTCTTCCGGTTAGAGCATATTCATGAGGTATCCTATTTTAGTTTTGTGAATCTGAAAGGCGGATTGACTTCGATTGCGATTGGAGCTGCGGTTTATCTTGTAATCGGAAGGCTCTGGATGATTCGGAAGGAAGAAAACGGAGATACAACCTATGTTAATTACTGGCCTGGAGTACTGGATTTGGAGGACTGCCTGTATCGGCCGATTTTGCTGAAATTGTTTCCGTCTGTCTGTGGAGCAGTGTGCTTTGTACTGGATCATATGGTTGATTTTATTGCCAAGATATTGCCGATTGCGGGGAGTGTGGAGGCAAGCTTTTTTGACACGATTGTTGATACGATTGTCGTATTCCTAAGGAAGACGATTTATAAAGACAGCCCGCAGCCAAAGGAATTGTTGGAAGGAAATGCCCTGACATATCAGTTGGGAAGTTTTGTGAATGGTGTTGTGGGAATCTTAAATAAAACGGCCTGGAGAGACAAGCCCAATGAGAAGGATTACACACATCAGTATGCGCTGGCTTATACGAGTTTTAAGGAAAATTCCAGCTTGATCGGGCGGAGCCTTTCCTATGGATTGATCTTATTCTGTGTGGGACTTCTGGCAACACTGGTGTATCTGTTGCTGGTGCTGATTGGGTAATAAATAACAGTGATGGTTACAGTTTGCGGTCATTCAGGCCGTGAATTGTAACCATATTTTGACTTTATGGTTCTATGGTGGTATATTATTCTTGTAGGGTTCACAGGTTTTGTAAGATTGCATTAAGGTATTTTTTATGGGGAAAAGAGAAGGAAACGGGATACATAGAAAAATAATGCTGATTGTTCCAGTCATATTGGTTTTTTTTATTTTGGGGGCGGTTGTATTTGGTATTTCAAGAAGGATATCAAATAAGATGTCTGAATCGGCAATCGCTAATCTGAGCGGAAGTCTGGATCTGATCAGCAATACGATTGAGACGCTTCTCAATCAGGAGGCACAATTTCAGAAGCTTCTCTCTCAGGAGCTTGCTGTTTTGGAGGAGCCGGAGGAGTTTGTTCTTTCCTATGACAGGAATGATACGATGGTAAAGATTTCGTTGATTTTGACGGGAGAGAGCGCAGGAATTTCCAACACAGGTGAAGTGTTTACGGAGGAAGAACTGGATTTCTCAGATGGAAAGAGCGTGGATGATCTGCTGCTGTCCCGCTCCTACATCAATAGTATGGGAACCTGGGCGTATACTATGAAATGTCCGGTTGTAAGAGACGGGGAAGAGATTGCCTCACTCTATATAGAATATATTTACGACTCATTTGACGAAGCACTTCCGAGCAAATTTTACAACAATACGGCAAAGCTTTATCTGATGGACGCAGCTACCGAGAGGCTGGTATTGAAGCCCAAAGGAATTGGGGAACGGGATGCAGGGCATATGAGTCTGGAGGATTTCTATCACGCGAATAAGATTTTCGAGGAGACAATCCAGATAAATGTTGCAGAGAATATCAAGGATGGAAAAGATGTGATGTTTTATCATGATATCCAGAATGAAGAATCTCTGATCTACATGTGGTCTGTGGATGGGGGCGTGGCGTATCTGATTGGATATGTACCGGTTCGTGCGATACAGCAGGAGGGGGATGCGGTAAATCAGAATATATGGATTGTTGTGACTGTCATGCTGGCTGCCTTTTTTGGCTGCTGTGCATTGTATTTATTCTTTGAGAGACAGCAGGGGAGGATTAGAAAGGACAGAGAAGCAGAAAGGGAGCTTTACAACAGTCAGTTGAAAGAAGCGCTGCAGACAGCACAGATTGCAAATAATTCCAAGACAACGTTTCTTTCAAACATGTCTCATGATATTCGTACACCGATGAATGCCATCTTAGGATTTGCTGCATTGCTTGCGAAGGATGTGAATAATCCGGAGAAGGTCCAGGACTATACGAAGAAGATTACGGCTTCCGGACAGCATCTGCTGAGCCTGATCAATGATGTTCTGGATATTTCCAAGATTGAGAGCGGGAAGGTTGTGCTTACAATCAGTGAATTTGCATTGAATGACATGCTGGCTTCTGTCGATGCGATTATCCGCCCGGCGGCGAAGGAAAAGAATCAGACGTTTGAGATTACAGTTACAGGAATCAAACATGATCATCTTATCGGTGATGAGACAAGAATGAACCAGATTTTGCTCAATCTGCTCTCCAATGCAGTAAAATATACGCAGGAGGGCGGCAAAATCAGTCTTCGAGTCATTGGTTTAAAGCAGCATTCCAACCAGTATGAACATATCCGGATTGAAGTGGAGGATAATGGATATGGGATGACGCCGGAATATCTGGAGACAATTTTTGAAGCATTTACCAGGGCGGAGAACAGTACAACGAATAAGGTACAGGGAACCGGACTTGGTATGGCGATCACGAAGAATATTGTGGAGCTTATGGGAGGGACCATTGAAGTCACCAGTGAGGTGGGGACGGGAAGCCGGTTTGTGGTTGAACTGGAGCTTCGTATCCCAGAGGCGAAAGTGGAGGTGCGAGATGAAGAGGAGCAGCATGCGGCAGATGTGGATGCTGGCATTTTAGAGGGGCGGCACTTTCTTGTGGCGGAGGATAATGAGATCAATGCGGAGATTTTGTCCGAACTGTTAGATATCGAAGAGGCATCCTGTGAGGTCACAGAAAATGGCAAGGCGGCGTTAGAGCGGTTTAAGGATGCAAGGCCGGGAACATTTGATGCAATTCTGATGGATGTCCAAATGCCGGTTATGAACGGCTATGAGGCAACCAGGGCAATCCGGGCATTAGAACGGAAAGATGCGGGGGAGATACCAATCATTGCGATGACGGCAAATGCATTTGCGGAGGATGTGAAGGATGCGATGGATGCCGGTATGAGCGCTCATATTGCAAAACCCATTGATATGGATCTGCTGAAGCGGACATTGAGTTTATATTTGAGATAGGAACTGCGCCGAGCAGTTTTTATAGCTGCCACAAAAGAATTGCTGTAAAATAATACACACAAATTATTTTGTGGCAGTTCCTAAGTGGCATTTTTAATTAAGAAGTTTTGAAATGTGTAGTGTAAAAAAGGAGATAGGTATGAAAAGAAGTAAGAAAAAATCAGCGGCAGTTTTAATGGCAGGTGTCATGGCTCTTATGGCGGTTTCCTGCGGGCAGAAGAGCGTTTCCAGTGAGAATCTGATTCAAGACGAGGGAGACGAAGGGAAGACCGTGGTCCTGTTTGCTCCGATGGAGAGGTCAAAACCGGATGTTAAAAATGCCGCCAGAACAGCATTTGACAAGACAATTATCATGGCGGAAGAAGAACTTGGCCTGACTGTTGAATATAATACTTATACAGCTGCGGATTACCAGGAGAAATCCTATGACGATGTGGCGCTTGACCGGATACGAAATGATATGGATGATTTCTATCTGCTGAATCCGGATGTCCTTCAGAAGACAGGAGAAGAAGGCAGACTGGCAGACTTGTCTGGTCTTGATTGTGTGAAAAATATGAGAGAAGAGGTCAAGACGGCAAATACGGTCGATGGGAAACTGATCGGAATACCGCAGGAAGTGGTTGTCTATGGGTTGTTTGTGAACAAAGACATGTTTGACGAATATGAACTTGAGCTGCCGAATACGCCGGAGGAATTTTTGGAATGCTGCAGGGTATTCAAAGAAAATGGAATTGAGACACCCGTTGGAGCAAACCGTTGGTGGCTTGAAACCTTTGTATTTGCGCAAGCCTATGCAGACCTTTATAACGGAGACAATACAGAGGCAGAGATTGAAGCGCTGAATAATGGAGAGCGTAAATATAGTGATTATATGCGCAAAGGATTCGAATATTTGAAAGAGATGATTGATCTGGGGTACATTGATGCCGAGACAGCGCTCACCTATGAAGCAATTGATGGGGAAGGTCCGGACTTTCTGGCTCAAGAGACTCCCATTGTCATGGCCTATTGGGGAGCCGCCAATACGGAGACTGCCTATGGAAAACCAGACTTTAACCTTCAGGTGATTGGTTTTCCGAGTGAGAGAGGACAGATGCCGGTTATGTCGATGACAGGAATATCCGTTCTGGAAAATTCGGAGAATAAAGAGGATGCGTTGGATGTCCTGGAGATCATTCTGTCAGATGAAGCACTGGAAGTATATTCCGAGACAAACAAGGTGATATCGCCCTCTAGAAATGTTGAGGTGGACTGTATTTCTGCATTAAAACCCCTCAATGATTTAGTGAATGAAGGGACATATGTTCTTGCCAGCAATGCAGGCATGAAAGTGGAACAGTGGGGAAATACCTGTCTGATTGTGCGGGAATTGCTTGGCGGTGCGTCGGTGGATGAATGTATGGCGGAATTCGACAGGCTGCAGGAGGAGTCCTTATAATTGGAGACACCTTATCATTTTGGTATAAAAAGAAAGAGGAGGAGATGTGTATGACAAAAGCACAAGTATATAATCCCTATCTTCCATCCTTTGAGTATATTCCGGATGGAGAACCGCATGTATTTGAAGAACGTATCTATTTGTTTGGCAGTCATGACCGATTTCGCGGCGCGGGTTTCTGTCTGAATGACTATGTTTGTTATTCTGCCGATGTGGAGAATTTGACAGATTGGAGATATGAGGGAGTTATTTATAAAAAGACGCAGGACCCCAGGAATCAGAAAATTTCGGAAGATGAACCAGAGCAGACACTGCTTTTCGGAATCGAACCTGAGGGAGAGGAAGATGTCAATCCGCGTGGAATCCATGCTATGTGGGCTCCTGATGTTGTGAAAGGACTGGATGGAAGATACTATCTATATTATTGTCTGGATTTCCTGCCTGAAATTGGTGTGGCAGTATGTGACAGTCCGGCGGGACAATATGAATTTTTGGGATTTGTCCGCCATGAGGATGGAACACTGCTCGGAAGAAAGGAAGGAGATTTGATTCAGTTCGACCCAGGTATTTTTATTGATGAGGACAGAACAATCTATCTCTATTCCGGTAATGCTCCGATGAAGAAAGAGCATGCGGATGGAACGAAAGGGTCACAGGTCATGAAGTTACAGGAGGATATGCTGACTTTGAAAGAAGAACCGAAGAAGCTGCTCCCTGATATCTGTGAAAGCGAAGGAAGCGGTTACGAAGGCCATGAATTTTTTGAGGCCAGCTCTATTCGTAAAATAAATGGGAAATATTATTTTGTATATTCCTCTGTAAGAAGCCATGAGTTGTGCTACGCGGTTAGTGACAGACCGGACGCGGGATATCAATTTGGCGGAACGCTTGTGGATATAGGTGATATTTTCCTTGATGGCCGGACGGAGAAGGAGTCTGTAAACTGTCTTGGCAATACGCATGGAGGAATTGAGAAAGTCGGGGAACAGTGGTATATCTTTTACCACCGTCAGACTAACCGTACGAATTTCAGCAGACAGGGATGTGCAGAAAAGATTTATTTCGATAAGGCAGGACATATCCATCAGGCAGAAGTGACTTCTTGCGGGTTAAATGACGGACCGTTAAAAGGAGAGGGAGAGTATCCGGCAAGGATTTGCTGTCATTTGACAGCGGCGGACGGTGCGGTCTTTTCTCACCCCGCAGATATGAAAATGGATTATCCGTATCTGACACAGGATGTTTTGGATATGGAACCTACGGCAGAGTGGGTGGAAAAAGACCTGCATGAGCCGATACAGTATATACGAAACATGCAGGATGGTTCCACAGCAGGCTATAAATATTTTGAATTTCATAATCTCATGAAGCTTGGGGTGGAAATCCGTGGAGAAGCAGAAGGGATTGTGGAAGTAAAAACTGCGTTGGATGGAAAAATCCGCGGCGAGATTCCTGTGTGCAGTGATAATCAGGAATGGAAAACGATTTACGGAGGAGTTTGTGTACCAGATGGGACGAATGCGCTTTATCTTACGTTTCGTGGAACTGGGAGGATGGATTTTCGGAGATTTTTTCTGTAGATAATAGAAATGAAAATGAGAGAATACTCAGTTAACTTGCGCAGGTATTCTCTCATTTTTATGGTATATTTCAGGCTGTAAGTATCTCGCAGAGCTCGCCGAACAGTGCCGGATTGAGATTCATACATGCAAGAGAGGCAACGGCATCCTTTCCAAGTCTTTTTACATTGTCCAAGATGTCTGCTTTTACATTGTATTCTATCTGCGCCTTATTAAGGGCTTTATAGCAACGTTCCTCGATTTTTGGAGCTGCAATAGAGAGTCCTTGTGGGAAAGTAATACAAATCTCTTTCTCGATGGATGTTTTCGGAATTTCTACGATCAGACTGGAGATATTTTCGCAATAGGATACTTTCACATCAACGGGCTGTCCATCTGCAACAGCTTCAACGGCAGTTTTTTCCACCGCAATAAATACCAGTTTCCAGGTTCTGTTCTCTGGAAGAACACATAGATTTCCTTCCGCGTTTCCGATTGTAAACTGCGCCTTTGCTCCGCTGCTGAATGTAAGCTGAGTATGGGCCCAATTTTCCTCCGCATCCTCTGCGGTATCTCCAGCGTCTTCCCAGAGCGTAAAATTTCCATTCTCTGCAGGGAAGATTTTTATTTCCATATTCTCCGGATTGTCCACACTGTTGTCAAAAATGTCCATATTCTTCATAGGCACGATAGCGCCTGCCTTCATGAGGACCGGAATATTTTCGATTCCTCTCCACAGATTGACCATTTTTCCACCATGATATACGGTGCCGTCAAAGAAATCTGCCCAGAGTCCTGCAGGCAGCCAGGTAGTTGCCTTTGCCGCTCTTGCGACGGTATCCTGGGGCTCAGTGATTGGGGAAACCAGAAGTTCCGAACCAAAATAATATTCATTTGGTACGATATATGCCTCATCCTGCTCTGGTTCCATATAATACATTGGTTGGATCAGCGGCAGATCTTCTGCATGGGCTCTGCGGTTCATCGTATACAGATATGGAACCAGGCCATGACGCAGACGGAGATATTTTTCCATTACATTTTGCGTAATCTTGTCAAAATTCCAGGGTTCCTTTCCGTTGAATGGGTTATCTGTACTGTGCAGACGGTTGATCGGGGAAAATACGCCGTATTGTATCCAGCGGGCCATCAGTTCATCATCCCTTACGCCCTGCATATGTCCGCCGATATCGTGGCTCCACCATCCATAACCGATATTGCTTGCCGTGTTGGTAAAATAGGGCTGAAAATTCAGGCTGTCCCAGGAAATAACCGTATCACCGGAGAAACCGACAGGATACCGATGGCTTCCTACTCCTGCATACCGCGAAAATGTAATAGATCGGCGCCCTTTCCAATTACTGTCCAGATAGTGATAATGATTCAGCATCCAAAGAGGATCAAGTCCCGGTACTTTCGTTACCGTTCCCTGCTGCCAGTCAAGCCACCAGAAATCCACGCCTTCCTCCTCAAGAGGATGATGCAGGTCTTTCAGATACACTTCCATAAAATGCGGGTCTGCCGGATCGAACTGTACCGGAATCTCGGTTTCCGGGTCAATCCCCATCTTCTCAGCAATACGTTTATATGGTTCCTCAAAAGCGCGGATTCCATCTGCCGGATGGACGTTCAGCGTAATCTTCATTCCATGCTCATGAAGCCAGTTCATAAATTCAGCGGGCTCAGGGAAAAAGCTCTTATTCCATGTATAACCTGTCCAACCGCTTCCATATTTAGGATCTACGTCATCCACCAGATGCCAATCCATATCGATGACTGCTACAGAAAACGGAAGTTTTTCGCTCTCAAAACGCTCTATCAGCTCTTTATATTCTTCTTGCGTATACCGATGGTAACGGCTCCACCAGTTCCCAAATGCATATCTTGGCAGCAAAGGGGTCTTTCCGCACAGATAATAGAAGTCCTTCAGACACTCCAGATACTGGTGCCCATAGCCGAAGAAATAAAGATCGATAACTCCGGACTCCCTTGGTTCAATCCATCCGTCCTCGTTCAAAATCATGGAACGGCTGTCATCTATCAGAGAAAAGTCATTTCTGGAAATCACTCCATGTTCGATTGGTACCTTTCCAACCGTATGCTCACGAACAGGAGAAGTACTGTCAAATGCTGCGCGGTTTAGAACCGCCGGACCATCGGCCCAATCCAATGTACGCGCAGTTCCGCCTAAATCTTTTGGTTCCTCTCCATAGTGCCAGGTGCTTCCCCAGCCGCCGTTTATTTTGATTCTCAATCCGTTAGCCGCAAAAGGATTCCGGTCATAATGAAGCTCCAGTCTCTCTGTATAAACCGAAAGCTCATCCGCTGTCTCTACAACCTGAAACTGTGGTACCGTAAAGTTACGGTTTAAGATGGACTGTGTTGCCCTGTCTTCAAACACACCTTTTTCATTGTATTCCAAGCGGATCAGGGCAGGCGTAAGTACAGTAATCCTGTATTTTTCTCCGAGAACTGCCGCACCTTCACTGCATACCGGATGTGACTTCAGTTTATAATATTCCATTCCCATATCTGCTTCACTCCTTAAAAAAATTATCGTTTATAAAACAATGGAGATATTATAATACATGTTATTAGAAAAATCTTTTGATAATTTAACCGAAAATTATACTATTTTGACTTTAGCAAAAGAGGGGGCTTTCTATTGCATACGTCTAAAAATGCAATAGAAAAAGCCGCATTTTTCAGCGGC
The DNA here is from genome assembly GCA_947564305.1 of uncultured Lachnospiraceae bacterium. The sequence continues at coordinate 57,102 of CANOBT010000007.1, read as the reverse complement.
TTTTTCAAGATATTTCGTTTCTGATTCATAAAAACGGATTTTATAACTGAGGACCAGCAGAAACTAAAGCTTTTCCTGCATCATTTCCTTCATATTTCTTGAAGTTCTTGATGAATCTTCCTGCCAGATCTTTTGCCTTTGTCTCCCACTCAGCAGCATCTGCATAAGTATCACGTGGGTCAAGGATACCGGAGTCAACGCCCGGAAGCTCTGTCGGAACTTCAAAGTTGAAGTATGGAATCTTCTTTGTCGGTGCATTCAGGATATCGCCGTTCAGGATTGCATCAATGATACCGCGTGTATCCTTGATGGTGATACGTTTGCCTGTGCCGTTCCATCCGGTATTTACCAAGTATGCCTTAGCGCCGTTTGCTTCCATTCTCTTAACCAGCTCTTCGCCGTATTTTGTCGGATGCAGTTCCAGGAATGCTTGTCCGAAGCAAGCGGAGAATGTCGGTGTTGGCTCTGTGATACCACGCTCTGTACCAGCAAGTTTTGCTGTAAATCCTGACAGGAAATAGTACTGTGTCTGTTCCGGAGTCAGAATAGATACAGGAGGAAGTACGCCGAAAGCATCTGCGGAAAGGAAGATAACTTCCTTAGCTGCCGGTGCTGCGGATACCGGGCGAACAATCTTTTCAATATGGTCAATCGGATAAGATACACGAGTATTCTCTGTGACACTCTTATCGTTGAAATCAATCTTGCCGTTTTCATCAAGTGTTACGTTCTCCAGAAGAGCGTTGCGCTTGATTGCATTGTAGATATCTGGCTCAGATTCTTTGTCCAGGTTGATAACCTTAGCATAGCAGCCGCCTTCGAAGTTGAAGACACCGTTGTCATCCCAGCCGTGCTCGTCATCACCGATCAGGAGACGCTTCGGATCTGTAGAAAGGGTTGTCTTACCTGTTCCGGAAAGTCCGAAGAAGATTGCTGTATTCTCGCCGTTCATATCTGTATTTGCAGAGCAGTGCATGGAAGCGATGCCCTTCAGCGGCAGATAGTAGTTCATCATGGAGAACATACCTTTCTTCATCTCTCCACCGTACCATGTATTCAAAATAACCTGCTCACGGCTTGTGATATTGAACATTGCTGCTGTCTCGGAATTCAATCCTAACTCTTTATAATTTTCAACTTTTGCCTTGGAAGCGTTGTAAACAACGAAATCTGGTTCAAAGTTTTCAAGTTCTTCGTCTGTAGGCTGGATGAACATATTTTTAACAAAGTGAGCCTGCCAAGCAACTTCCATGATAAAACGGATTGCCATGCGGGTATCAGCGTTTGTACCGCAGAATGCATCTACAACGAAAAGTCTCTTGTTAGAAAGTTCTTTCAATGCGAGATCTTTTACAACAGCCCATGTCTCTTCAGAAGCCGGATGGTTATCATTTTTGTATTCATCAGAAGTCCACCATACAGTATCTTTTGAGTTCTCGTCCATTACGATGAACTTATCTTTGGGTGAACGGCCAGTATAGATACCTGTCATTACATTGACTGCACCAAGTTCACTCACTTGTCCTTTTTCAAAACCTTCCAGACCAGGTTTTGTTTCTTCTTCGAATAATGTCTCAAAAGAAGGATTGTGCACGATTTCCGTAGTTCCGGTAATGCCATACTTGCTTAAATTGAGTTCTGCCATTTTAATTTTAACCTCTCTTCTTCAAATATTTGCCTGCAGATGTAGGAATTTAGGAGTTCTTTCCTACAAAACGGACACTCTTTCAATATCATATTATACATGATAAAGCGATAAAATCAATAAAATTCCTCAAAATTTTTGGAAATAGTTAAAAAAATAACTATTTTACGACAGAGAGGTATATTTCATATAGAAAAGAGCTTTAGGAATTGGTATTTTTGCATATATAAAAGCGAAAAAAATTGGTGCAATCCCTAAAATATGTCTTGAAATCGCACTTATAACGAGTTATAATAATTCCTGTAAAAAGAATGAATTCTTCGGGGCCGGGTGCAAATCCCTACCGGCGGTATAGTCCGCGACCCGCTTAGGCGGCTGAACTGGTGACTCTTTTCAGAAGAGAATTCCAGTACCGACAGTTATAGTCTGGATGAGAGAAGAAATTTATGCCATAGTTGCGTGGATAGACATTAAGACCCTGGAAGTATATTCCGGGGTTTTTCTAATTTCCATTGCAGAGGGTGACAGGATTTCCATGAAGATTTTCTTTCTTTTCAAAATATGATTATCATTTTAAAGGAGAGAAGTAACATGAGTACACAGACAAATGCAGCAGTAAGAAGAGAATCAAGGGTAAATATCCGCAAGATCGTGCAGATAGGTATGTTGTCGGCAATCGCAATTGTATTAATGCTGTTTGAGGTGCCGCTTCCCTTTGCACCTTCCTTTTATGAAATTGATTTCAGCGAGGTTCCGGTCATGATCGGATGCTTTGTTATGGGACCGATGGCGGGGGCTGTCATTGAATTTGTCAAAATATTGCTGAATCTGTTGATTAATGGAACTATCACGGCAGGAGTCGGAGAGGCGGCAAACTTCGCGATTGGATGCGCGCTGTGTGTGCCGGCAGGATTTATTTACAAGAAAAACCATACGAGAAAAGGCGCTTTGATTGGTATGATAGCAGGGACTGTGATTATGACTGTTTTGGGCTGCCTTATCAATGCGTATATCCTTCTTCCGGCTTATGGAGCAGCATTCGGTATGCCGATTGATGCACTGGTGGAGATGGGAACTGCTGTGAATCCTCACATTACCAGCCTGACTACGTTTGTAGTATTTGCGGTAGCGCCGTTCAATCTGCTGAAAGGTACACTGGTATCTTTGATTGTTTTCATCATTTATAAAAAGATTCGCCCTATTTTTAAAATGAACTAAAAAATGAGGCTGTCGCATGAAGTTTGAACCATAAAATATATAGTCAACGGTTATCTGAAAAACAGCTATATGTTGTATGATTCTCGTTTACTGCGACAGCCTTTTTTTGCAAGTACTATACCAAAACCTTCTTTTTACGATACAGATAATAGACAATAAACAGTATCCCTGTTGTAAACCAGGTAACCGGGTAGCTGAGGATGATCGCGCTGATTGTGGGGTGGAGCCGGAGTGCTCCAAGCAGCCAGAGGATACGGAAAATACAGACTCCGCCTAATGTAATCAGCGTAGGAATCAATACATCGCCGATTCCCCGCAGCGCCCCGGACAATACTTCAATAAAGATGAAAAACATGTAGCATGGGGTGATAATGGACATCATTTGGCAGCCGATTCGAATGACATCAGCATCATTTGTAAAAATTTTGAAAAGCGGTATACGCATGGACAACAGGAACAGGACCATCACCACGCATATCACGGCGTCAATGCCAAGGCATACTTTCACGCTTTTTTTGACACGGTCATATTTGCGTGCGCCGAAGTTTTGGCCTACAAATGTAGTGATAGAGATACCAATTGCACCGCTGATCATCCAGAATACCGCATCCAGCTTTCCATACACGGACCATGCAGCCACGGTGTCCGTACCAAAATTGTTCAGCGCTGTCTGGATGAAAACGTTGGAAAGGCTATACATGATTGATTGAAATCCTGCAGGCATTCCGATGCGGAGCAGGGATTTCAATACATTTGCATGAAAGCGCAGTTTTCTAAGAGACAATTTCAGGATTCCATCGGATTTCATAAGCTTCTGTGTGACCAGGAGCGCACTGATGGCCTGTGAAAAAAATGTAGCAACAGCAGCGCCGGCTACTCCCATCTGAAATTGTACGACACATACGATGTCCAGAATAATATTCAGCAGGCAGCAGATCATCAGGTAATAAAGCGGATGTTTAGAATCCCCGATGGCACGCAGGATACTGGAGCCGATATTAAAAATAAACACAAACAGGATTCCGGCAAAATAAATTCTCAGATATAAGGTCGAGTCCTGTATCAGCTCAGACGGCGTGTTCATCCAGCGCAGCAGATGAGGCGCCAGCAAAATACCAGGGATGGAAATAACAATGCTCCCGATGATGGAAAAGGCATAGGATGTATGCAGGCTTTCCTGTACGGCACGCTCGTTTTGAGCTCCATAAAACTGAGCGATGATTACGGATGCACCAGAGGAAAGCCCTGTGAAAAAACCAACCACCAGATTGACAATCTGTGTGGAGGAGCCTCCCACGCTGGCGAGTGCACTCTTGCCGAGAAAATGACCTACAATGATCGTATCAATGGTATTATATAATTGTTGAAAGAAAGTACCAAATACAATGGGAAAGAAAAAAATCAAAAGCTGCTTCCAGATGATTCCTTCTGTAATCTGATTCGCAGGCAGGTTTTTGCTTTTCATAGACATATCGCAACATTTCCTCCACTATAAAGTCAATTTGAGACAAAAAAAGAGCAGGAACTTACAAAAATTGTAAAGTACCTGCCCTTTTTCTATATGCTATAGTATACAGAAGCGCTGTCAGTGACAGATTTTCTGCATAAAATCACATTATTCTATGGGTTCAAAATCCGCAGCCCCATGTTTGCAGAGCGGGCATACGAAGTCTTCGGGCAGTTCATCCCCTTCATAGATGTAACCGCACACAACGCAAACGAAGCCCTTCTTGCCTTCTGTCTGTGGCTTTGGCTTTACGTAATTCTGATAGTAGGTGTAAGTCATGGTTTCCACATCGGAGATGACACGTGCCTCTGTGATGGTACAGATGAACATGCCGTGTGTGTCAAGGTCTACATACTGCTCTACCTTCAATGACATGAAGGAATTGATGTATCTTGGCAGGAAGGCCAGTCCATTATCAGAGCGCAGCGGCTGGAAATTGGCAAATTTATCTGCCGTTCTTCCGCTCTGGAAACCAAAGTTTTCAAACACACTAAATGGTGCATCGGTGGACAGACAGTTCAGATTCATGATTCCTGTCTGCTTGATTACATGATGGGAATAATTGTCTTTATTAATTGTAACAGCAATACGGTTAGGAGTATTGGTAACCTGGGAGACTGTGTTGACGATTAATCCGTTATCTTTCTTTCCGTCATTGGAGGTTACGACATACAAACCGTAGCCGATTTTAAACAATGCAGTCATATCATTTTTGTCTGCGGTCTCATCCTGCTGAGCCAGATAGTCACGGCAGAGTTCCTCAGCGAGTGCCTCAAGCTGTGCGCTGCTGTCTTCATTTAAGGCAGACTTAATCTGGACAGTAGTGTCAGTAAAGGTCAGCTTTTTGCAGCCTTCCAGCATTTTCTTCATAGTCTTTGCAGCCATAGGTGCCCAGGAACCATTTTCAATCAAACCAACAATCCGATTCTGATAATTGCGTTCTGTCAGATGATTGATAAATTCACGCATAAACGGGAAAATATCGGCATTATAAGTAGTGGTAGCAAGAACCAGCTTACCATAGCGGAATGCGTCTTCTACGGCCTCAGCCATGTCATCGCGCGCCAGGTCAGCAACGACAACCTTCGGGCAGCCCTTTGCTTTCAATTTTGCAGCCAAGGTTTCTACGGCTTTCTTTGTATTTCCATAAACAGAAGTATAAGCAATCAAGATACCTTCTGTCTCTACGGAATAGGAGGACCATGTATTATAAAGTCCCAGATAGTATCCAAGATTTTCCTTCAGGACAGGTCCATGCAGCGGGCAGATGGTCTGGATATCCAGCCCGGATGCTTTTTTGAGAAGATTCTGAACCTGTGTACCATATTTCCCAACGATTCCAATATAGTAACGGCGTGCTTCACATGCCCAGTCTTCTTCCACGTCAAGAGCGCCAAACTTTCCGAATCCATCTGCGGAGAACAGAACCTTGTCACAGCTATCATAAGTCACAATGACTTCCGGCCAGTGTACCATCGGTGCAGCGACAAAAGCGAGTTCATGTTTTCCGAGAGAAAGGGTGTCTCCCTCTTTTACAACAACCTGTCTGTCCTCAAAATCTGTACCAAAGAATTGCTTCATCATGGCAAATGCTTTGACAGAGGAAACAATCTTGGTATCTTTATATACTTGCATGAAGTTGGCAATATTGGCAGAATGGTCTGGCTCCATATGCTGTATAATGAGATAATCAGGCTTACGGGAACCCAGGACAGATTCAATATTGTCCAGCCATTCATGGGTAAAACGGGCATCTACAGTGTCAAATACAGCTATTTTTTCATCCATGACCACATAGGAATTGTAAGACATGCCGTTTGGCACAACATACTGTCCTTCAAAAAGGTCAACCTGGTGGTCGTTGACGCCTACATATTTGATATCGTTCGTAATATCCATTTGCAATCCACTCCTTTGTTTTAAAAATTTTTCCTGACGAATTAAGTATCCTTGACATTATACCACTTTTTAACAAGAAAGCAATAAAATATAGTCAAGTATAGGAAAATATGCTAAACTAAAATTGCCATTTATGGCAGGATACAAAAAGTTGTGAAGAAATACAATTTATAGTCACACGGTATAGCAAAGATAACATTTTACAGATAGAAGAAGGTGCTTCGATGTATATAGCAGATTTACATATTCACTCCAGATATTCACGCGCTACAAGTAAGGACTGCACGCCGGAATTTCTGGATTTATGGGCGAGACGCAAAGGAATCACAATTGTGGGAAGCGGAGATTTTACACATCCGGCATGGAGGGAAGAACTGAAAGAAAAGTTAGAACCTGCGCAGGACGGACTTTACACCTTGAAAAAAGAGTATCGAATCGAAGACCCTGCGGCTGCAGATACTATGCAGCCGCGTTTTGTCATTACGGGAGAAATCAGTTCGATTTATAAAAAATATGACAGGGTGCGCAAAGTACACAGTCTGATTCTGCTGCCGGGTCTTGATGAAGCAGAAGTGATATCGCGTAAATTAGAGGCAATCGGTAACATTCATTCAGACGGCCGGCCGATTCTTGGTTTGGACTGCCATGACCTGTTGGAGATTCTGCTGGAATTATGCCCCCGGGCGGTTTATGTTCCTGCGCATATCTGGACGCCGCATTTCTCGCTGTTCGGTGCGTTTTCAGGTTTTGACTCCGTGGAAGAATGTTATGGAGACTTGTCATCTTATATTCATGCCATGGAGACCGGGCTTTCTTCTGACCCGCCGATGAACTGGAGAGTTTCTGCCCTGGACGGTTTCCAATTGATTTCGAATTCTGATGCCCATTCACCCGCGAAGCTTGGGCGGGAGGCAAACCTTTTAGATATCGAGCTTTCCTATAATGGGCTAAGAGAAGCGATTCAGACGGGAGTTGGTTTAAGAGGAACCATTGAGTTTTTCCCGGAAGAGGGAAAATATCACTATGACGGACATCGGAAATGCAATCTTTGTCTGGCACCATTAGAAACGGAAAAATATCATGGAATCTGTCCGGTATGCGGGCGAAAACTGACCATCGGTGTATCTCACCGTATTGAGCAGCTGGCAGACAGGGCGGAAGGGGATGTCTTAGAAAAGAGAGCGTATTATGAAAGCCTGGTTCCTCTGCCGGAAGTCATTGGAGCGGCCCTGGGATATTCCGCTGCCAGTGCAAAAGTACAGAGGGAATATCTGAATATGCTGGGAAAACTGGGTTCAGAATTTAGCATTTTGCGGGAACTGCCGTTGGAAGATATACGAGGTGCTTCCAGTATATTGATCTCTGAGGGGATTCGCAAACTACGAAAAGGCGAGGTAGAAAGGATTCCTGGGTTTGACGGAGAATATGGGGAAATTCGTTTATTTACACAGAGTGAATTGGATGCCCTGGATGGACAGCTCAGCTTGTTCCCTGGAAGTGTATTTTCGGAAAGCACAAAAAGGGAACAGAAAAATGTAAAGACGGAGCTGGCGGCATTACAATCGGCAGGTAAGTCACACCTTTTAGAAAAAACAGATGTCGAGGCGGCAAAAAAGGAAAGTCTGAATGAAAAACAGCAGCAGGCAGTATGCTCCATAGAACGTGTCACAGCCGTTACGGCCGGGCCGGGAACCGGAAAAACGCAAACGTTAGTCTCACGCATTTTATACCTTTTAGAGACGAGGAGAGTGAAACCCTCCAATATCACGGCTGTTACATTCACGAATCAGGCAGCAGGGGAATTGAGAACGCGAATCAGGGAGCAGCTTGGAAAGGGCGCAGCGGCTAAGAAACTGCAGATTGGTACTTTTCATTCCATTGCACGAAAGCTTTTGAAGGACAGAGGGATTGTATTTACCTTAGTCGGCGATATGGAGACAAAGGAGATTGCAGATAGAATTATCAAGGAATTTGATTTGAATTTAGATAGAAAACAATTTCTGACAGAACTATCCAATTATAAAGTGAGTTTGAAGCAGTATGATTCCATCGAATCAGACGAAAGGATACTGCAAGCCTTTGAAGCATATCAGCAGCATCTGAAAGATTTAAATGCAATGGATTTTGATGATTTACTCATAGAGGTATTGCACGCCGCCCAGGAGTTAGAGGCGTCTCAGAAAGAGGATGGGGCGGGACAATTTTCCTATCTTCTGGTGGATGAATTTCAGGACATCAGCCCTCTGCAATATGAGTTGATTAAAGCCTGGAACCAAGGCGGAAAGGAATTGTTTGTCATAGGAGACCCGGACCAGGCCATCTATGGATTTCGAGGGGCAGATGCCGGATGTTTCGTACGGCTTAGAAAAGACTTCCCACAAACCAGTCAGATTACTTTGGTGGAAAATTACCGTTCAACCCCGCAGATACTAGGTCTGGCATCAAAGGTTATTTCTAAGAATCCGGGCGGAGAGAGGAGATTACATTCCAATACGCCAGATGGAGCAGCCGTGAGAATCGTGGAGGCGGACAGTGAGATGGCGGAAGCCATTTTTGTAGCAAAAGAAATCAACCGGATTGCCGGTGGAATCGGGATGCTTGAGGCCCAGGAGGTCTATGCTGAAAATGAGCACAGAGTACGAGGTTTTGAAGAGATTGCTGTATTGTACCGGACCCGCCGACAGGCAGAATTGTTAGAGAAGTGTTTGAAAAAGGAAGGGATTCCTTATGTCGTAGCCGGGAGAGATGATTTTCTCATGGAGCCGGCTGTTCGGGGCTCTGTCAGCTTCTTTAAAAGCCTTGCAGATTCGTCGAATGACCTGGCAGGACAGATGGCTTTAAAACTTTTATGGGATTTGGATGCCGGGGATATGACAGACTGTATTTACGAAAGCATGAGGGAAAAATACCTGCCTCTTATGAAAAAGAAAAAGCCGCAGAAAATTCTGGAAGAGTGGATGGAAGACTTGCAGTTGGAAGAGAAGAAGGGGATGCAGAAACTCTATCGGACCTCTGTTTTTTATCCCACTATGGCGGAATTTCTGGAAGCCCTGGACTTGGGGGTAGAGAGTGACTTGAAGCGATGCGGAGAGAGACATTATACGTCGAGCGCAGTCACGCTGATGACCCTTCACGGTTCCAAGGGATTGGAGTTTCCGGTGGTGATGATTTATGGGGCAAAAAAGGGGATGATTCCTTTTGAAAGTGAAAAGTATGCGTCCGATGCGGAAGAGGAACGGCGCCTGTTCTATGTGGGGGTGACCCGGGCGAGAAGGGAATTGATTCTGACCACTTCCAGGGAAGAATCCCCGTTTTTGGGTGAGATTCCCGCTGAATTGGCCAACAGGGAAAAAGCACATCAAAATAAAAATGCAGGAAATGGCAGACAGATGAGCTTATTTGATTTTATGTGATGTCCCATAAAGAAAAGATAGGATTCGTTTGGCTCGTCAGGGTATACGTGTAAAAAAACGGTGCAAAATAGCAGTATAATCAAGCTATTTTGCACCGGTTTGTTATGAGCCTTTTTTCTCTTTCATCCTCTTGATGACCTTCAGACGGGTAAATTCTTCCCTGTCTTTTTCCTCCAAAGCATTCGTAATGGTGCTGACCAGTTCGGAATACATGGGGATTGTGATATTTTGCAATGCATTTGCACGCTTCTGTGTTTTTTTTATATTTGTGGCCAGACGATAGGCCGCATTTTCAACCATGGATAACTTTACCGTCAGGTCTTTTACCCTCTGAAATGCCTTTGTGGCCTGGTCGATGGATTCTCTTGTCGTACTGAACGCATAAGTCGGAAGTTCGTGAGCCGGGGTATATCCTACATGTGGAATCTCAGTGCCCATGATACTTCGTGTATGGATCGTGATGGAGTTTTCCACCGGAACCGTATAAGCGAGCTGAGAGACCATACTGATTCCCTGCTCAATATTGGCACGCTGCAGACACTGGTAAGCATAGGTAAATGTGCTGTCAATCTCTTCCTGGATATCTCTGGCTTCATCAATCAGAGACATCAGCTCACGAATTAAGATATTCCGCTTTTTATCCATCAGGTCATATCCCTGCCTGGCGAGGGCCAGGGAGTTTTTCGCCAGCATCAGATTTCCTTTGGTTGGAAAAGTTCGTGGGTCCATATAGTGCAAGCTCCCCCTTTCCTAAAAAGCGGTTTTTATTCGTCTTCCGCCATCGGTTTATAGTATTTATCCAAAATCTTTGTATCTACACGGTCAAGCTCTTCTCTTGGCAGCATTCCCAGAAGTTCCCATCCCAGATCAAGAGTCTGTTCGATGGTTCGGTTCTCATTCACACCCTGGCCGATATAGCGAGTCTCAAATTCATTTCCAAATGCGAGATATTTTTTATCTATCGGAGATAATTCGTCCTCCCCGATAACGGATGCCAGATTTCGGGCGTCTCCTACCTTTGCATAGGCGGAGAAAAGCTGGTTTGCCAAATCCTGGTGATCCTCTCTTGTAAACCCGGCCCCGATTCCGTCCTTCATCAGACGGGACAGGGAAGGCAGGATATTAATCGGAGGATAGATGGACTGGCCGTGCAGCCCACGCTCCAATACAATCTGTCCCTCGGTAATATATCCGGTCAGGTCAGGGATTGGATGAGTGATATCATCATTTGGCATGGTCAGGATGGGAAGCTGGGTCACAGAGCCATTCACTCCCTGGACAATGCCGGCACGCTCATACAAGGTTGCCAATTCACTGTACAGATATCCCGGATAACCTTTTCGGCTGGGAATCTCTCCCTTAGAAGAGGAAACCTCACGCATGGCCTCTGCAAAGGAGGTCATATCCGTTAAGATAACCAGAATGTGCATATTTAACTCAAAGGCCAGATATTCCGCCACAGTCAGAGCAACCTTTGGTGTAATCAGACGTTCTACAACCGGGTCATTTGCCAGGTTCAGGAACATGGCTACATGGTCGGCAACTCCGCTGTCCTCGAAGGTACGGCGGAAGAAATCAGCGACATCATGCTTGACGCCCATTGCGGCAAATACAATCGCGAATTCTTCGCTTGAATCCCCGCCCAGGGAAGCCTGCTTCACAATCTGTGCTGCAAGCTGGTCGTGGGGCAGACCGTTTCCGGAGAAAATAGGAAGCTTCTGTCCACGGATTAAGGTGGTCAGACCGTCGATAGCCGAAATTCCGGTCTGAATAAAGTTTCTGGGATATTCCCGCTTTACCGGGTTCAGCGGGAGTCCATTGACATCCCGCCTTAATGTGGAAGTCAGAGGACCCAATTCGTCAATGGGCTCTCCGATTCCGTTAAATGTACGGCCCAGCATATCCGGAGAAAGTGCGATTTCCATCGGATGTCCGGTAAGACGGGTATGAGTATTTTTCAGAGACATATTTTCGGAACCTTCAAATACCTGAATGACTGCTCTGTCTTCATACACCTCAACAATACGCCCGATTTTCCGCTCGGTGCCGTTTATGATAAACTCTACGATTTCATCATAAAAAGCATCCTGCACACCTTCCAGGGCGATCAGAGGGCCGTTGATACTGCTTAAGCCTAAATATTCAATTGCCATGACATCATTTCCCCCTTATGCATTTTTCTCCAGGACGCGCTGGTAAAATTCATCAATATCACGGTGATATTGGCTGAATAATTCCAAACGGTCATTGGGCACATCATATTTTATGGAAATCACTCTGTCGAAAATATCTTCCGATTTTAGTACAGACATCGGATGTCCCATGGTTACAAGGGCACGGGACTGTTTATACAAATACAGGATTGTTTCCATCATCAAAAACTGTTTTTCCATAGAAACGCAGGTGTCATCTTTATGGAATGCGTTCTGCTGCAGGAAGCCCAGACGGATGACACGTGCGATTTCCAGAACTAGTTTCTGGTCATCCGGCAATACGTCGCTTCCGATAAGCTTTACGATTTCCAACAGGCTGCTCTCGGAGTTCAAAAGAGCCATGATTCGGTTTCTGTAATCTACGAACTTTGGTGATACCCGGTCCTGATACCAGGGCGCCAGATCGTTCAAATATTCACTGTAGCTTGTCAGCCAGTGGATGGCAGGGTAATGTCTTGCATAAGCAAGGGACTTATCGAGTCCCCAGAAACAGCGGACAAAACGCTTGGTATTCTGTGTGACAGGCTCAGAGAAGTCACCGCCCTGCGGGGATACGGCGCCAATGATTGTTACGGAGCCGTTTGTATCATTTAAATTGTGCATCATGCCGGCCCTTTCATAGAATGCAGAGAGCTTGGATGCAAGGTAAGCCGGGAAACCTTCCTCGGCAGGCATTTCTTCCAGACGGCCGGAGAGCTCTCGCAAGGCTTCCGCCCAACGGGAGGTGGAATCTGCCATGATTGCCACGTCATATCCCATATCACGGTAGTATTCTGCCAGAGTAAGTCCGGTATAAATGCTGGCTTCACGGGCAGCAACCGGCATATTGGAAGTGTTTGCAATCAATGTAGTTCTGTCCATCAGCGGGTTGCCTGTTCTGGGGTCGGTCAGTTCACCAAACTCCTCCAGAACCTGTGTCATCTCATTCCCACGTTCTCCGCATCCGATATAGATGATAATGTCTGCATCTGACCATTTGGCAATCTGATGCTGAGTCATTGTCTTTCCGGTTCCGAATCCGCCGGGGATAGCGGCTGTGCCGCCCTTGGCAATGGGAAACATGGTGTCTACGATCCGTTGGCCTGTAATCAGTGGGACAGAGGCTGAGAATCGGCTGTTGACCGGCCGTGGAACACGAATCGGCCAGTGCTGAGTCATGGTCAGTTCCTTCTGAGAACCATCTGCCAATTCTAACGTAATGAGTGTTTCATCAATGGTATATTCGCCATCTGGTACGACTTTAATCACTTTTCCTGCCATATCCGGAGGAACCATGCATTTATGCACGATTGCGCTTGTTTCCGGCACAAGGGCAATAATATCGCCTGCGTCCAGAAAATCACCGACAGATGCAACAATGTGTGTTTTCCATTTTTTGTTTCGGTCCAGGGCATCAACGCTGACGCCTCGTGTGATAAAAGCACCGCCGGTTTCGGATATTTTTTCCAGCGGACGTTCGATTCCGTCAAAGATATTGTTCAGGATGCCGGGAGCCAGAGTCACAGAGACCGCACTTCCGCTTGCAACGACCTCTTCCCCCGGACGAAGCCCCGTTGTCTCTTCATATACCTGGATGGTCGTCATTTCCTTATCCAGTGCAATGACTTCGCCTACCAGTTTTTCTTTTCCCACGTACACCATTTCCTGCATACGGAAGCCGGTGTTTCCTTTCAGATAGATGACGGGGCCGTTAATCCCATAGATTGTTCCTGTGTTAAGCAATTCCGTCACCCCCAAATAAGAATTTATCATACTCATTGCGAAGAAGCGTCTTGAATGAGTTGTCAATCAAAATATTGCGTTCACGTAAGACTGCACGTGTCCCGCCAATGAAATCTTCCGTGCTGATGGTCAAACGTGTTCCAGTCGCATTTTCTAGGCTGGCGCGGCGTCCTTCATCTGTCGGATTGATATAGATGGTCATTTCGTCTCCTGAGGCAAAAGAGATTGCTTTGCGGATAGACTTGACCATATAATCTTCGTAAGCATCCGTTTTCATGAAATCCTGTGCCAGTGCATGAGCTTCCTCAAAGATTTTATCTTTCAGTTCTACCTGGATTTTACCAGTTTTGCGTTTTAGTTCTAACTGAGTCCTGGCAGCAGCCTGGTTCAGCATATGTCTTGCATTGGACTGCTCCGCCTTGACGCGTGTTTCTGCCTGCCAACGCATTTCCTCTTTATGGTCTTTCAACAATTTTTCCAGGGCATCGCGGTAGTTGTCAATGATTGCATTGCCTTCCGCCCGCGCCTCCTCCATGGAGGAAGCCTGTAAATGTGCAAGTTTTTCTTCCAGAGTCAAGAGGGATACCTCCTTTTTCCACTTAGTTGTTACGATTCAATGTCATTTTTTACAGTTTTAATCCGATGGCCTCGGTTACATAGGATGTGATAAAGTCTTTTTTCCGGCCGGTTCCGTGCCTGTCAGGAATCTCCACCAGCAGGGGAAGCTGGCGCTCCAGACGGAACTGGTCAAGGATTTCAGGGAATTCCCGACCAAATTTTTCTGTTAGCAGGACAATACCTACCGTTTTGTCCGTCAATACTTTTTCCAGCGCCTCCCGAAGTTCGTCTCGCTCATGTACGACGACTCCCTCTACGCCTGCCAGCCGCATTCCTGTATAGGTATCAACATTATCACTGATTAAATACATCTTCATCTTACAAACTTCCCAGGATCATGAAGGAGATGATCAATCCATACAGACACACACCTTCTGCAAGACCTACGAAAATCAAGGATTTACCCAAGACGCTTGAATCTTCGCTGATTGCGCCAAGAGCTGCACTAGCTGCGCTTGCTACTGCGATACCGCCGCCGATACAGGATAAACCGGTAACCAGTGCGGCTGCGATATAACCAAGTCCTGTTGACATAGCTGCCTGTGCTGCTGCATCCTCTGCCGCGTGTACCTGAGGTCCGCCCAGCATCATGATTGCAGCGATTGCAAATGCACCAAAGAAAAAGAATGCATTGACACCCAAAGTGGTTTTATAACGTTTTTTGTTCTTCTCTCCAATCAGATAATATCCAAAAGGAACGATGATGCTTAAGATTAAAGCTGCGATAAAAATGAGTTTTGTTGCGGTTGTCATAATAGTATCCTCCTCAATATATACATTATATTTTTTTATGATGTTAGGACAGAGCCTTATTTGGTTTTCTTTTTCTTATTTTTTGTATAAGGGTCAAATGCACGGCCAGAACCTTTATAGAACCGGCTGAACATCTCGTAGTATTCCAGACGAAGCACCTGGATGCCGACGATTAATCCTTCCATGCCGCATACGAACAGGTTGCCCAGTACCACCACGACCCAGTTTGGATTTCCTTTTTCCACGCCTGCAAGCATCAAAACGACTTCCATCATAGCCGCATGGCTGACCGCAAAGGCGCCGATACGGACAAAAGAAAGGGTGTTGGAGAAGTAGCTCAGCATGGTCTCGAACAATTCAAAAAATCCCTGTACCAGGAACATTGCCTTGCTTTCTTCCATCTTATCGGCTCTTTTTTCTATTTTTTTCGTCAACGGTTCTTTGAATAGAATCAATAGCAGCGGTACGCCAAACATGACAGCCATCACGATTCCGCCTGGTGTCTTGTGTCCGGTCATAAACAGGACAATTACGGCAACTACGGAAGCATAAAATACAAGTCCGGCAACACCGTTCACATCAAACCAGGTGTCTCCGATGTCATGACTTCGGAATGCGTTGATGATATGCAGGATCATGGCTAAAATGATAACCCCCATACCGAAAGCGACAGCGACAACGAATACCGTATTCAGCTTACCCACGAAGGGGAGGGTAGTCATATGTTCAATGGGGCGAAGCCAGACGGCATCAATGATATCTTCAAATCCGAAGATACTTCCAAAGAGGAATCCGAAAATCGTGGAAAAAATACCTGCCGTTGCAACGATACCAGCCAATGGGATGCGCTTAAAGTAATAGAGCAGCCCGCCTCCGATTAATAAAAGTAATCCCTGCCCTACATCTCCAAACATGGCGCCGAAGATGAAGGAGTAGGTCAGCCCCACAAATACGGTCGGGTCCATCTCGTTATGGGCCGGCAGTCCGTACATTTGTACATACATTTCAAATGGTTTGAAGACCTTGGGATTTTTCAGTTTGGTAGGCGGTGCACCGAAGTGGGCATCCCGGTCTTCCTCCACCATGACAAAAATCTTGTCGTCATTTGCAATATCTTTCTGGAATTTTTCTACATCATCCTCAGACATCCATCCGCACAAGATGTAGAAATCTTCCTGATTGTCCTCCATTCGGGCCGCCATTTTGCGGACATCAAAGTTGTTGGATAATTCCTCTAAGCGCTTGCGGGCAGCGACAATCTTCGGTGCGCGCTCATCAAGCATTTTTGCAGCCTGTTTATCCAAATCAGCAATTTCATTTGTATGCTTGTTAATCTGCCGCTGCAGCTTCATGTAAGCATCTGACGGGGTTCCATCGTAATCCTCGTTTAGAGTGAGCCGTTCAAAATGCAGGGTGCGGAATAAAGCATCTGCCTTTGGCGCTCCTCCGGGGGATACAAAATATGCCCCATACACATAACTCTCATCACGCTCCCCCTCTACAAAGATGGCATCCATATCTTCAACCAGATATTTTTTCATCTTGTAGTAATATTCCACGGCAATGCGCCCGAAGCGATAAGCAATATATTTGTAGTTCAGGACTTCATTCAGATTGCAGTCCAATGGCCGGAAAGGTGCGATGACCTGCTGTTTTTCATGGAGCTCTTCAATCTTCTTTTTCAGATGCTCTTTTTTGTCCTGCAGGCTTTGATAGTCTGTACTGGTATTGCGTATGAGTTCAAACATGCCATCCAGCGTTAGTTTCTCATCCGGCAGGACCTTATCAGGATTCTCCAGGAGTGCGGTGAATTGATCGGCCTGCGCCAGTGCATCCCGGTAAGGATTGATTTCCACAAAGGGCCGCAGGTTATTCACCGTCTTTAATTCAGAGAGTGCAGACTCAAGCTGAATTTCATACTTGGAGAGATAGAGGTCTGTTACCCGGTCGATATCATCCCGGGGGCCGGAGATATTGATGAATTTCATTTTTACGATCATTGCGTCTTACCTCCAATATAAGCCAGCGTCTCACCAGAGGATAAGCCGTAACGGATACACTCTATGGCGGTCGTCAGCTTTCTTAGTTCTTCTTCTTTTAAAAACAGATAGGTGTTGATGGCGGCAATCGAATATGGATTCTGCCGTCTCTGTGCACGGTACAAACGGTCCAGGCATTCCGTGTACATCTGTTCCAGAGTGAGCTGCTGTCCAAAATCATAGCGCTTTGCATAAAAAGTCTTTTGGAATACAGCCTCATATTCCTCGGCACCGGCAGTCTCGATCAGTTCCTTGATCAGCTCAGCCGATACCTTATAGTGAACAGGAACAAGAAGGGTATAGATCGTAGCGGGTGGCATATGATAATATTTTTTCGCCCTGTAGATCCATTGCAGGTTCAAAAGGTCAATTTTGGTTCCGCATTCTCTTGTGTAAAGCTCCAGTTCCTTTTTTTGTAATATTTTTTTTCTCTTCTTCCACAATGTGGAAAGATTATATTGGTTCAGTGTCAAGTCGTAATCAAATAGTGTGACGGAACCACTCTCCTGAATCCGGTGCAAGGCTGGATAGTACTCAGTTCCTTTGAGATTTTCGACGAGCTCGTCGGTAGTACGCGAGGTGATAAGCTTGTCGATGGAAATCTGGGTATACTTGTCAAAAAACTCCTTCTTGTAGTTCAGGTCAAATGGTGTGTCATAGCGGTTAATTACAATACGCAGACAGTAATTGATCAGATCAATCTCATAACGTCTGACATAAAGTCTCAGGAACTCCCGCTGCTTCATGCCGCAGAATCGGTAAATTTTGGAATATTCATGGTAGAGCTGCCTGGTCAGGATTTTCTCAATATCGCCGCGGTGCAGCCTGTTTTCATCGAGCAAATCCAGTACATAGGCATAGGATGAATTCTCTCTCAGATAAGCCACCACGTCTGGGACGCTGGTCAGAGCGGCAATCTCTTCAAAATTCTCCGTTTTTAGAAGCCTGGCTTCCATGGCACGCAGCTTGGTTACGATTCCACCGTAGGTTAGTAGATTTCCCATGCTTTCATACCTCTGTGATCCGTTTTAAAATATTCTGCGCATACCAGGTATGCCGTTCTTCATATTCTTTCTCCAGAGCAGCGATGGTGTCATTGCGCCCGCTTGTTTGTGCCTTCAATAATTCCTGCGTCTTCGCGGTGAGGTCTTCCTGGATTTCCTGGATTTTGCGGGAGGTTTTTTCCTCCAATTCCGTATCAAAACGATTTCGTTTTTCACGGTACTCATGATCCAGGACTTCCTTTTGGGCCTCTGCATGTTCTACAATGGCTGAAGCGGCAGATTCTATCTCAGACAATTTCTTTACAATAGAGTCCATAGTAAGCCTCCTCATGTGAATGATAGGTATTGATTTGTTAAAAATTTGTTTATATTTTTTCTTTAATTATGATACTCTTTTTTTAGAAAAAAGCAATGTTAAAATTGTCAAGGATAAATCAAAAAAATGACTCTTTTTTTGTGAAATCTGCAATAAGGTATTTTAATAGGAAGAAACGGTAATCAAAAATCCAACTCCGAAGAGCTGGATTTTTGATTGATAAAGGATGTGATTTGTATAATTTTTTGTTTTTTTAAAAGTGATTTATATTGGGGCGGAGGTCAGTGTGTGACTTCGGATGATTGCCCGGATTGCCTCGTAAAGCTCAGGCTTCAGCTCCTCAAAGCTGACAGGTTCGTTTTCTAAGATGGTGCTGTAGCAGGACGCGCTTGCCAGCTCTGCGATTAAGAAGATCATAATCTCTGGATTGCGCAGGCGGACAGAAGGATTTTTTTCAATCAGCAAAAGAAAATAGTCCATACTGCTAAGCTCTGTGTCATCCTCGGTTTTTGTAATTGCCTGCCGAAATACTCCCCAGCTCAGATTTTTGGAAATAAAACGGAGCACGGGTTTGTTGTTTACCAGCTTTCCAATGACATAATCCACGATAAAGATAATCTTATCTTCGAATAGCGGGATATCTGCTTTTTCGAGTTCCTTATGAGCAGACAGGAAGAGTTTTCCTGCAGTTTTGGCGATGAGACGGTCACGGATATCATATTTATCTTTAAAATAAAGGTAAAATGTTCCTTTTGCCACCCCTGCATTCTGGACGATATCAAGGATGGAGGTCTTTGCGATACCTTGTGATAAGAATAGATCATAGGCGCTTGTGAAAAGCGCGTTTAGTTTCTGCTGCTTGTTTTCTTCTACTTTTCCCATAGTTTTCTCCTGTTCTTTTTGTGAGGAATTGTCCCGAAACCATGACCGCACAAGCTTTTCAACAACTCCTGAATCGAGTTTATGGTGTCTATTATATATGTGAAATGACTAAAAGTCAATTTTTTTATAAAAAGGATTGACTTTTGGTCATTTTTGTTATATAGTACTTATTGCAATAAAAAATGACCAAAGGTCATTCTAGTGGAGGAGGCATTTTACATGGTAACAACTGGTAAGAAAATCGTGAAGTACAGAAGCTTGATTCTGATACTTGGCATTTTGCTCCTGATTCCATCAGTCATGGGATATCTTAAGACAAGAGTGAATTACGATATCCTGTATTATCTGCCGGACAGCATCGATACGATGAAGGGGCAGGACATTTTAATGGATGAATTTGGAAAGGGAGCGTTTGCGATGGAGGTCGTGGAGGGGATGTCCACGAAGGAAACTGCAGACCTGAAGGAGAAAATTGAAAGTGTTGAGGGTGTGGCGGATGTCATCTGGTACGACTCTCTGATGGATATATCCATTCCGATTTCGGTATTGCCGGATAAGATTAAGGATGTGTTTAATACGGAGAATGCGACACTGATGGCAATCTTTTTTGATGATTCAACCTCAGCGGACAGTACCATGGATGCAATCCATGAGATACGCAGTGTGACCAATGAGCAATGTTATCTGAGCAGTATGTCTGCGGTGGTAACAGATATCAAAGATTTGTCAGAGAAGGAGACGCCGATTTATGTGCTGATAGCTGTTATCCTGAGCTGTATCGTGCTCTCTGTGTTCATGGACTGCTGGCTGCTCCCGGTGTTCTTTATGTTGAGTATTGGAATGGCAATTGTTTACAATATGGGGAGCAACTATTTCCTGGGGGAGATTTCTTATATTACAAAAGCATTGAGTGCGGTCCTGCAGCTCGGCGTGACGATGGATTACTCGATTTTCCTCTGGCACAGCTATCAGGAAAATCAACAAAGGTACGAAGGGGATAAGGAACGGGCCATGGCCCATGCGATTTCCAATACATTTTCCTCGGTGGTAGGAAGTTCCGTTACTACGGTCGCCGGATTCATAGCATTGTGTTTTATGAGCTTTACATTGGGCCGGGATTTGGGAATTGTAATGGCAAAAGGTGTAGTGTTCGGCGTGATATCCTGCGTCACGGTTCTGCCTTCCATGCTCCTCATTTTTGATAAAGCAATTCAGAAGACGACCCATAAGTCTATCATCCCAAATATGGATAAACCAGCGGCTTGGATTACAAGACACTATAAAATATTTGTGACAGTCTTTATTATTCTGCTTGTACCGGCTCTGTGGGGTTATACAAAGGCAGAGGTTTACTACAATTTGGATGCTACGCTTCCGAAATATCTTCAGAGCATTCAGGCAAATGAAAAGCTGTCTGATGAATTTGACATGAATGCCACACACATGGTTTTGGCGGATGCAGATTTGTCTTCCAAGGACGCAAAGGCTATGTTGGGTGAAATGTCTGATGTGGAGGGCGTGAAATTTGCATTAGGCCTGGACAGCATTCTGGGCTCTGCTATTCCCCGTGACATGATTCCGGAAGAGATGGGGGATGCATTGAAGCAGGGGAAGTGGCAGCTCATGCTGGTGCAGTCAGAATATAAAGTGGCTACGAATGAGGTGAATGACCAGTGCAGCAAGCTGAATTCTATCATTAAAAAATACGACAGCTCAGCAATGTTGATCGGTGAAGCGCCGTGTACAAAAGACTTGATTACGATTACAGACAAAGACTTTAAGGTGGTCAGTGCGGTTTCCATCATTGCAATATTTTTGATTATTACAATGGTGTTCCGTTCGGTTTCACTGCCGGTGATCCTGGTATCTGTGATCGAGTTTGCGATATTTATTAACCTGGGGATTCCTTATTTCACGGGAACTAAGATGCCGTTTATTGCATCTATTGTAATTGGCACGATTCAGCTTGGCGCAACTGTGGACTATGCCATCTTGATGACCACCCGGTATAAAAAGGAACGCTGCCTTGGCAAAGAAAAACGGGAGGCTGTTCAGATTGCATTGTCTACCTCGATCAGTTCGGTTATCGTATCTGCATTGGGATTCTTCGCCGCTACGTTCGGAGTAGGTCTCTATTCTGATATTGATATGATTTCTGCCCTGTGTACTTTGATGGCGAGAGGTGCGATTGTGAGTATGTTTGTGGTCATCTTCATTCTTCCATCAATGATGATGGTTTTTGATAAGGTGATTTGTGCAACAACAAAAGAAATGCGTGTGAAAAAAGCAGAATGGAAAACAAATGCCGCTAATTCATAAAAATGATTAAGAAATAAAACGGGTTCACAAATAAAATAATTGGAGGTTGTATCTTATGAAAAATAGAGAAATTAGAGCATTGATTGCAAGTATGATGTTGGTCAGCCTGGTGGCAGGCAGTCTTTCACCGGTTTCGGCAGATGTACCGGTTGGAGGGGAAACAACGGTGATAGAAGCGGAATACATGGGGGCAGAGAATACGGAGACTGTGAAACAGGAGTCAGCAGATAAAGAGAAAACAAATGAAAAGACAGAGACAAAAGAGACCACGAAATCTTCTTCCGAGGACGCTTCGGCAAAACCTACGAAATCAGAGACCGTTTATGCCAAAATCGATGGCACTGGTTCTGTGAAATCGGTGACGGTATCCGACCAACTGAAGAATCTTTCCGGGGAATCAAAGTTCCAGGATATCTCTGATTTGGAAGATATCATCAATGTGAAAGGGGATGAGGAGTTCTCTATGAGCGGAACGGACCTTGTCTGGGATGCGAAGGGCGAGGATATCTGTTACCAGGGGACTACATCCAAGGAACTTCCTGTTGGAATTGAGATTTCTTATAAACTAGAAGGAAAAGATGTTTCGGCCGCACAACTGGAAGGAAAGAGCGGGCATGTGGTGATGCGTTATTCTTATAAGAACAAGACATCTGGTAAGGATAAAGCAGCGACTCCGTTTATGATGGCGACCGGCCTGGTTCTGGATGAAGAAACATTTAAAAACGTAACGGTGACGAATGGAAAGCTGATGTCTGATGGAGAACGTAATGTGGCAATCGGGTACGGCCTTCCGGCAATGAAAGATATCCTTGATGCAGAGGATTTAGAACTTCCGGATTATTTTGAGGTAGAGGCGGATGTGACAGATTTTGAGCCTGTCCAGGGAATTACCATAGCTACCAACAGTGTGTTCAATGATTTGGATACGGAGAAGTTTGACAGTTTGGACGATTTGAGCAGTTCTATGCAGGAATTACAGGATGCGTCCAGTCAGCTTGTCAGCGGAAGCGGGGAATTGAAGAGCGGAATCGATACCTTGTTGGCGTCCTCCGGTACACTGGTGGATGGGATTGGACAGTTGACAGCAGGCGGGGAAGCACTACATTCCGGCGCGGGACAATTGGCGGCAGGCGGTAATGCTCTTGCAGAAGGAAATGCGGCACTTGCAGATGGCACCGGCCAGCTTCTTGGCGGTGCGCAGACGCTGGCTTCTGGTGCAAGCCAGTTGAATACCGGATTACTGACAGCAGCGAATCAGACACAGAATGTACTTCTTCCTGGAGTGAAAGCATTGGATGCCGGGATTTCTCAGATGCAGGAGTCCCTTGAGACACAGCTTCCGGCGCTTTGCGATGGGATTGCACAGTTGAATGCGGCGGTGAATGGAGAGAAGGATTCTTTGAGCGCAGGGGCAGAGGCGCTGAGCGCGGGGGCTGAACAGCTTTCGGGAGGTATCAGTGAAGCACGGAAGGAGCTGTCGGAGAAAAGGAGCGAACTCCTTCAGATGGTTGGGGGACAAAATCCCACAGGGCTGAACCCATCGGTAAATACAGCAGATTTAGGGGAGGCTGCTGTAAGCGGCGCGGCGGATTTAGACGCGGCAGCACGGTCTCTGGCAGGAAATATAGAAGTGATTGAGCAAAGCGCTAATACGGCAGCTCAGGGAACAGGCGGTGCGGATTATGCCGTACAGCTTCTGGCACAACTGGCAGATACAGAAGCTGTGAAGCAGGATCCGAATGCACAGGCATTGATAAATGAGGCTGTAGCTCAAATTCAGTCTGACATGCAGACAAGGAACAACGCGGCGGTGCAGGCGGTAAATCTGGCATCTGAAGCGGCAGGGCAGGCTCGGGCGATATCGGCAGATACAGGAGCAGTCATGAATGCGGCGGAAGGGATTTCCGCACAGGCAGAAGCGGTGAGCCAGGCAGCGGCAGATGTGACTGCGGCTCAGCAGCAAGGCGCATTGACGGCGCAGGATCTCCTTAAGATAGTTGACGGCGCTATGACAGAGTTGGATAACGGTTTGGAACAGCTGGGCGGCGGCGCGGCAAATTTGAAGAAAGGTGCAGATAAGCTGGATGCAGGAATCGAACAGGTTGCGGCCGGAGTCGGGGAACTGAATTCCAAAGTGAACAACGCACAAAACGGACTGATGGCCCAGGTCAATGACGGTGTGGCACAGCTGAAAGCCGGGACGTCTCAGCTTGTAGCCGGCGTGGAGGGCGAAAATGGTCTTGTCAGCGGCTTGAATCAATTAGCTCAGGGAGCATCTGCAGTGGAAGAAGGCAGCGTTCTTCTTTCCCAGAAAATGGGAGAAGCCAACGAGGGAGCGAAAAGCGCAGCCTCCGGAGCATTGGAACTCGCTTCCGGAGCAAATAGGCTGAGTGACGGCGCTTTGACGCTCAAAAATGGACTTTACACGCTGCAGTCGGGCTCCGGCGCCCTCATCAGCGGCGTGCAGCAATTAGACAACGGCGCCGCGGAATTGAACAACGGAATGATTCAGTTTGACAGAGATGGAATCCAGAAATTGGTAGATGTGTTTGACGGTGACATTGAAGGCTTGTTGGATAAAATGAATGAGACGCTGGACAATTCCCGTGCATATAAGAGTTTCACAGGAATTTCTGATGACATGGACGGAGATGTGAAATTTGTATTCATAACAGAAGGATAATCCACATATAATTTACTATCATTTGTTTCTGTTTCTGATGAAATAAAAATTGCCGAAAGGACCTGGCGGATACCGTTCGCGGAAGTTCTTCCGGCGATTTTTATGTTGTTTATAAAATTATTAACAATTTTTTACAAAAGGACTACCTATTTTCTGAAATGTGTGGTACAATTTGCATACAATATTTTATAGAATAGGGGATAAGATATGGCAAAAGAAATGATTGCAATGCTTCTTGCCGGCGGTCAGGGCTCACGTCTGTATGCACTGACACAGAAGCTGGCAAAACCAGCAGTTCCTTTTGGCGGAAAATATCGTATCATTGATTTTCCGTTATCGAACTGTGTAAATTCAGGCATTGATACTGTTGGTATTCTTACTCAGTATCAACCGCTCGTCCTGAACGAGTATATTGGAAATGGTCAGCCGTGGGATTTGGACCGTCTGTATGGCGGTGTCCATGTTCTTCCTCCGTATCAGCAGGCATCTGGATCTGACTGGTACAAGGGTACTGCGAATGCAATATACCAGAATATTTCATTCATAGAGCGCTATGACCCGAAATATGTGATTATCCTGTCAGGAGACCAGATCTGCAAGCAGGATTACAGCGAATTCCTGAAGTTCCATAAGGAAAAGGGCGCGGAATTCAGCGTGGCTGTTATGGAGGTTCCGTGGGAGGAGGCTCCTCGTTTCGGACTGATGGTAACAGATGAGAATGATAAGATTACAGAATTCCAGGAGAAACCAAAGAATCCGAAGTCTAATCTGGCTTCCATGGGAATCTATATTTTCAACTGGGATGTTTTGAAGCAGTATTTGGAAGAGGATGAGGCAGATCCGAATTCTGAAAATGATTTTGGAAATAACATCATTCCGAATCTGCTCCGTGACAACCGTACTATGTACGCATATCGTTTCAGCGGATATTGGAAGGATGTTGGAACCATTTCTTCTCTGTGGGAAGCCAATATGGAAGTCCTGGATCCGGAGCACAGCGGAATCAACCTGTTTGATGAAGACTGGAAGATTTACAGCCGTAACAGCGGTATGACCGGTCACAAGATTGGTGCAGATGCTGTTGTGGAGAATTCTATGATCACTGACGGCTGCCGCATTTCAGGAGAAGTAAAGCACTCCATCCTGTTTGCAGGCGTTCAGGTAGAAGCAGGCGCTAAGGTAGAAGATGCTGTTATCATGGGCGGCAGTGTCATTAAATCCGGTGCAGTCGTGGAACATTGTATCGTTGCAGAGAATGTAGTGATTGGTGAGAACGCGAAGGTGGGGGCTATGCCGGACGGTGAATCAGACGGTGTGGCAACTGTCGGGTCCGGTGTGTATATCGGAGACGGCGCGAAGATTGGGCCAAAAGCCATGGTCAATAATAATGTAAAGGACGGTGAAGAGCAATGGTAAATTCGAATGCAGATGCATTGGGCATCATTTTTCCAAATAGTTATGATAGTTTAGTGCCAGAGCTGGTAGCTGACCGTCTGATGGCTTCGATTCCATTCGCAGGCCGTTATCGTATGATTGACTTTGTTCTGTCCAGTATGGTGCACAGCGGGATTGACAATGTTTCTATTATCGTTCGTCAGAATTATCATTCATTGATGGATCACCTTGGTTCCGGACGTGAATGGGATCTGACCCGTAAAAACGGTGGTTTGAATATTGTTCCTCCGTTCGCGCAGAAGAATGTCAAGGTTTATAATGGCCGTGTGGAAGCGTTGGCCAGTGTTTTGAATTTCCTGAAACATCAGAAGGAAAAGTATGTCATCATGTCTGATGCGAATATTGCAGTAAACTTCGATTTCGGAGCATTTTTGGATGCCCATATCAAGAGCGGTGCGGATGTGACTATGGCATATACAGAGCAGGAAATCCCGAAGAGCATGGTAGAGGCAGAGATGGATTTCAGCGCTTATTATTATACGTTGGATTTGGAAAACAACCGTGTAAATAACATTAAGATCAATTCCAAGGCATCCGGTACACAGAATCTTTCTATGAATATTTATGCGATTAACAGAGAACTGCTGATCGATCAGATTCGTCAGGCAACGGTGCGCGGCTATATCTTCTATGAGAGAGATATTCTGTCGCCGCATCTTGTGACTCTGAATGTAGAGGGATATAAGTATGATGGTTATTGCGCAAGAGTCAGCGGTATGCAGAGCTATTTTGAAGAAAATATGAAGATGCTGGACGATGCGAATGTGGACGAGCTGTTTGCAAATCCGATTTATACGAAGATTCGTGACGATAACCCGACCAGATATATTCCGGGATCAAAGGCAAAGAATATCATGGCTGCTGACGGCTGTGTGATCGAGGGAGAAGTGGAGAACAGCGTTCTGTTCAGAGGCGTAAAGATTGGTAAAGGCGCAAAGGTGAAAAACTGCGTATTGATGCAGGATACGGTTATAGAGGCCGGCGCAGATATTGAATATGTGATTTCTGACAAGAACGTAGTGGTTTCCGAAGGAAAACAACTCAAAGGGACAGATACATTCCAGGTATTTGTAGAAAAAGGAAAACGAGTATAAAGTTTATGAAAATGCGCGCTGCGGTTTGTGCTTTGGAGAGTACGAATCGCAGCGTATTTGATTTGCACACAGTCGGTGTCTGCACGTGTTGATTCCGAATAAAATAACTTCTGGAAAGATACGAAAAATATTTGGGAAACATAAAAAAGAAGTTGACATCTTCAGGGAACGGTGCTATGATAATCAGGCAATTAGCTGCCGAAGACAGTAGGTGCCGCAGGGCATAAGCAGGAAAACGCCTACCGAGGAATGCGAGATTCATAGAATTGGATTTTACCTCTGTGTCTTTGTGTGCACAGAGGTTTTATAATGCCATAGTATGCAGAAGAATCTGGCAGTGACAGGTTCTTTTCATGCAGAGAATTATAGACAGGACAATCCATTTTCCTTGTGGCAGTGTACAAATATATAAGGAGGTGCACCAGAACGTGGCAAAAGTTGAGTTAAAACAACCGATTGTAGATGCAATCAGCGAAGAAATCAAGGATGCCAAATCTGTAGTTCTTGTTGACTACCGTGGATTAACAGTAGGACAGGATACGGAACTTCGTAAGCAGCTCAGAGAAGCTGGCATAGTATACAAAGTTTATAAAAATACTATGATGAAGAGAGCCTTTGAAGGGACTGAGTTCGAAGGACTTGATGATTGTCTGAAAGGACCAAGCGCCATTGCAATTTCTAAAGATGATGTGACCGCTCCGGCAAGAATCATCTGCAACTTTGCAAAGACCGCAGACAAGCTCGAATTAAAGGGCGGCGTAGTAGAAGGTCAGGTTTACGATGTGGCAGGATTGACAGAGTTATCCAAGATTCCGTCAAGAGAAGTGCTTCTTTCCAGATTGCTTGGTAGTATGCAGTCACCGATTGCAAACTTCGCACGTGTCATCAAGCAGATTGCTGAGAAAGACGGCGAGACAGCAGAAGCTCCTGCAGAAGCAGCAGAGTAATGAATTTTACAAAGAAAATTATAAAAAATGGAGGATATGAAAATGGCTAAGTTGACAACAGCTGAGATGATCGAAGCGATCAAAGAATTATCAGTATTAGAGCTGAATGAATTAGTAAAAGCATGTGAAGAAGAATTTGGTGTATCCGCAGCAGCAGGTGTTGTAGTTGCAGCAGCAGGCGGAGACGGCGCAGCAGCAGCAGAAGAGAAAGACGAGTTTGATGTAGAACTGGTATCAGCAGGTGCATCTAAGGTTAAGGTAATCAAGGCTGTACGTGAAATCACAGGTCTTGGACTGAAGGAAGCTAAGGAACTTGTTGACAACGCTCCAAAGGTAGTGAAGGAAGCAGTTTCCAAGGCAGAAGCGGAAGAAATCAAAGCAAAACTGGAAGGCGAAGGCGCAGAAGTAAACCTGAAATAAGAATCCGGTTTGATATGATTTGTGCGGAAGCGTAAGGGAAATTCCGCAAACCTGAAAGATACCATGAGATTGCAGATTGTGCTCCAAGGCATGAATTGTAATGGCATGAGAACCGCAGATGAAATGCTCGTCTGCGGTTTTTCTTTCTCTTGTAATCTGCGCTGTATGTGTTTTTATGAGCAGCGTGTTGGAATGTGTATATTTCGAAAATTCTATTACCACATAAATGATAATTTGTCAAGAACTTTTTGAAAATGTGTTGACATTGAAAACTGGTTTGTGATATAGTAAAGAATGCGTTATTATGGAAAGATATACCGTTTATTCCTGCGAAGCAACGAGTCAAAAAATTAATAAGGAGTGAAACGTCAATGGAGAAAAACAGAATTCGTCCCATCACAAGCGGAAAAAGTTCGCGCATGAGCTATTCCAGACAAAAAGAAGTATTACAGATGCCGAATTTAATTGAAGTTCAGAAAAATTCATATGAATGGTTTCTGACTGACGGATTAAAAGAGGTATTCAGCGATATTTCTCCTATTGCCGACTATAGTGGTCATTTAAGCCTGGAATTTGTTGATTTCAGATTATGCGAGGATGAAGTAAAGTACACGATTGAAGAGTGCAAAGAGCGAGATGCGACCTATGCTGCGCCTTTGAAAGTAAGAGTAAGGCTCTACAACAAAGAAAATGACGAGATTAACGAACATGAGATTTTCATGGGAGACCTTCCGTTGATGACCAGAACAGGGACTTTTGTAATTAACGGGGCAGAACGTGTTATCGTCAGCCAGCTTGTTCGTTCACCAGGTATTTATTATGGAATTGCCCATGATAAGCTTGGGAAAAAACTCTATTCTTCTACAGTCATTCCCAACCGGGGGGCATGGCTGGAATACGAGACAGACTCCAATGACGTATTTTATGTCCGCGTAGACCGGACAAGAAAAGTTCCAATTACCGTGTTGATTCGTGCGTTGGGAATAGGAACCAATCCTGAGATTCTTGAATTATTCGGAGAAGAACCTAAAATTCTGGCCAGTTTTACCAAGGACACTGCTGAGAATTATCAGGAGGGTCTGTTGGAACTTTATAAAAAAATCCGTCCCGGTGAACCACTTGCGGTGGACAGTGCAGAAAGCCTGATCACCAGTATGTTTTTTGACGCAAGACGTTATGATCTTGCAAAGGTGGGACGGTATAAGTTTAACAAAAAATTGTTGCTTCGGAACCGTGTGAAGGGACAGACTCTGGCAGAGGAGGTTGTCAGCACAGTTACCGGAGAAGTGATTGCAGAGGCAGGAGCTGTCATCACAAGGGAGCTTGCCGATACGATTCAGAATTCTGCCGTCCCATATTTGTGGGTGAAGGGTGAGGATAGTTCCCGTAACATCAAGATTCTCTCTAATATGATGGTAGACCTGCAGGCTGTTGTGGATATTGAGCCGGCAGAAGTAGGAGTGACTGAGCAGGTATATTATCCGGTTCTGGAAGGGCTGCTTGAGGAGAGTGCCGGAGATATTGAAGAACTGAAAGCGTTGATAAAGCGTGATATTCACGATTTGATTCCGAAACATATTACGAAGGAAGATATTCTTGCTTCTATTAACTATAATATGCATTTGGAATATGGCATGGGCAATGATGATGATATTGACCATTTGGGTAACCGCCGTATCCGTGCGGTTGGAGAGCTGCTTCAGAATCAGTATCGAATTGGTCTGTCCAGGTTGGAGAGAGTGGTTCGTGAGCGTATGACAACACAGGACCAGGAAGGAATTTCGCCTCAGTCCTTGATTAATATAAAACCAGTAACAGCGGCCGTGAAGGAATTCTTCGGTTCCTCACAGCTGTCCCAGTTCATGGATCAGAATAATCCGCTCGGCGAGCTGACTCATAAGAGACGTCTTTCCGCATTGGGACCAGGTGGTTTGTCACGTGAGCGTGCCGGATTTGAGGTCCGAGACGTGCATTATTCTCATTATGGACGTATGTGCCCCATTGAGACGCCTGAAGGTCCGAATATCGGTCTGATCAACTCTTTGGCGTGTTATGCAAGGATTAACCAGTATGGATTTGTGGAGGCACCCTACCGTGTGATTGATAAGACGAATCCGGATAATCCGGTGGTCACAGATGAAGTGGTTTATATGACTGCTGACGAAGAAGATAATTATCATGTGGCACAGGCCAATGAAGCGTTGGATGCTGAAGGGCATTTTGTACGTAAGAATGTATCCGGCCGTTACCGGGAAGAGACACAGGAGTACGAGAGAAGTAAGTTTGACTTCATGGATGTATCTCCTAAGATGGTGTTCTCTGTCGCTACGGCATTGATTCCTTTCCTGGAAAATGACGATGCCAACCGTGCTCTGATGGGGTCCAACATGCAGCGTCAGGCAGTTCCGCTTTTGACCACGGAAGCTCCGGTTGTAGGAACAGGTATGGAAGTGAAGTCCGCAGTGGACTCTGGTGTCTGTGTGGTCGCGGAAAAAGCCGGTGTGGTAGAGCGTTCGACATCTACAGACATTACGGTCAGATCGGATGATGGAAGTAAAAAAACTTACAAGCTGATGAAGTTCCAGCGAAGCAATCAGAGCAACTGCTATAATCAGAGGCCGATTGTCAATAAGGGAGAAAGAGTGGAAGAGGGTCAGGTGATTGCAGACGGTCCGTCTACTTCCAACGGAGAGATGGCCCTTGGCAAGAATCCGTTGATCGGATTCATGACATGGGAAGGATACAATTACGAGGATGCTGTCCTGCTCAGCGAACGTCTGGTACAGGACGATGTCTATACTTCTGTTCATATTGAA
Source organism: uncultured Lachnospiraceae bacterium (assembly GCA_947564305.1). The sequence continues at coordinate 26,139 of CANOBT010000007.1, read as the reverse complement.
GAATATGAGGCAGAGGCAAGAGATACGAAGCTGGGACCGGAGGAGATTACAAGAGATATTCCAGGTGTTGGAGATGAAGCGCTTAAGGATTTGGATGAGCGGGGGATTATCCGTATTGGTGCGGAGGTACGTGCCGGAGATATTCTGGTTGGAAAAGTAACGCCGAAAGGTGAGACAGAGCTGACCGCGGAGGAACGTCTGCTGCGTGCCATTTTCGGAGAAAAAGCACGTGAAGTCCGGGATACATCGTTGAAAGTACCTCATGGTGAATATGGAATCGTGGTGGATGCGAAAGTATTTACCAGGGACAATGGTGATGAACTGTCTCCAGGTGTCAATCAGTCGGTTCGTATCTATATCGCACAGAAGAGGAAAATATCCGTAGGAGATAAGATGGCGGGACGTCATGGAAACAAGGGTGTGGTTTCCCGTGTGCTTCCTGTGGAGGATATGCCTTATCTGCCAAATGGACGTCCGTTGGATATCGTGCTGAATCCTCTGGGTGTGCCGTCCCGTATGAATATCGGACAGGTGTTGGAGATTCATCTGAGTCTGGCTGCAAAAGCGTTGGGATTCAATATTTCCACGCCGGTATTTGATGGAGCCAACGAGGTGGACATTATGGATACACTGGATTTGGCAAATGATTATGTAAACTTAGAGTGGGAAGAATTTGAGAAAAAGCATGGGGAAGAGCTTCTCCCGGAGGTTATGAAATATCTGTATGACAACCGGGAATACCGGAATCTCTGGAAGGGAGTGCCGATTTCACGCGATGGAAAGGTGCGCTTACGTGACGGACGTACCGGAGAGTTCTTCGATAGTCCGGTAACGATAGGACACATGCATTACCTGAAACTGCATCATTTGGTTGACGATAAAATTCATGCCCGTTCTACCGGCCCATATTCTCTGGTTACGCAGCAGCCTTTGGGTGGAAAAGCCCAGTTCGGCGGTCAGCGGTTTGGAGAGATGGAGGTTTGGGCTTTGGAGGCGTATGGCGCTTCCTACACACTGCAGGAAATTCTGACTGTGAAGTCAGATGATGTGGTGGGACGTGTGAAGACATATGAAGCAATTATTAAGGGTGAGAATATCCCGGAACCAGGCATTCCGGAATCTTTCAAGGTACTTTTAAAGGAACTGCAGTCTCTCGCATTGGATGTACGCGTGCTGCGCGATGACAATGTGGAAGTTGAGATTATGGAAACGGTAGATTATGGAGAAACCAATCTGAATTCTATCATTGAAGGTGACAGAAGATACGGCGACGACGAATCTTATGGGGATCATGGTTATACGGAACAGGAATTCGTGGATGGAGAGCTGGAAGATGTTGAGCCGGATGAGAGCGAATTTGAGGACGATGATGAGGAGATCGAGTTTGACGAGTATTTTGAAGATGACATGGAATAGGAGGAGCCGACTATATGCCAATGAACAATGAAAAACAATACGAACCGTTAACATTTGACGCAATCAAGATCGGCCTGGCTTCACCAGAAAAAATCATGGAATGGTCAAGGGGCGAGGTGACGAAGCCGGAGACTATCAATTACAGGACATTGAAACCTGAGAAAGACGGGCTTTTCTGTGAGCGAATTTTTGGACCGAGCAAGGATTGGGAATGCCATTGCGGAAAGTATAAAAAAATCCGCTATAAAGGTGTAATCTGTGACCGCTGCGGCGTGGAAGTGACAAAATCTTCCGTGCGCCGTGAGCGCATGGGACATATTGCGTTGGCTGCACCGGTTTCCCATATCTGGTATTTTAAGGGAATTCCCAGCCGTATGGGGTTGATTCTTGATATTTCACCGCGTACGTTGGAGAGAGTGCTGTATTTTGCATCTTATATCGTATTGGACAAGGGCGAGACTGATCTGCAGTATAAGCAGGTGCTTTCCGAGTCTGAGTATCAGGAAGAAAAGGAAAAGTGGGGTAATAAAGCTTTCCGTGTAGGCATGGGTGCAGAGGCGATTCAGGAGCTTCTGCAGGCAATCGATTTGGAAAAGGAGTATGCAGAGCTTCAGGCATCTTTGGAGAATACATCAGGGCAGAAACGTGCGCGTATCGTGAAGCGTCTGGAGGTAATCGAAGCATTCCGGGAATCGGGAAATAAACCGGAGTGGATGATACTTACAGCGATTCCGGTCATCCCGCCTGACTTACGTCCTATGGTACAGTTGGATGGCGGACGTTTTGCAACCTCTGATTTGAATGATTTGTACCGCAGGATTATTAACAGAAATAACCGACTTAGAAGATTGTTGGAGTTGGGAGCGCCTGATATTATCGTGCGTAACGAGAAGCGTATGCTTCAGGAGGCGGTAGATGCACTGATTGACAATGGCCGCCGCGGCCGTCCGGTCACAGGTCCTGGAAACCGTGCATTAAAGTCTCTTTCTGACATGCTCAAAGGAAAAAATGGCCGTTTCCGTCAGAACCTGCTTGGAAAGCGTGTAGACTATTCCGGACGTTCTGTTATTGTCGTAGGACCGGAACTGAAGATTTACCAGTGCGGTCTGCCAAAGGAAATGGCAATTGAGCTGTTTAAGCCGTTTGTTATGAAGGAACTGGTGGCAAACGGTACTGCCCATAATATAAAAAATGCGAAGAAGATGGTGGAACGTCTGCAGCCAGAGGTGTGGGATGTGCTTGAGGAAGTTATCAAAGAGCATCCGGTTATGCTGAACCGCGCCCCCACGCTGCATAGACTTGGAATCCAGGCATTTGAGCCGATTCTGATTGAAGGTAAGGCAATTAAGCTTCATCCATTGGTATGTACCGCTTACAATGCCGATTTCGACGGGGACCAGATGGCAGTCCATGTGCCATTGTCAGTAGAAGCTCAGGCAGAATGCCGCTTCCTGCTGCTGTCTCCGAACAACCTGTTGAAACCTTCCGATGGCGGTCCTGTGGCAGTACCGTCTCAGGATATGGTGCTTGGTATCTACTATTTGACGCAGGAAAGGCCGGGCGCAAAAGGGGAAGGGATGTTCTTCAAGAGCGTGAATGAGGCAATCCTGGCTTATGAGAACGCATATATTACACTGCATTCTAAGATTAAAGTGCGCGTAAATAAACAAATGCCTGATGGAACGATGAAGCAGGGTGTGATTGATGCAACACTTGGACGACTGCTGTTCAATGAAATCATCCCCCAGGATTTGGGATTTGTAGACCGCGAAGTAGAAGGAAATGAACTGCTTTTAGAGATTGATTTCCACGTTGGAAAGAAGCAGTTGAAGCAGATTTTGGAGAAGGTTATCAATACCCATGGTGCGACACAGACCGCAGAAGTATTGGATGACGTGAAGTCCATCGGTTACAAGTATTCTACGAGAGCCGCCATGACCGTATCTATTTCTGATATGACGGTTCCTCCGGAGAAACCGCAGATGATCAAGGACGCGCAGGATACGGTGGACAGGATTACGAAGAACTACAAACGTGGTCTGATCACAGAAGAAGAGCGTTACAAAGAGGTTGTTGAGACCTGGAAAAATACAGACGATAAGCTGACAGAAGCATTGCTTGGTGGTCTGGATAAATACAATAATATTTATATGATGGCGGACTCTGGTGCCCGAGGTTCAGATAAGCAGATTAAACAGCTTGCAGGTATGCGTGGACTGATGGCGGATACGACCGGACGTACCATTGAGCTGCCAATCAAGTCCAATTTCCGTGAAGGTCTGGACGTATTGGAGTATTTCATGTCTGCCCATGGAGCACGTAAAGGTCTGTCCGATACAGCGCTTCGTACCGCCGATTCCGGTTATTTGACAAGACGTCTGGTAGACGTTTCACAAGAATTGATCATTCATGACAGTGACTGCGTGGACCCGGAAGTGGATAATATCCCAGGAATGTATGTGAAAGCGTTCATGGATGGAAATGAAGAGATCGAGAGTCTTCAGGAACGTATTACAGGACGTTTTGCCTGTGAAGATATCAAGGATAAAGACGGAAATGTGCTTGTGAAAGCAAACCATATGATCACACCCAGACGTGCGGAACGTGTCATGAAAAAGGGTGTCGATGAAAATGGAAATGAACTTGAGCAGGTAAAGATACGTACCATTCTTACCTGTAAGTGTAAAAACGGCGTCTGCTCCAAATGCTATGGCGCGAATATGGCGACGGGAGAAGCTGTTCAGGTAGGTGAGGCTGTCGGAATTATTGCTGCACAGTCTATCGGTGAACCAGGAACACAGCTTACTATGCGTACTTTCCATACCGGTGGTGTGGCCGGTGATGATATTACACAGGGTCTTCCCCGTGTAGAGGAGTTGTTTGAGGCAAGAAAGCCAAAAGGACTTGCGATTATTACAGAATTCGCAGGAGTGGCTACACTGAGCGATACGAAAAAGAAACGTGAAGTCATTGTAAGCAATGACCAGACCGGAGAATCCAAGGCATACCTGATTCCTTACGGCTCACGTATCAAGGTACAGGACGGGCAGGTCTTGGAGGCCGGTGATGAGCTGACAGAGGGTAGTGTAAACCCGCATGACATCCTGAAAATTAAAGGACTGCGTGCGGCACAGGATTATCTGCTGCGCGAGGTACAGCGAGTATATCGTCTGCAAGGTGTGGATATTAACGATAAGCATATTGAGGTCATTGTACGTCAGATGCTGAAGAAAATCCGCATAGAGGAAAGAGGAGATTCTGAGTTCCTGCCAGGCAGTATGGCAGATGTGCTGGACTTCAATGAAGTGAATGAGCAGCTTGAGGCGGAAGGAAAAGAGCCGGCAACGGGAGAGCAGATCATGCTTGGTATTACGAAAGCATCTCTGGCAACAGATTCCTTCTTGTCCGCGGCTTCTTTCCAGGAGACTACGAAAGTTCTGACGGAGGCGGCAATCAAGGGTAAGGTAGACCATCTGATTGGTTTGAAGGAAAATGTTATTATCGGAAAGCATATTCCGGCGGGTACTGGTATGAGAAAATACCGGGATGTACGGTTGAATACCGAGGTAAAACCTGAGGATGAGATTGACTTTGAGGATGAATTCTCAGAGGATGAATCAGCTGAGGAAACGTTAAATCCTGTTCAGGAAATATCTGATGTTCAGACAGAAAATATGGAAGAGCCAGAAAATGTTGCCCAGGCAGAGATAGAGGAATCTGCTGTTAGAACGGAAGAAACAGCGGCGGAAATTATGGTAGAAGAGCATTCTGAAGTCGAAGAACTGTCAGGCGGTATTGTAGAGAGTGTAGATCAACTATAAGAATAGTTTTATAAGCGAAAAACAAGAAGACGGCAGGTGAATTTAGCATATCACCTGCCGTCTGTGTATTCTAAAATCTTCGGTCAGTCCGCATTATCATATAAACAGCTGTGTCTTTGTATCAACTGTACTAAAACCGTTACATTTCAATCTCGCCGCCATTTTTATAGACTTGAAGTACATGCTGTATCCGTTCATTGGGACTCAGCAGAGTACTGATGGAACCGTCATGGTTTAAGGTGTCAATGATTAAGGCAATATATTTGCTCATATCGCAATTAATATAATAGGGCTTTGACAGTAGATTCGGAGTCTGATAAATGAGGTTCGTAGTCAAAATTCCATTCAGCAGACCATCCTCATAAGCCTTGTCAAACCGGTCTAAACCATTTGTAAATAATCCGAAGGTAGCGGCTGCAAAAATTCTGTTGGCATTTCTACGTTTTAATTCCGCAGCAACCTCCAAAATACTGTCCCCAGAAGAAATCATATCATCAATGATAATAACATCCTTGCCTTCTACAGAGCTTCCCAGGAATTCATGTGCTACGATAGGGTTGCGTCCATTAATGATACGGGTATAATCACGGCGTTTGTAGAACATTCCCATATCTAATCCAAGCACATTGGCCAGATATATGGCACGGTTGGTTCCGCCCTCATCGGGACTGATCGCCATCATATGTTCACTGTCAATCTGTAAATCCTTGACTGTGCTGAGCAGACTTTTGATAAACTGATAGGTTGGTGATACTGTTTCAAAGCCGCTTAAAGGAATTGCATTCTGCACGCGCGAATCGTGTGCATCAAAGGTAATGATGTTATCGACTCCCATGCGTACCAGTTCCTGCAATGCCAGGGCGCAATCCAGAGATTCTCGGCCGTTGCGCTTGTGTTGGCGGCTCTCATACAAGAAAGGCATGATAACATTGATTCGTCTGCCTTTTCCTCCGATTGCCGCAATGACACGCTTTAGATTCTGAAAATGATCATCCGGTGACATATGGTTTGTGTTGCCTGTAAGAGGATAGGTGACGTTGTAATTCAGAACATCCACCATAAGATATAAATCTCTTCCCCTGACAGATTCATTGATAATGCCTTTTGCTTCCCCGGAGCCAAAACGCGGCACTTTGGTATCAATGATATAACTGTCCTTTACATATCCATTAAATACCACATCTCCAATGTGTTGGTTTTCGCTTTCCTTTCGCCATTTTACAAGGTATGCATTGACTTTCTTTCCAAGCTCTTCACAGCCTGTGATGGGAATTAATCCCAGTGCTCCGACGGGGATATTCTCCAGGTTCCGTTCACTTCGACGCAGCATCACAATCCCTCCTTGTTCATCAGTTTTTTCTTAATTCGGATATCATCACCGATTAATCTCAGTAAGATATAGTTACTGGTAATTCTGGAAAAAGACCGCTCTGTATATAAGTCAGCCAAAGAATCCAGAGAAAGGTTGGTAGAGATTACTGTAGATTTTTTGCCCAGCAGTCTCTCATTGATACAGGTAAAAAGTTGAGATGTAACAAAAGAATTCGTAAATTCTGTTCCAAGGTCATCAATGATCAGTAAATCGCAATCGAAAATATAATCATAAACAGTCTGTGCATCTTCATCATTTTTATGAAAGGTGCTCTTTGCAAGCATGTTAAAAAAGGATGGTGCGGAATAGTAGATGACTGAAAAACCTGCATCCATCAACTCTTTTGCGATACAATTAGAAAGAAACGTTTTGCCGACTCCGACATCTCCGTAAAGGAACAGATTCCTATGCTGCTGCTCGAATGTACGCACAAAGTCCTGACACGTGGCAAAAGCCGCTTTCATGATAGCCAGGGATGAACGGTCAGATTTTGAATCAATAAAATTGTCGGAATAATAACAAAATGAAAAGGTATCAAAATTTTCTTTCTGCAAAACCTCCTTTAAATTCGATTGCTCATAAAGAAGACGGCTGACTGCTCTTTTAAAGCAGCGGCACTTCTGGTTTCCAATATAACCGGTATCCTTGCACTTTGGGCATTCATATGAAAGCTCCAGGTAGTCGGCGGGGAATCCGGCAGATTCCATCAAATCCTCTTTGTTCTTCCGAAGGATTGCAAGTTCCTTTTTTAAGGATGCGATTGCGCTATCATCTCCGCCAAGCAGGCGCTTACCGTACTGGACGGAGAGGATGGAGATAGATTCATCCATGGATTTTAACTGCGGAAGTCTCGTATAAACTTCCGTATAATGTTTGGAAAGAGTGTCACGGGCTCGGACTTGCTTCTGCTCGTATTCTCTCATGATTGTCTGATATTGTGAATTTTTTAATCCCACGATATACTCCTTACCCGGATGAACCGGAATCACAGCTATAAAGAATTTATCACATAATATGCATAATAAATCTTAATTACTGTTCAATAATTGAGCTTCTAAAGAATCCATATCATAAGAACGTCTCTCGAAATTATTCAGATTCTTCGCTGCGGGCTTCGGTTTGGATGCCGAAGACTTTTTGGCCTCTTTTTCTTTTTGGAATGCAGCATCCAGACTTGCAATGTCTTTTAAATGATGTACCTGGCTTGCATGCCACTTTTGCAGAATCGTATCTGCATATTCAAAGCTTGGCTGGTGAGTGGCAGTAATCGTGCGGCTGCAGGCTTCCTGAATGATGTCCAGTGAAAATCCAAGTTCATCCGTCCATTTCTTAATATAAGCAATTTCAGAAACAGCAGGACCGCGGTTTTTAATTCCAAATGCATTGAGAACAGTATAACAGTTTTTATTATAATTCATAGAGCGCATACGGGCCTCTTCCACAGTTTTGATTCCGTCATCAGACCATGAGATTGCCACTTTTCGAATATAATTCATATTCTTATGCTCGTTTTCTACACAAGTCTCAACCAGATATTCAATCAAATCAGCCGACATGCCCAGTGTATCATAAAAATATGTAATCGTATCCATATCGGTCCGTGTTAACGTCTTTCCAAGATATTGTTCTGCAATAAAATACAAGGACTTCAGTTCTTTTTGAGCCTTGGGTGTATTAATTGAGACAGCTTTTGGAGCTTCGGCTGCAGTCTCTTTTGCAATACCAGGGGTTGACGCTTCACTGACAGAAACAGCCTCCGGAATACGGGAAGCTTGTACATGATGTTCTAAATGCGATGCCCTGGCTTTGTCAGCAGCCGGTTCCGCTGCTGACAAAGCCGGACGACTTTCCGCTTTAGATTCTGTGCTTCGGCCGGAGTCGTCGTCTCCAAGGCTTAGGACTCCTACGGACTCCCAATATTTAAATGCCCTTATAATATCCTTTTCCGTATGGTTCAGCCGGTCGGCAATCCGGGAAATCGAGAGTGTAGAACCTGAATCTTCCAAATGGCGGAGCAGAAACAAATAGACCTTTACGAATTCTCCGTTTGCCTGAGTCATATATCTATCAATAAAATCATTGGAAACAAGTGTTGCGTTGACGTGCAGTTTATTCTTCAGTTTAAATTTTTTCATGTTCTTCATATGTTGCTCCACCTTAAAAAATATTCCATTTTTATAGACAGCGTTTATCATCACAAAATTAAGATAATAAACGTATTATAACATTTAAAGGCGGCAGGAAAAAGAGTTTTTTTTTCTCATTTTCGAGGTTTTTGCAGATAACGTTGTGCGGAAGCTGCGGATGACTTCTATTTTAGCAGGTGCTCACCAATATCTACAACGTTTCCGGCTCCCATAGTAATCAACAAATCACCAGGAGCACAGTGTGCTTTTACAAAATCCTCTATCTCTGAAAAGGAGGGGAAGTAATGTGTGTCTGTTCCCAATTTTCTGACTTCTTCTGCCAAATCTTTTGAAGAGATTCCCAGATTGTCGGTTTCTCTTGCAGCAAAGATATCTGCCAGCACCAGATGATCTGTGTGGGACAAGGCCTCTGCAAATTCATGGAAGAATGCCTTGGTCCGGGTATAGGTGTGGGGTTGGAAGATACACCAGAGCGATTTATGAGGGTAATGCTTTGCGGCCTTTAAAGTTGCCAGGATTTCTGTGGGATGATGTGCATAATCATCAATAATTGTAATGCCGTTTAAAGTTCCCTTATATTCAAAACGCCGGTCTGTTCCAGAGAAAGAAAGCAGTCCCTGTTTAATCGTTTCCATGGAGAGACTTAACAGCTCCGCAGTAGCAATGGATGCCAGAGCATTGGAAACATTGTGGTCCCCGGTAACGGAGAGCTGAATGCGTTCCGTAACCTCACCATATTTCACCAGGTCAAAGGATACAAGTCCTTTTTCATCATGCCGGATATTGGCCGCGCTGTAATCAAAGTCCGCGGACGAGCCATAGGTAATGACATTACAGTCTAACCCTTTATAGATTTCAGGATAATCCGTAATCTCACCATTGATTACCAGGGTGCCGTCAGAGGGCAGGAGCGCTGTGAACTGGTGGAAAGAATGACGGATATCTTCCAAATCTTTGAAAAAGTCTAAATGATCTTCTTCAATATTCAGTATGACACCGATTTTTGGATAGAAATTCAGGAAACTGTTGGTATATTCACAGGCTTCCGTGATAAATGTACCCGAATTTCCCACGCGGATATTGCCGCCGATTGCTTTTAAAATCCCGCCTACGGAAATGGTCGGGTCCAGGTTCCCCTCCAAAAGGATATGGGAGATCATAGAAGTTGTGGTGGTTTTTCCATGTGTGCCGGATACGGCAATCGGAGTTTCATAGTTTTTCATAAGCTGCCCCAAAAGTTCCGCACGGGTCAGCATAGGAATTTTTTTTGCCACCGCTTCAATCAGTTCCGCATTATCCCGGCTGATGGCGGCGGTATATACGACACAGTCAATCCCTTCGATAATATTGGATGCTTTCTGACCGTAAAAAATCTGGGCGCCGCATTCTTCAAGCTGTTGTGTGAGAGGAGATTTGTCCCTGTCTGAACCAGAGATGGTAAAGCCGTTCTGCAGAAGAATCCTGGCAAGGCCGCTCATACTGATACCGCCGATGCCAATAAAATGGATGTGGATCGGCTTGCTGAAATCAATTTTATACATTATATTTTCCTTTCTTTTTCATAAAGGTGGTTATGTTTTATCGCCCTATCTATTATACTATATATGATAAAAATTGAAAGAAGTTCTTTTTGTTTAATTCCAACAAAAAGTAAATTTTTTGTCTGAAAAAATTGTAAATTCTGTGTACGAAATAGAAAAAAAATGTTATAATGGGGATAATTAACCAGAAATGGGGGTGACGGCATGATAAAAAAGGAAATGATTGCCATGCTGCTTGCGGGCGGACAAGGCAGCAGACTGGGGATACTGACTTCAAAAGTGGCAAAACCGGCAGTATCTTTTGGCGGAAAGTATAGGATTATTGATTTCCCGCTCAGTAATTGTATCAATTCAGGGGTTGATACGGTAGGGGTACTGACGCAGTATCAGCCGTTGCGGCTGAATACGCATATAGGAATCGGGATTCCGTGGGATTTGGACCGTAATGTGGGCGGAGTGACGATTCTTCCGCCATACGAGAAGAATGCGGACAGCGAGTGGTATACAGGAACCGCCAATGCCATTTATCAGAACCTGGATTATATGGAAAGCTATCATCCGGACTATGTGCTGATTCTCTCCGGAGATCATATTTACAAGATGGATTACGAAGTCATGCTGGCATCTCATAAGGCACATAAAGCTGATGTGACAATTGCCGCGATGCAGGTTCCTATGGAGGAGGCTAAGCGGTTTGGGATTGTGGTTACAGACCAGGATGGGCAGATTCGCCGGTTTGAGGAAAAACCGGAGAGGCCGAGCAGCAATCTGGCGTCTATGGGAATATACATTTTTAACTGGTCGGTTTTAAAAGAAGCATTGGTTCAACTGTCCAGACAGCCTAACTGTGATTTTGGCAAACATATTATTCCCTATTGCCATGCGCATGGAAAGAGGATGTCGGCTTATGAATATAATGGATACTGGAAAGATGTAGGAACACTGGAATCTTACTGGCAGGCTAACATGGAATTGATAGATATTATACCGGAATTCAATCTCTATGAAGATTACTGGAAGATTTATACGAATTGTATGAATCTTCCTCCACAATACATATCCCCGGAAAGTGTGGTAGACAGGTGTATCATCAGCAATGGGACGGAGCTTTATGGGGAAATACATAATTCTGTGCTTGGTGCAGGCGTGACGGTCGGAAAGGGTTCGGTTATACGTGACTCGATTATCATGCGGGATGTCGTGATTGGAGAAAACTGTGTGATTGAGAAAGCAATCATAGCGGAGAATGCGCAGATAGGCAGTGATGTTGTGATTGGAATCGGAAGTGACGCTGCTAACAGACTGAGACCGGATATTTACAGCGGCGGGTTAGCAGTCATCGGTGAGAATTCTGTGATTCCGTGCGGTATACAGATTGGTAAGAATACGGCAGTCAACGGTGTGACCTCTGCCTTGGATTATATGGGAGGAGTGCTTTCAAGCGGTGAGACATTGATAAAGGCAGGTGATCGTGTATGAGGGCAGTAGGAATCATTTTGGCAGGCGGCAACAGCAGAAGAATGCAGGCGCTGACCGCAAAACGGGCGGTTGCAGCGATGCCTATTGCATCCAGTTATCGGGCAATTGATTTTGCGTTGAGTAATATGACCAATTCACATGTTCAAAGAGTGGCTGTGCTGACGCAGTATAATGCCAGGTCTCTGGATGAACATCTCAATTCTGCCAAGTGGTGGGATTTTGGAAGGAAGCAGGGCGGTCTCTATATTTTTACTCCGACTATCACTGCGGAAAATGGCTATTGGTACAGAGGAACCGCGGATGCGATTTATCAAAATCTGGATTTCCTGAAGAGGTGTCATGAACCGTATGTGATCATTGCCTCCGGAGATGCAGTGTATAAATTGGATTATAATAAGGTGTTGGAGTACCATATTGCAAAGAAAGCGGATATTACCGTAGTAGTAAAGGAACTGCAGGATACGGATGATGCGACTCGTTTTGGTACTGTGAGGATGAATGAATCGGCACGGATTCAGGAGTTTGAAGAGAAACCTATGGTGGCGAACTCACAGACGGTATCCACAGGGATTTATGTCCTGCGGAGAAGACAGTTGATTGATTTGATTGAACATTGTGTGGAGGACGAGCGCTATGATTTTGTGACAGATATCCTGATTCGGTATAAAAACCTGAAGAAGATATATGGATATAAGCTAAGCGGCTATTGGAATAATATTTCCAGAGTGGATGCATACTATCGGACAAATATGGATTTTTTGAAGCCGGAGGTGCGTAAGTACTTTTTTAAAGAACTTCCGACCGTGTATTCCAAGGTGAGCGACCTGCCGCCTGTAAAATACAATCCCGGCTCTGTGGTAAAGAATTGCCTGGTAGGCAGCGGAAGCATTATTAATGGCACAGTAGAGAATTCGGTGATATTTAAGAAGGTATTTGTGGGAAATCATTGTGTCATTAAAAATTCTATTATTTTAAATGATGTATATCTTGGAGATCATACATATATTGAAAATTGTATCGTAGAAAGCCGGAGTACGATTCGGGCCAATACGAGACAAGCAGGAGAGGGTGAGGTAAAAGTGGTTGTAGAAGAAAATAACAGATTTTTGATGTGACATCAGGAGCAGACGTTAAAAACCCTGGATGGGATATTGGAACTGTGCACTTTGGCTGGCATCTTTTTAGAATTGTGTCGTTATTTTCGGCGATGGAATCCTAAATTTTTGCTGGTCTGCAATTATAAAAAAATAAGAGGTGAAGGTGTGTTATAAGTCTTTTCGGTACGGATGATGGGATGAATGGACAGGCTTGCGAAGGGCTGTACCGGGGAATGCAGACAGAGAAAGGAGACTGGATATGCAGATCACAGATGTGCGTGTACGAAAAGTGGCAAAAGAAGGAAAATTAAAAGCGGTAGTTTCAATTACAATTGATGATGAATTTGTGGTTCATGACATTAAAGTGATTGAAGGAGAGAAGGGATTGTTTATTGCAATGCCGAGCAAAAAAGCGATGGATGGTGAATATAGGGATATCGCACACCCGATTAACTCTGATACAAGAGACAGAATCCAGGGAATGATATTAGAAAGATATCAGGAAACAACGGGGGAGGAGGAAGAAGTCTAGACCCCGAAAACAATGTATTTTATAAATTAAATAAGGAAGTGCGTTGATGCACATGACAGCAGCCGGTTGATGAGAAATCAACCGGCTGCTGTATTACTGCCAGAGAAAGTTTTTTGTTTTAGCGGCAGTTTCTTAAAAAGGAAGTTGTGGTTTATAAGTAAAGGATAGGGGCTCGCCGGTTACAGGATGTCGGAAAGACAGTCTGACAGCATAGAGCTGGAGCTGCTTTGCTGTAGGCCGGCAATCCGCAGAAGGGGGAGTGTATTTGGCATCTCCCGCAATCGGGCAGCCCATGTGAGACATCTGGACTCGGATTTGATGGTGGCGTCCGGTGTCAAGGGTGATTTCTGCAAGAGCCTGGGCACCCTTATATTTTAAAACTTTGTAATGGAGCCTTGCCATTTTAGCACCAGGTGTATCAGGAGTACAGATACGGGAGATATTGGTACGGCCATCCTTTACCATATAATGTTCCAAAGTGGATTCCGAACAGGCAGGAACAGCACTCAGGACCGCCAGATAATGTTTGCCAAAGCCAGAAGATTGAAGCTGACGGTTGAGGGATTTGGCGGCCGCCGGATTTTTTGCAAATACAAGCAGCCCCTCCACAGGCTGGTCGAGCCGGTGAATTACGGCGAGATAGGGGTCATCTTTCTTATGGCCTTCGTAATAAATATGATTTTTCAGGATGCTCACCATATCAGGTGTGCCTATGTGCCTGCTCTGAGTCGGTATTCCAGATGGTTTTATACAGACAAGGATATCTTTATCCTCATAAATAATTTTCGGTGTCATAGGGATGTTCTCCATATTTTTCTCTTTTCTCGTCTTTTACTATCTATTTCTTGACTTTTTGGTGTAATCTGTCTAAACTAATTATCATATAAAAGTTTTTTGAGGTCAAGCAGTTTGTGTTGACTTTTGGAACTTGTTATTCACATCTTTAAGGTGCTTCTGATATACATTTTTTGCGGCTGAGGGTTGTGGATAATGAGTTGTCATCAATAGATAGCAGCAGGAAGCAGGAGGACAGGATGGATAACCGGGAGTGGGAAAGATTTGGAGAAGAGGTCCGCAGAAATGTGCAGGATGCGGTTGACTCCAGAGATTTCAGCAGGTTGAATCAGACAATTACAGATGCCTTTAATGGTGCGGCGGATGGAATCAGCAGAGGCATGAGGGATGCAGCAGGTGAATTTACCAGAGGCATACGGGACAGTGTGGTCAGGAATGGCGGTGCGTCGAAAAAGAGGAATCAAAATAAGAACCAGTATCAGGGAGGAAACGGGCAGAATCAATCACAGTGGCAGCAGGGTTCTGACATGAACTGGAACGGAAACGGTGCAGGGCAGTCTGGCGGCGGATACGGCTATGGATTCGGTAACGGCAGTTACAGCCAGCCGGGCCAGGGAGCGGCCAGTGGAACATACAGCCAGCCAGGTCAGGGAGCGTTTAATGGAACATACAGCCAAGGGACCGGATACGGGACATACAGCGGTCAGGGCGCAGGCAACGGAACATACGCCCAGCAGGGACAGAATGGGACACAAGAGCAGTCGTACCAGAGATATAATTGGAATAAGGCATATTATTCTCGTTTCGGAAACAGGGATAAACAAGTGGATGAGAGTGAGAATAAATATGCGGAACAAAGAGGGAATGAGGAAAAACAGCTTCCGGCTTTGTATACAAAAGCAGTGCCTGCCAGAATCGGCGGAACCATGCTTTTCGGAGTGGGATGTGCGGCGGGAAGTATCTCCCTGATTGGATTGGCAATGATTTTGCTTGGAGGGATTGGAACCGGGGATATGGGCACATCCTTTTGGGTGGCTTCCGGAGGCGCGGCAGTGTGTGCGGCCGGATTTGGCTATATGGCAGGTGTAGGAAACGGGATGCTCGGAAGGGTGAAAAGGTTCCGAAGCTATATCCGCAGTCTGGGAAGCCGAGAGTACTGTAATGTCAGGGAACTCTCGGAGCATATGGGGAAGTCCCCGCGGTTTATTGTAAAAGACCTGGAGAAGATGATCCAGAAAGGATGGTTTAAGCAGGGACACTTCGATAAGCAGAAGACCTGTCTCATGGTCAGTGACAATGCATATAAGCAGTATACGGATCTGATGCTCCAGACAGAGCAGATGAAGGCGGAGCAGAAAGAGAAACAGGAGAATGCTGCAAGGAAAAGAGCCAAAGAAGTGCAGAAGCAGGCGGAAGAGCCGGATTCCAATCTGCCGCCGGAGGTTCGCAAGGTCATCCGTACCGGAGAGAAATACATTCGTAAGATTCATGACTGCAATGACGCCATCACAGAGCCGGAGATTTCTGCAAAAATTTCCCGTATGGAGCTGTTGGTGGACCGTATTTTCGACAGAGTGGAGCAGAATCCGGAGCTTGTGACAGACATTAACCGTATGTTGGATTATTATCTGCCGACGACTGTAAAGCTTCTTGACGCCTATGAGGATTTGGCTGCTGAACCGGTACAGGGAGAAAATATTATTTCATCCAAAAAAGAAATCGAGAAGACACTAGATACATTAAATATTGCATTTGAGAAATTGTTAGACAGCCTGTTCCAGGATAAGGCATGGGATGTATCCTCCGATATTTCCGTATTGGAGATGATGCTGGCACAGGAAGGACTGACAAATGATGATTTTAAAGAAATACATTAATTGGTGATGAACAATAAACTGGGAGGTTACTATGAACAACGAATTTGAAGCGTTTAACGCGACACCGACTTTGACACTGGACCCATTTGAAGAGGAGAAAAAGACACCCTTCCCCGTGATGGAGGCGGAGCCGGAAAAACCGGTTTTTGATGAAAATGTTCTGTCACCGGAGGAACGGCAGATGGCGGCGCAGTTTGCGGAGAAGATTGATCTGACCAATTCTCAGATGATTCTGCAGTATGGAGCAGGTTCTCAAAAGAAGATGGCTGATTTCACAGAGAATGCCTTGTCCAATGTGCGCTCGAAAGATTTGGGAGAGGTCGGTGATCTGCTGGCCGGAGTCGTAAAGGAATTGAAGTGCTTTGATGAGGTAGAAGAAGAAAAGGGCTTCTTTGGATTCATGAAAAAGCCTGCGAATAAGATTACTGCGATGAAGGCAAAGTATAACAAGGCCGAGACTAACGTCAACCATATATGCAAGGTGTTGGAATCTCATCAGGTGCAGCTCATGAAGGATGTTGCGCTTCTGGATAAGATGTATGAATTGAATCTCACGTATTTTAAGGAACTGACTATGTATATTATGGCCGGAAAGATGAAGCTTCATGAGATTCAGACAACCAAGCTTCCGGAGCTTCTTCGCAAAGCCCAGACAAGCGGACTTGCGGAGGATGCGCAGGCTGCACGGGATTTGGATTCTATGTGCAACCGGTTTGAGAAGAAACTGCATGACCTGGAATTGACACGCCAGGTATCCCTGCAGACGGCGCCTCAGATTCGTATGATCCAGAGCAATGACACTTTGATGGTGGAGAAGATTCAGTCGACAATCGTCAACACCATTCCTCTGTGGAAAAGCCAGATGGTACTGTCACTGGGCGTGGAGCATTCTGCACAGGCAGCGGCTGCACAGAGGGAAGTGACAGACATGACCAATGAATTATTGAGAAAAAATGCTGCAAAGCTTAAGATGGCTACCATTGAGACTGCAAAAGAGTCTGAGCGGGGCATTGTAGATATGGAAACTTTGAAGATGACCAATGAATCACTGATTTCTACATTGGATGAGGTGATGCGTATTCAGCAGGAGGGCAGGCAGAAACGCCGGGAAGCTGAGGTGGAATTACAAAATCTTGAAGGGGAACTGAAGAAAAAACTTCTTCAGATACAGGGATAAAATAAAAAGGATAGGAGAATGATCATGGCAAAGGAAAAGAAATTAGTGGAGTCCATTACTTCCAGAGAGGTGGATTTTGCACAATGGTACACAGATGTTGTGCGGGAGGCAAAATTGTGCGACTATTCGGGGGTGAAAGGATGTTTAAATTATCTTCCTAATGGATATGCAATCTGGGAAAAAATACAGGCGGATTTGGATAAGCGCTTCAAAGATACAGGGGTGGAGAATGTCTATCTTCCGGTTCTGATTCCGGAAGCATTGCTTCAAAAGGAAGCGGACCATATCGAAGGCTTTGCGCCTGAGGTGGCATGGGTGACACAGGGAGGCTTAGAGCCTTTGCAGGATAAGTTCTGTATCCGTCCGACTTCAGAGACTTTGTTCTGTGATGTATGGAGCAAGACCGTGCAGTCCTACCGGGATTTACCGAAGGTATGGAACCAGTGGTGTTCCGTGCTTCGTTGGGAGAAAACGACAAGGCCGTTCTTGCGTTCACGTGAATTTTTGTGGCAGGAGGGGCATACCATCCACGCTACATTTGAAGAGGCGGAGCAGAGAACATTGACGATGCGTGATGTGTACCGTGATTTTATTCAGGATGATCTGGCAATCCCGTTGGTATGCGGACGCAAGACGGAGAGCGAGAAGTTTGCGGGTGCACAGGATACCTATACGGTAGAGGCGTTGATGCATGACGGGCAGGCGCTGCAGTCTGCAACGAGCCATTTCTTTGGAAATTCATTTCCGGATGCATTTGAGATTAAATATTCGGATAAAAACAATGAACTGCACAGTGTCTATGAGACTTCCTGGGGACTGTCTACCAGAATTATCGGAGCAATCATCATGGTTCATGGCGATGACAGCGGTCTGGTGCTTCCACCGAGGATTGCGTCGGTTCAGACAAAGGTCATTCCAATCGCGCAGCACAAGGAAGGCGTACTGGACAAGGCGCGTGAACTGCTTGACACATTAAAGGCAGCGGGATATGCGGCAAAGATTGATGATTCTGACAAGGCTCCTGGTTGGAAATTCAGTGAGCAGGAGATTCAGGGAATCCCGACTCGTATTGAAATCGGTCCAAAGGACATCGAAAATGGACAGGTCGTTGTGGTGCGCAGAGATACGAGAGAGAAGACTATCGTTCCTATTGACGAGATTACCACAAGACTGGGAGAAATCCTGGAAACCATGCAGAAGGATATGTTTGACCGTGCAAAAGCATTTTTGGATGCTCATATAGATACGGCGGTTACGATGGAAGAGATGAACAAAAAGTTCAATGAGAGCCGTGGTTTTATTAAAGCAATGTGGTGCGGAGAGGAAGCCTGCGAGGATGAGATTAAGGCCCAGACCGGCGGAGCATCTTCTCGATGTATCCCGGATGAGCAGGAACAGTTATCAGATGTCTGCGTCTGCTGTGGGAAGCCTGCGAAGCATATGGTTTATTGGGGAAAGGCATATTGATGGCATTTCAGAATATGGTGAATATGCAGTTGATGATGTTCCTGCTTGTGGCAATCGGATTTTTCGTCAGAAAACGGGGCATCATCGGCGGCATTGCGCGGAAAGAATTAGTAAATTTCTGCCTTTATATTACACTGCCGTTTAATATCTTTCATTCCTTCCGAATGGACTGGGATTCCGGTATGCTTATGTCTTTTCTGGAAGTGCTGTTGTTGTCAGCCGGTTATAATGTGATTTCAATTATCATAAGCTATCTTTGTTACCGAAAAACAGAGGTGCAGCGGCAGAAACCGCTCAGGTACGGCACAATCGTGTCAAACGGAGGTTTTCTGGGGAATCCGGTAATCGAAGGGATTTATGGTATGGAAGGATTGTTTTACGCATCGGTATTTATGCTTCCGGTGCGTATTGTCATGTGGAGCATCGGTACGTCCTGCTTTATGAAAGGCAGCCAGGAAAACCTTGTAAAAAAAGTGCTGACCCACCCTTGCGTGGCCGCTATTTATCTTGGACTTGCGGCAATGATTTTGGGAGTACATTTTCCTGTTTTTCTGGAAAATACAATTACCGGCATCAGCAGCTGCAACACGCCTTTGAGTATGATGCTCATAGGGATGATGCTGGCAGAGATGGACCCCAAGGGGCTGATTGACAGGACTATGGTATTTTATACGGCGGTACGTCTGGGTGTGATTCCGGCGGTGATTTTCGGGATTACGTTTGTCCTGCCGATTACACCGCTGCTTCGGGGAATTACGGTCATTATCGCAGGAATGCCGGCGCCGGTGACCACGGCGCTTTTATCCGCTAAATATGACGGGGATGAAAGATATGCCACAGGGATGATTTTTGTGACCACGGTCCTGTCACTGGTGACGCTGCCGGCGTGGTGTTTTTTGCTTGGTGTTTGAGAGCTTGTGCTGCTTTTACATAAATTTGGTTTGCCAGGAAAGGAATCAGCATCTATGAAAAGGAAAATTATTCTTGGTTCCGCATCTCCAAGGAGAAAGGAACTGTTGGAACAGATAGGGATAGAATTTGAGATTGTGGTAAGCTCGAAAGAAGAGCGCTATGAGAGTACGGTACCGGAAGAGATTGTCAAAGAACTGGCGTTGATGAAAGCAGAAAATGTGGCGGAAGAGCTGGTGAAAAGAGGACAGAGAGGGACAGAGGAAAACACAGCGTCTTGTAGTGATATTGCAGGCAGGAATCTGCATAATGTGTTGGTTCTCGGCGCAGATACTATCGTTGTGCGGGATGGAGAAATCCTTGGAAAACCGTCAGATGAAGAAGCTGCATTTGCCATGCTGAAAAGTCTGCAGGGAAGGATGCACCAGGTGTATACAGGCGTGGCAATCCTGGACTTTGACGAGAATGGAAAAAAGCAGACGATCAGCCATGCAGAGGAGACGAAGGTCTATGTGCATGCAATGACGGATGAGGAACTCCGAAGATACCTAGCAGCCGGAGAGTCCATGGACAAGGCCGGGGCTTACGGCGTACAGGGAAGGTTTGCGGCATACATTGACAGGGTGGAAGGAGACTATTATAATGTGGTCGGTCTGCCGACGTCGTATGTGTACCAGAAAATAAAAGGATTTTTGTAAAAAAGGAACTGCTTTTAGAAATTGTATTTTATTACCAAAAGTGAATAATCGTGAATTCTTCGGGTACACTAGTATAAGCGAAACAGAAGGTTATTTTGTGTCGCTTATACCAGTGTCAGGCAATCAATCTGAACTGTAGGTTGGTTACAAATTAAAACGAGGAGGAACGATGATGAAAGCAAAGGTAAATGAAGGCTGTATTTCCTGCGGGGCATGTGTTTCTACCTGCCCGGAAGTGTTTCGGTTTAACGAGGAAGAACTGGCAGAAGCTTATGCGGATGTAACAGAAGAAACAAAGGAGGCAGCAGAGGAAGCGAGAGACAGCTGTCCGGTTTCAGTGATTGATATCATGGAATAAATTGCACATAGATTTGGAATGTGTTCGGCCGCCGTATCGGGGAAGGAAGTCCTGTACGGCGGCTAATTTTCTTACACATTTTTATTTGGTCTAATCTAACGGCTGGCTCATTCATTTTGTTTTTTCCACTCTGTTGTATTCAGAAAGAAACAGCCCAATAACAGTTAATATTGTTCCTGCTATGGAAAGCACTGTAACAGTTTCTTTCAGAACAAGCAGGGACGTTATAACAGTTATCACCGGAACCATGTATATGTAAATGCTCGTCTTGACAGCTCCTAATATTTTTACAGCATAATTCCATGTTACAAAGCACAGGGCAGACGCTCCGATTCCTAAATACAAAATATGAAGTAGATTTGCTGTATCTGTAAAACGCGACACATCTATTTGAAAATCAAACAAAAGCAGCGTAGGTATCATAAATAAAATGCCATAAAAAAATGTTCTGCGTGTTGTAAGGATAACAGGAAGCCCAAAACTTCCTATCTTCTTTGTCAAGATAGAATAGCAAGCCCACACAAAAGCGGCGGCAAATGCTAAAACATCACCAATAGGATTTAGTTTCAACTGTGAACCATTAAAACTGATCAATATGATTCCTGCCATTGCAACAACAAAGCCGATTAGGAAATTTATTTGTAACTTTTCTTCTGATTTCATAACCAGGTGTGCCAATATTGCTGTGATAAATGGGGCTGCTGATACAATTACGCCTACGTTGGAAGCCATTGTATAAGTTAATGCAATATTTTCCAACAAATAGTACAGACATACACCACAAAAGCCCGCAGCAATAAATGTTATTTCTTGTTTTCGATTTAATTTTCCAAAATGATGTGGGTATGCTGCCAGTAAAACAAAATAACCCATAATGAAACGGAAAAATAAAATTTCTATGGGTTGAAAATCTACAAGCAAGATTTTTGTTGAAATAAAAGTTGTTCCCCATACAAGGATTGTAAGCAAAGCTGCTAAATGTCCTGTACGCTTTTCCGTTACCATTTTATTCACCGCCCTTATCTTTTTCAAAAAAGATTTCGCGGTATACTCCCGGTGCAAGCCCTATAAAGCTGGTAAAATAATTTGTAAAATGGCTTTGGTCGGAAAAACCTGTCCTTATTGCTGTGTCAAGCGGAGATACGCCATTTGACAACAATCTCTTTGCTTCATTGATACGGATTGTTTCTAAATAACGGTATGGGGTAATTCCCTTTGACTTTGTAAATGCTCTAAGAAGTGTTGACTTGCTTAGGTTCACCTGACGGCAAATTTGGTCTAAATAAATACGTTCTGCAAAATGTTGCTCCATAAACTTACAAGCTCTTTCAATCTCCTCTGGGCACTCTGGAATACAGTTTTCAAAGGGCTGCCCATAATTCTGAATCAGACTGGATAAGAGAAATAACAAGTATTCTTCTTTTCCGAAGTCACTGTTACCATTCATCACCATTTCGTGCAGCGGGCGCAGATAACAGATTACTTCATCATCAGAAATCACATTTTTTGAAAATCCCGGAAGTTCCCGTTTGCCCGTCACTTCTTCCGCTAAAGTAAGCATAATTTCCTTGCTGATATTAAAACCACGATAATCCAGTGTTCCTTCATCGGTTTGTACACAGGCATGGTTATCGCCCGGATTAAATAAAATAACGCTTCCCTGTCCGATTATGTAATTTTTATTCCTGCAAGACAGGCAGCGTTCTCCTTCTTCCACAAAACCAATCACATAATGCTCATGGAAATGGTTGGGAAATGGTTGTACGATTCCTTCAAAGCGATAGGCTTCAATCCGTAATGATTCGTCATAAACAACGGTTCTGATTTCTTTTTTCATTCAAGTTCCCTCCTTGCCATAAACTATTGTAAAGCAACGATTTTCAAAAGTCTTGTAAAATATCTTCATTTTTTGATATTGCAGGCTGTCGCATTCCATATATGTTTCTAGTTGACCCGCAACGAATAGGAGGAGGTCGTCTAAAGTCATGAACTGATTCAGAGGATGTGATTAGGCAGAGATGTCAATAGCAGAAATAAAAAACTGGAGGTCAGAAAACGTATAACTCAGGGTCAGGAACTTGCTTTGAGGTGGTTTTAGAAATATTATAATTGAAGTATGCGGTGGGGCATTATATGCAGCCCGGTGTATTATCTGGCACGTTCTAATTATACTCACAGCTGAACTACATTGAATCAGGAGGTATCATGCGATGGTAATATCAATCACACAAAATCATAACAGGACACCGGAACCGATGGCAGAGACAATTACGCCGTTACAGGAGTGTGAGGCGGCATTGGCATTGCAGGGGACCAAATTACCGGAAGAGAAGCGTGTGGATACTCTGGAACTCCACGTAGATACTCTGAAACCCCAGGTAGATGAAAATGCCGCGCCTCGCGTTCAAGGACAGGCGATTATGGTCGTCGTACTCAAGTCTTATTATTATTTAGATAATATTGATCAGTATTTAGGCAAATTTGAGCAGTATGCAAAAGGGGAAATCGACGAGTATGATTATATTGGATATACAACGGGTTTTGAAAGGGAAATGAGCTCTGCGTTGGGATATAGCTATGGCGGTTGGAAGTTTGTGGATAATCTCGTGGATGAAATGAAATATAATCTTGAGAACGGAATCGCAAATACTTTAGATAACCTGAAAACAAAGTTTACTGTAGGGAAAGGGCTTACTGAGGTTACCTATAAAGAAATGCTGGATATTGGAAAAACAGGAAACTTTCTGAAGTCAATTCTTCCCGGAGACAGTCCTTTAGGGTATGATGACTACATGAGGATGGGGTTCGCAAGGGCATATGTTTACAAGCCGGAATTAAACCTTACGGACAGCCAGAGAGAAGTGCTGAGCCAGGCGGTGGAGAGACAAATAAATGTGAGATTAGAGAACAATAAATATTGGGTGGAAAGGGCAGCGTCGGAGAAGCAAAACGCCCGATGGGAAGGATATTATATAGGCGGGCAGATAGCCGTTGCATCCAATGCACAGATTATCTCAGGAATTATGAAAGCTTTTTCTGAATACGATCCGCAGGACAAAAATTCATTCAGGAGAGCGGTAGACAAATGCCAGGAACTGATGCGGCCATGGAGCGAAAGATGTGCCGGCTATATCGCGACCCAGTGTCCGGGGTATGCGAGCAGTTATGTCCAGGAAAAAGCGAATCTTTCGCGGAATTTTTATCTTTCCCTCTGGGAAGGGAAACTATTGTAATCTTGAATAGAGAGGAGGGCGTCCAAAGTCAGGAACTTGCTTTGAGATGGTTTTAGAAATATGCTTAATATAACTGAGGGTATAGGCGGATTTCACTTCTTAAAAGTGATGGGCTGATGAAAGAAATAGAAGCAAGAGGGCGCGTAAGAAGGAGGGAGGGACTAATGAAGAAAGTGAAATTGAAAACGTTTGATTGAAAGAAATTGATTATGCAGTACGGGAAAAAGATGACTGCACGCAGGATGATAATACCGTGGTTTCAGCGGTAGAAAGGGGTTTTTATTATGAAAAGATTTTTGTCGGTTATGATTTCCTTAACCATGTTTTTATCTATGGGTTTCTCTGCATTAGCCGAAGAATCAGAGGAAGTGAACAATACGGACAGTGGAATACAAGTTCAGATTGTCGAGGACTTTGAAACGACAGTTCCTCAGGAAATAAATGCAGGCGACTTACGAAAGGCAAATGACCTGCCGATAAATATACCAGAGGCAGCGTCAGGATTATCTTTGGAAGAAGGGATACAATTGACGGATTCGGAAAGTGAACAGGAAGCGGAACCTATGGCGCGTTCGGCAGCCGGTTTAATACAGTCCTGGACCGGAACGATTGCGGAGGAAGGCAACTTTGCATATTATATCGCGACATTGGCGCCTAAAGCAATACTGAATGCGACGCTTGTCTGCCCGCAGAATCCGGATTTGAATTATGACCTTCTGCTTTATGAATTAGATTCCGAAGGGTATTTGGGAAATCTGCTCAATGGCTCGGTGACAGAGACGTATATGAATACATATCCTGACGGAACTACAAAAACCATGGATGAGTCCCTGGCATATATTAATAACACGGAAGAAATAAAAAATTATGCCGTAATCGTATTGGCGACTGCAGGAGGCAGTGATACGGATATGTATAAATTTACTTTGAGCCTGGATGAAGAAGGCTCCTATGACAGTTTGGAATATAACAACAGTCCGTATGATGCAAGCGAACTTCCGGAATTGACTAATGTGGGTATTAAGACTCATAATTTCTCGCTTAATATGGCGAACGATCAGGACTGGTTCCTGTTACGTGCTTCGTCGACGGAGATTTCACAAGCGTCTATTGTTCCTTATAGAACCGATGGGAAGAAATATAAAATTGAAGTTTACACAGCCGACGGAAATAAACTGAAATTATCTGGAAGCACTGGGGATTTATATAAGATTCAGCCGGGAGTAAACTTTATCAAAGTATTTGCGGATGAATCTGCATTTGAATCATCAGAGTATAACTTGGAGATTCACGGGCTAAGTAACACTCCTGCGTCTGTAGAGCTTCGGATTAATGGTGATGAGGGCCGTGAGCAGTACGCATCTTATCCACAGGGGACATATTTTCGGTTTCAGAAGAGATTATGCCCGGAAGTGATTGTTTTGAGTAAGAATGGATTTCCTGTCTCCGGAGCTGAAGCAACACTTTATTGGCGGAGCGGAGGATGGCAGGAGCATACCGGTAATCAGACCAGGTTTATTACACAGAGTACGGGTAATAATGGAATGGCCGTGTTGACATTGGCGAATGACCTGCCTTCACCAAATGACTTGCCGACAGCATTAGGGGAACATTTCTACATACGCAACGGAGCAATCACATTCACGGATTATTATGATATGGATTATATTGAGATAAAGGCATGCGGCGTGACATTATATGCAGGCCCGGTGTATCATCTGGCACGTTCTAATTATACTCACAGCTGAACTACATTGAATCAGGAGGTATCATGCGATGGTAATATCAATCACACAAAATCATAACAGGACACCGGAACCGATGGCAGAGACAATCACTCCGTTACAGGAGTGTGAGACGGCATTGGCATTGCAGGGGATCAAATTACCGGAAGAAAAGTGTGTAGATACTCTGGAAATCCACGTAGATGAAAATTCGCGGCCTGTTGTAAAAAATAATCCGCATTTTACAACAAAGGAGGACTTTTGCATCGTGCCTAAGCCATATCATTTTTTAAATGATATAGACCAGTATTTAGACAAATTTGAGCAGTATGCAAAAGGGGAAATTGATTGTAAGGATTATGAAAGATATATGGTGGGGTTTGAGAGAAAAGTAGCATCTGCATTAGGATACAGCTATGGTGGTTGGAATAGTTGGAACTATGTGGAAAATCTTGTGGATGAAATGAAATATAATCTTGAAAATGGAATCGCAAAT
>CANOBT010000006.1 GCA_947564305.1 uncultured Lachnospiraceae bacterium | reverse complement strand
ATAACCAGACAGGCGGTTGGATGGAAACATTTCTTTGTATGCAGTTTTGAAGGTGTATTTCAATATAATCCTCGATAGCTCAATGGTAGAGCACTCGGCTGTTAACCGAGGGGTTGTTGGTTCGAGCCCAACTCGGGGAGTTAGTTAAAACACTGAAATTCTTTGTAGTTTCAGTGTTTTTTGTATTTAGTTCATATATAATAGGGAGGTTATAACATTGAAACAACAAATTCTATTGAGCGTTCTGTCGCTGTGCTTGTGCACCTCCACTTTGCCACAGACAAATGTATGGCAGGAAGCTCTTTCACCGCAAGAGGTTCTTATGGAAGAATCCGTATCCGAGCCGGTTACCTATGATAGTGAAATACCCACCCCGCAGGAAGTTTATGAGGCTATGATTGCGCTAAAAGATCAGGATACGTATAAGGAGGGAACAATCTGGACTGATTATGAGCCTTATTCAGATGGAAACTATTATCGTTGGAAAGGCGGAACTATTAATGGAACAAATATTGTTGCTGTGGGCTGTGTAGCTTTCGCGTTTATACTCAGCGATACGGCGTTTCATAGTCTGCCGGCAAGGATGTACGAATCAGGTGACTTTACATTTGCGGATGTAAAGGTTGGGGATATCCTGCGGGTAAACACGGACACACATACCGTAATTGTACTTGAAGTAAGCGATTCAGGTGTGATTGTTGCCGAAGGGAACCTCAGCGGTAAGGTTCACTGGGGAAGGGCGATGTCCAAGGACGAGGTGATGCGTGATACTAGTCATTATATTACCCGTTACCCGGAAGGCTATGTCTCACCGGACGATTCCACTGCCAACGAAATAGTTGGAAACGGAATTCTTGCCACAGGACTTACTTGGAATCTGACGAAGGCGGGGACGCTGACTATTTCCGGAAATGGGGATATGCCATCAGACTTTAACGGCCCTTCAGAACAGCCGTGGTATAACTACAACAATCAAATTCGGAAGATTATTATAGAGGATGGTGTTACTAGTATTGGCTCTAGTGCCTTTTATGGCAATACGGCTCTTAGTGTAGAGATTCCAAATAGTGTGAAGACTATCGGCAGCAATGCTTTCAATAAATGTTCGCTTTTATACGCCAGTATTCCCTCCAGTGTAAAAACCATTGGTAACGATGCTTTCCGTGAATGTCCAAATCTTACTTCCGTGACAGTTTCAGAAGGAGTGGAAACAATTGGTGAACGCGCCTTTCGCGGCTGTGTAAAGCTCTCATCTGTAGAACTGCCTGCAAGTATTACTGAGATGGGGGCTGGAGCATTTTATGACTGTACGAATCTGCTCAGCGTGACGTTTGCTTCCGGCGGCGGGAAAGTAAAGATGGGTGACGACTTGTTTGCGAGATGTTGGCGTCTGTATGATGTAACACTGCCTGAAAGTATAGACAGCATCAGTGCGAGGATGTTTCAGAACTGCTATGGGGCGCTTTACAGTGTGAGTATTCCACAAGGTGCGGCAAAGATTGGAGATTCCGCATTTGCTTCCTGCTCTGTCTTGACGGCCCTCACGATTCCGGACAGTGTAACAGACATAGAGACAGGTGCATTTTCAAGTTGCAAATCTCTGAAAGATATCTATTATACTGGGACCGAGGCGCAGTGGAAAAGTATATGGAAAGCAACTAATGTGACGGAAGCGCTGGCAAATGTGACAATACATTATCAGTATAGTCAGGATGATGATGACGATAATAATAATCCAGACATTCCAGGAGGTTCGGATATCCCAGGAAGCCCGGATAACTCAGAAGATTTAGATACTCCAGGAAGTTCGAATTTGCCAGACAGTTCAGATTCCGTAACGGCACCGATAACAGTGCCCGAACTTGTACCAAATACAGGAATTCCTTTCATTAAGGGCGAATCCGGTAAGAATGGCTGGGAAGCCATTAAGGAAGACGCTACAAACGCTCTTGAGGGAGAACAGATTATAGTAAATATGAATCATACATCTACTGTACCTGGAAATGTAATTGACAGCATAAAGGGAAAGAATATTACGCTTGTATTTGATATGGGAAGTGAATTGATATGGTATGTAAATGGCAAAAATGTTACGGCGGAGCATGCGAATGATGTAGATTTTTCTGTACAGGTAGGAACTTCAGCCATTCCAAAGAATGTTGTGGAAAGTGTAGCTGGAAACTGTCAGACGACACAACTCGCCTTGGCTTACAACGGTTCTTTTGGATACAGTGCTGTTCTTATGATTCATCTGGGTCTGGCCAATGCAGGATTGTATGCAAATCTTTTCTATTATAATGAAAGTGCAGGCAAACTTGAATTTGTCACTACTGACCAGATAAACGAGAATGGTTTTGCGGAACTAGCATTTTCACATGCTTCGGATTATGTCATTGTCGTTGGAGATGAAGCTATGAGCGAAAGCTTCAATCAGAATCAACCTGGAAGTAGCGGGGGTTCTGCCGATAACAGTGATTTCAAGGGGGCAGAAACACGCCGCTCTCCCGCAACAGGTGAGTTCAATGCTGCTAGATTACAACATGAAGGAAAATGCCTGAATCTTATGTGGCTGTCAGATTTGAAAATATGTGAATGAGTAACACTACTCAATAATATCAATACACACGGCTTCATTCAATTCTTCTCGCGTAACATATAACGACAGGTCGGCTTTTGTCTGCAGAAGCCATTTCACAAGAGTGATGTGACGGTTTTGAATCTCGATGCAGGTGATGCAGCTTGGGTGGACGCAGCTTCCAGTATTGAAATAGGGAGATTGCGGACTTCCTGTCATGGGACGGTGGGTGTGACCTGTGATGAGCAATTTTTGTTCTTGTGATGCCCATGCGGCGAGACGCTTTTCAGTCTTTTGTTTTTTCGTATAATTGCGGGCGGCACTGGTTGGGTCCGATATTCCCAACGCTTCTAAAGGCTTCCAAAAGTAACGTACCAGAAAACCGGAGAGGGGAGCTAGTGTGCTGTTCAGGAAATCAGCCTGATGTCCGTGGGTCAGGTAAAGTTCTTTGCCGGAGACGGTATCATGCAGGATGAGGCCGGAAAGAAAGCGGAAATCCGGAAAGAGTTCGGATGTCTCTTCTGCTTCAGAACCCATGGAGATGTGCCAGTGGGAGATTTCTCCGGAAAGGTTCTGGCAGTGGCAGGCAGAGCAGTGCTTACGGCAGTAGCGGAAACTTTTTTTGCAATGGTCATGGTTTCCGTAAAGCATATAGAGCCGGTTCCGGCAGTGAAATTGTCTCAGCAGAAGAAAAACGTCGCTGTGGATATCAATAATACGGGCGAGGGAACGATTTTCCCATAGTTCATCGCCGTCACCTAATTCCAGGTAGGTGTATCCATTTTGAAAATAATGTCTCAGTGCTGCAAGGTACAGGTGTTGGTTCTTGAGGAAATTGTCGTTGGAATTTCCAACACCCCGGTGGCAATCGCTGAACAGGACAAAGCGGGAGCTGCAGTCCAGAGGGAGCACTGGGGCATCACGAAATGCATTGGAGATTCTTTGATACCATCCCATTATCGTGTTCTCCGGTAATCTGTACTGCTGTCATCGGAGGAACGGACTCTGGAAGAATGGCATTTGGTTTTATTATTGTATGTTTTTTGGAAGAATGTATGGTTCTTAAATGTACGCGGGCAAACAGTCCTGCGGAATGCGTAAGGAAGATAGTAATAGAGATAGAGTAGTTTATCTGCGGTGCAGGAGAAGGGACTGGTTAGTTTCTGGTAAACCCAGCAGAACAACCGGTCTTTCCACAGTACATAGTGCTGCCACCATTTCGGTGCAGAGGAGGCGTCCGGTGTTTTAGGTGCAGAGAAGGTGAAATATACCGTTGTTCCTTCCAACTGTAATTCGTTCCAGGTATACCCTATTTTGGTCAAACTGGCGAGGAAAGAATCACACATTTCCATATCTGGGAAAGTGACTGCGTATTTTGCTTCCAGATGGGAAGGAGGGCACCATTTCCCGATACAAAAGCCAGTCAGCCACCAATGGTCTTTGGAAAAATAGAATAATGGATGGTGGTGGGAGGAGAGTTGGATGCGTAAGGGAAGCATTTCTTCTTCTGGGACTGCTTGAAATATAGTCTGCTCGCGGAGCATTGGCGCAATGATAGAATCTGCATGGTAGATTCCAATTTCTGCACCGGTGGTGATGCCGTACTGGCCTTTCCAGAACTGGATCAGCCAGGTCTTATGCCGATAGTTAAAATAAATGGGTTCTGTATCAAGAATCATATTCATGGATGAGGCAGCCAGATCGTAAAGTCTGCCATATCCAAAGGTTTTCTGCCATGCATCAATGCGGGTAGAGAATACATCCTGTCTGGCATCGTAGCAAAAGCCGAAGGGTTCGGAAAGCTGATTTAATAGTTCACATTTTTCCGGCATAGGCATATGAGAAACACGATTGATAATCTTTTTTTTTCGGCAGTAATTAAGAATCAAAAAAAGAACCAATATGATGAAAATAGCAGCAAATATCTTATACATGAGCAATCATCCTGATAATAATTATGTTTAATATAGTATATGTGGATTTTAGGGAAGGGTGTGGGGAGAAATATTCTGAAAAAAATACATAAAATTATAAGTTTACAAACTGTCTGATAATTCTATAAAACTTTTTATTTACAAACCGAGAAAAATGTTGTATATTAGGAAAAGCAAATAAGGGCAAAAAGAACAGGCGATGTATGACTGGCCAGATTACCTGTGATTTTTGTGGATTGCTGTCTATAATGTGAAGAAAGGACATCTGATTATGAAGAGGAAATCAGCTGGCCATCAGGCCGGGCTGTACCGTCCGGAGTTTGAGCATGATAATTGCGGAATCGGTGCGGTGGTGAACATCAAAGGTGTGAAGAGTCATGAGACTGTGGCCAACGCCTTGAGGATTGTAGAGAATCTTGAACATAGAGCAGGCAAGGACGCCGAGGGTAAGACAGGAGACGGAGTTGGAATCTTGTTACAGATTTCACACAGGTTTTTCTCCAAAGTCTGTAGACCCCTCGGTTTTTCTTTGCCCAAAGAACGGGATTATGGAGTGGGAATGTTTTTCTTTCCGCAGGATGAACTGAAGCGGAACCAGGCGAAGAAGATTTTTGAGGTTATTGTAGCGAAGGAAGGTTTGAGCTTCTTAGGCTGGCGCGATGTCCCAATTCGTCCGGAGGTGTTGGGGAAAAAGGCTGTAGAGTGTATGCCATGCATCATGCAGGCATTTATCGAGCGTCCGGCAAAAGTGGAGCAGGGGCTTCCTTTTGACAGAAGGCTTTATGTGGCGCGTCGGATTTTTGAGCAGAGCAGTGACAATACCTATGTGGTATCCCTTTCTAGCAGGACCATTGTTTACAAGGGAATGTTTCTGGTAGGACAACTTCGGCTGTTTTTTGAGGACTTGCAGGACAAAGACTATGAATCTGCGATTGCCATGGTTCATTCTCGGTTCAGCACCAACACGAACCCAAGCTGGGAGCGGGCACATCCGAACCGTTTCATGGTACATAACGGGGAGATTAATACTATTCTGGGAAATGCAGATAAGATGCGTGCAAGGGAAGAGACCATGTCCTCAGAGTATTTGAAAGGGGAGCTGCATAAAGTCCTTCCGGCCATCAATACATCCGGTTCCGACTCGGCTATGCTGGATAACGCTCTGGAATTTATGGTGATGAGCGGAATGGAACTGCCTCTGGCCGTGATGATTTCCATTCCGGAGCCCTGGGAAAATAATCGCAGCATGAGCCAGAACAAGAGAGATTTTTACCATTATTATTCTACCATGATGGAACCCTGGGACGGTCCGGCATCCATCCTGTTTTCAGACGGTGACTGTATGGGGGCTGTGTTGGATAGAAACGGACTTCGCCCGTCACGGTATTATATTACGGATGATGACCAGTTGATTTTGTCCTCCGAGGTAGGGGTGTTGGATATAGACCCTACAAAGATTGTGGTTAAGGAACGGATTCATCCGGGCAAGATGCTGTTGGTAGATACCATCCAGGGAAAAGTCATTGACGACGAGGAGTTGAAAGAACGGTATGCAAATCAGGAGCCCTATGGAGAATGGCTGGACAGCAATCTGATTCATTTAAAAGATTTAAAGATTCCCAATCAGGAGGTTCCAGTCTATAGTAAGGATGAATGTACCCGGCTTCAAAAAGCATTTGGCTATACCTATGAGGATGTAAAGACTTCCATTTTAAATATGGCGAAAAATGGCGCAGAGGGGATTTCTGCCATGGGAATTGATATGCCTTTGGCAGTGCTTTCCCAGAAAAACCAGCCGTTGTTTAGTTATTTTAAACAAAGGTTTGCACAGGTGACTAATCCGCCGATTGATGCGATTCGTGAGGAGGTGGTGACGTCCACCACGATTTATGTAGGAAAAGACGGAAACCTCCTGGAGCGGAAGGAAGAAAACTGTAAGATGCTGGAGGTACATAACCCTATCCTCACCAATACGGATATTCTGAAAATCAAGAATATGAAGGTGGAAGGGTTCAAAGTGGCGGAGATTCCGATTACTTACTATAAAAATGCAAGCTTGGAAAAGTCGATGGAATATCTATTTATCGAAGTGGACAGAGCCATCCGGGAAGGCGCAAATATTCTGATTCTCTCCGATAGGGAAGTGGATGAATACCATGTAGCGATTCCGTCTTTATTAGCCATCTCCGGCCTGCAGCAGCATTTGGTACGTACGAAGAAGAGAACTTCAGTGGCTATGATTCTGGAATCCGGGGAGCCAAGGGAAGTGCATCATTTTGCAACGCTGCTGGGCTATGGGGCATGTGCAATCAATCCGTATCTTGCCCATGAGTCTATCCGACAGCTCATCGATTCCAGGCTTTTGCACAAGGATTACTATGCAGCGGTAAATGATTATAATGACGCAGCAATTCATGGAATCATTAAGATTGCTTCCAAGATGGGGATTTCCACCATTCAGTCTTACCAGGGGGCAAAGATTTTTGAGGCAATTGGGCTGAAAACAGAATTTATCGATCAATATTTTACGGATACGGTGAGCCGTGTGGGCGGCATTGGAGTTGAAGAGATTGCCAAAGATTATATTGCCTTCCATT
This sequence comes from uncultured Lachnospiraceae bacterium, assembly GCA_947564305.1. The sequence continues at coordinate 69,078 of CANOBT010000006.1, read as the reverse complement.
CTCAGGCATTTGACCCGCTAGGACTGGAAGTGGATATGACATTGGACAGCGTAGGGAAACATAAATCCAAGAGCGGCGGAGAAGAACATCTTTATAATCCGCAGACCATTCATATGCTGCAGCAGTCTACAAGGCGGGGAAGCTATGAGATGTTTAAACAGTATACCCAGATGGTGGATGCGGAAGGAGAGAAAATTAATTTACGAGGCCAGTTGGAATTTGCATGGCCGGAGAGTGGGATTCCGATTGAAGAGGTAGAGCCTGTAGATTCGATTGTAACCCGTTTTAAGACAGGCGCTATGTCCTACGGCTCCATTTCCCAGGAAGCACATGAAACTCTGGCAATCGCGATGAATCAGCTTCATGGAAAATCCAACAGCGGCGAGGGCGGCGAGGATATTGAGCGTCTGGACACGAACCGATGCTCTGCTATCAAGCAGGTGGCGTCCGGGCGGTTCGGCGTGACCTCGCGGTATCTGGTGAGCGCAAGAGAAATACAGATTAAGATGGCTCAGGGGGCTAAGCCGGGAGAGGGCGGACATCTGCCGGGTGGAAAGGTGTACCCGTGGATTGCCAAGACCCGTCATTCAACGCCGGGAGTGAGCCTGATTTCACCGCCGCCTCACCATGACATCTATTCGATTGAGGATTTGGCGCAGTTGATTTATGACTGTAAGAATGCAAATAAAGATGCAAGAATCTCTGTGAAACTGGTTTCTGAGGCCGGGGTAGGTACCGTGGCAGCAGGTGTGGCAAAAGCCGGGGCGGGTGTCATCCTGATTTCCGGATATGACGGAGGCACCGGAGCGGCACCGAGAAGCTCCATCCAGAATGCAGGGCTTCCGTGGGAGTTAGGACTGGCGGAGACACACCAGACTTTGATTCAGAACGGTTTGCGGGAGCGGGTTCGCATTGAAACAGACGGGAAGCTCATGAGCGGCCGTGACGTTGCTATCGCGGCAATCTTAGGCGCAGAGGAATTTGGATTTGCCACGGCTCCCCTGGTGACTATGGGGTGTGTCATGATGCGGGTATGCAACCTGGATACCTGCCCGGTAGGGGTGGCGACGCAGAATCCGGAACTTCGGAAGCGGTTCTCAGGAAAACCGGAATATGTCATGAATTTCATGAAATTCATTGCACAGGAACTAAGGGAATACATGGCCAAGCTGGGCGTGCGGACTGTGGATGAGCTGGTGGGAAGAACCGATCTTTTGAAAGTAAAGGATACACCCGTATCAGACCGGGCAGCAACGCTGGATTTGCGTAATGTGCTGTACAATCCCTACGCAGGAAAGAAGAAAGGAATGATTTTTAATCCTAAGAAAGTCTTTGATTTTGAATTGGAAAAGACTCTGGATGAGAGAGTACTCGTAAAACAATTGCTTCCGGCTCTGGAAAAGAAACAGAAGAAGAGCATGGATTTGGATGTGACCAATATCAACCGGACTTTCGGAACAATCTTTGGATCAGAAATCACGAGGAGATATCCGGAAGGACTGCCGGAGGATACTTATGTGATTAAATGTAAGGGAGCCGGAGGACAGAGTTTCGGCGCATTTATCCCACAGGGATTGACTCTGGAGCTAACAGGAGACAGTAACGATTATTTTGGAAAAGGACTTTCCGGCGGAAAGCTGATTGTGTGTCCGCCTCAGGGAATCAAGTTTAAGGCAAATGAAAATATCATCATCGGAAATGTGGCCTTCTATGGAGCGACCAGCGGAAAGGCATTTATCAACGGTGTGGCAGGAGAACGGTTCTGTGTGCGTAACTCCGGCGCTGTCGCGGTGGTAGAAGGCGTGGGAGACCATGGCTGTGAATATATGACCGGAGGCCGTGTAGTCATTCTGGGACAGACCGGCAAAAACTTTGCGGCTGGCATGAGCGGCGGAATCGCTTATGTGCTGGATATGGAGAATGATTTATATAAAAAGGTCAACAAGTCCATGGTTAAGATTGAACGTGTGGCGGATAAATATGATGTGCAGGAATTGAAGAGTCTGATTAAGGAGCATGTGGCGTATACAAACTCAGAGATTGGGAAGGAGATCCTGGACCATTTTAAGGATTATCTGCCGAGGTTTAAGAAGATTATCCCGGAGGACTATGAGAAGATGATGTCTGCCATCCTTCAGATGGAGGAGAAGGGGCTAAGCGCAGAGCAGGCAAAGATTGAAGCATTCAATCAGATTAAGAATGGAAGATAGGGGGCGGGAACAGTGGGAAAACCAACAGGTTTTATGGATTATAAAAGACAAGACAAAATAGCAGAAGCGCCGGAGAGCAGAATCCGGCATTTCCAGGAATTCCACACGCCTCTTTCCAAGGAGGAGCAGGAGATTCAAGGTGCCAGGTGTATGGCCTGTGGAGTGCCCTTCTGTCAGTCCGGACAGATGTTAAACGGCATGGCCAGCGGGTGCCCTTTGCATAATCTGGTACCGGAGTGGAATGATTTGATTTACAACGGAAACTGGGAGGAGGCTTATTATCGGCTGGCAAAGACCAATAATTTCCCGGAATTTACGTCAAGGGTGTGTCCGGCGTTGTGCGAAAATGCCTGTACCTGCGGACTTCACGAGGAGCCGGTGTCTACCAAAGCTAATGAATATGGGATTATTGAAAATGCCTATGAAAAGGGATATGCTCATGCCCGGCCGCCCAAGGTGCGTACAGGAAAAAAGGTGGCGGTCATTGGGTCTGGCCCTTCCGGGCTTGCGGCTGCAGACCAGTTAAACCGAAGGGGACATTTGGTGACAGTCTACGAGCGGGAAGACAAGGCCGGAGGACTGCTCAGGTACGGAATTCCGAATATGAAGTTGGAGAAGCAGATTATTGACAGGAAGATTTCGATTATGGAAGAAGAAGGGGTCGTATTTCGGACAGGATGCAACGTGGGAAAGGACGTAAAAGCGGCTTCTCTTTTGAAGGAGTATGACCGTGTGGTTCTGGCTTGCGGGGCATCGAACCCGAGAGACATCAAAGCACCAGGGCGAGATGCGGCAGGAATCTATTTTGCGGTAGATTTTCTGAAATCAACTACCAAAGCACTCTGGGCAAATGAGATGAAGCTGAAGGAAGGCCAGTATATTTCCGCAAAAGGAAAGCGGGTGATGGTCATCGGCGGCGGTGATACGGGAAATGACTGTGTTGGAACTGCCATCCGGCACGGCGCAAAATCAGTACTACAATTGGAGATGATGCCTAAGGCGCCGGATGAAAGGACGGAGGATAACCCCTGGCCGGAGTGGCCGCGAATCTGCAAGACTGATTACGGACAGCAGGAGGCTATCGCCTTATTCGGGCACGACCCGCGGGTGTATACCACCACGGTGAAGGAGTTTATAAAGGACAAAAAAGGTGCAGTCTGCAAGGCGGTGTTGGTGAAGCTAGAATCGAAGAAGGATGAAAAGACCGGGCGTATGGTGATGGCGGAGATTGCCGGGAGTGAGTATACGGTGGATGTGGACCTGGTGCTCATTGCGGCGGGTTTCCTTGGGAGTGAGACTTATGTTTCCAAGGCATTCGGAGTGGAACTGAATGAAAGGACGAATGTAAAGACGGCGGCCGGGGAATATCAGACGAATGTGGAACATGTATTTACAGCCGGGGACATGCACCGGGGGCAGTCCCTTGTGGTGTGGGCTATCCGGGAAGGAAGAGAGGCGGCACGGCAGGTGGATTTGAGCTTGATGGGGTATACGAATTTGTCGGTGCAGTGAAAAAGGCAGGCAGAGTAAAAGCCGGGGGTGTGACCTCGGCTTTTTTCTTCATTCCCCCGCTAACAGCGCCCGCGGCGCAATCTTCCGAATTCTCAGTGACAATAAACATAAAATTGCAAAGGCGAACGCAATCAGTCCGGCTGCCATGACTGCAATGAGCCCCACAGGAACGGTGAAGGTACATTTTACGATTCCGATGCTGCCAAGAAACAGTGCAGTCAGCGGATTGATGATAAAACAACATATGGTTACGCCAACGATAGTGGAGAGAATCAGTGCCGGCATAAAGACTAGTGCGGTCTGCAGGATAAGCTGTCGGGTGGTGAAACCAAGTGCTTTCAAAATCCCGTAGTCACGCCTTTTACGGCTTATCATTGTGCGTACGAGCAGATACAGAACGAATGCGATTACGATAGCGCTCAATATGAGGATGGCGATGACAATGACTGTCATAAGCGATACATATACGGAAGCCGCACCGGAAATCGTTGTGTCCACATTAATGGTGGCGTTTACTTCATTTCCAAATTGCTCTTTTACTTCTGCATTAAAATCATCAATATCAGTTCCAGCTACAAAGTGCAGATAATAACTGGTATTTGGCAGATTGCTCAGCCGTTCATATCCGGCCCTTGTAAGCAGGCAGTCTTTGCCGAGATTATTACTGATCTGTGTAAACCCAGAGATGAGATATACGGCTTCTTTTCCGTCAATTGTGATGGTGATTTCATCTCCGATGTTAAGGTTCTTTTCTTTCGCATATTTTGCGGCCAGAGCAATCTCATTATCATATTTTGGGAACCGTCCTTCAAATACAACACTCTGATTATCTGCTTTTGAAAAATCATCACACATCGTTGCAGTCAGTCCGATGCCGCCAACGTGACGTACTTCTATGGAATGATAGAGATATATGTTTTCGACACGCGGGTCATCATTCATTGCTGCCAGAAAATCCTTTTCGATTCGTTCATTGACATTGATGCAGCTGTCCGATATTTCACCTGCGATGAGATTGAGGAAAGGGGTCATATCCATAATCATATTCTCTGTCATCAAGCCTGAAAATACTAAGACGAGAGAGAGCACCAGCATGGTGACGCAGACCGTGATATTATGCTTCATGCCGGAGAATGTTGTTTTTAAAGAAAGGGCAGCATGAAGGGGGACACGGGTCTTTTCCAGTGGAACATGATTGCGCCTGAAATTGTGTGTCTGGACTCCCTGCCGAAGTGCAACGATAGGCTCTACCTTCTTGATTCTGCGTGAAGACAGCCAAACAACGAGCGCAACAGTACCACATGAGATGCATAGCGTGAGCAGCAAGGGCAGCGGCAGAAAATGGATGGTGTATGGGATACCTGTCTGTGAGATCATCATGGTATTGATAAAAGGGAATAAACAGTAGGAAATTCCAATGCCTGCTGCGGAAAAAATCAAGGTAAGACCCAGAAACTGCAGCAAGAGTGAACCGATTAGCTGCCTGCTCGTGTAACCAACAGCTTTTAGCGCACCCAGGTTCTGCATATTTTCTTGAATATAATTGATGATATTCGAGGATATGACAACGAGTGCGATCAGGAGTATGAAAAAGGCCATTGCGCTCATAACGCCTGAGCAGATCATTTGTGCGATATACCGTGACTGTGAAACAAGCGTGTAGGAATTGCTTACGGACCGAACGGCAGGATAGCGGGAGGATACCGTATTTTTCAGCATCGCCTCGTAGTCCTCGCTTTGCGTTTTATCTGTAATCCGGACAGAACATAGGGTGGACTGGGGAGCATAGCCAGTCTCTTTCAGCTCGTCATATTTGTCTTTGGTCAAAATCAGTTCGCAGAGAGAGCAATTATGGGAACCGGCCATAATGCTGTTGAAAAAGCCGCATACAGTATAGGAAACCTTGTTGCTTCCGATAGAGACTTCTATTGTTTTCCCAATTGCGATATCGTCAGATTTGTATAACATGGGCATATAGATGCCGCTCTCAATCTGGCTGTCCTCGACGATTTCCACTTTTCCGATTGGACGGGAAAGGGCCTGTTCTTTTTCGAGGAAGATGAGTTCAGCATTGGTTTCACCGCCATTATAGTCAAAGGAACCAACCATGTGCATGGAATCATCCAGAGAAAAATCGGTGGTGCGCTTATCATTTTCAAGAGTCTGCGTCAGAAATTCCTTCATGACTTCTTTTGTATTGGTATCGTCGTTGTCTACCGCAATGGTTACGTGCCCATCATTCAGTCTGTCATGGCTTCGCTCAAAGTTCTGCTTGTAGTCCATGGACAACATGAGCCAGAGATTGAGTATGGCCGCGGCGAGCAGCAAGAGAACAGCCATAGCGGCTATCTGTCCCTTTGACTTGCGCAGGTTGGCATGTGCAAGAAGAAAACTTTTTCTCATGTTACCACCCCATTTCAGAAAGGAAAGCGGAAAGCTTTTCATGTCTTTCCATATTGCCATGTTCGTATTTTCCAAGTCTGCATTCGCCTAAAATCGAACCATCTTTTAAGTATAAAATACGATTTCCCCGGCGTGCGGAACGCATATCATGAGTTACCATGACGACGCTCTGTCCTTGTTCGTTGAAGTTTGTGAGCGTGTTGAGAACATCGAGTCCGGTTTTGGAATTGAGAGCGCCGGTAGGCTCGTCTGCAAACAGGATTTTGGGGCTGTTGATGAGTGCGCGGACAATGCCTGAGCGCTGGGCTTCTCCGCCTGAAATCTGGGTGGGAAACTTTTTTTGGGTTTCTTCGGGGATATCTACTGCTGCAAATAATTCTTTGGCCCTGTCGATGAGAGTTTTTTTGTTTTTATTCACAAGCAGACCCGACGCCAAAACGTTGTCCATGACAGACATTCCGTCAATCAGGTAAATCTGTTGGAAGACGAATCCACAATGCTCCCGGCGGAATATAGCGAGTTCGTCCTGGTTTAAATCGGAGATTATGGTATTTCCAAACGTAATCGTACCGAGTGACGGTGTATCCATTCCGGAGAGGGCATAGAGCAGAGTGGATTTACCGGCGCCGCTCGCGCCCATGATGACTGTGAAATCGCCTTCATAGAGCTCCAAATCAATATTTTTCAGAACGTGCTGCAAAATCCCGCCGTTGGAAAAGGATTTGCTTAAATGGTCAGTTTTTAGTAGTATTGTTTTCATGTCAAACCTCCTTTGCACGCTCTATTCTATTTTTTCAATTCTTAAATGTCTTTATCCAAACCTTAAAGATTCCTTAAATCGACAGAGTACACTTAGAAAGAGCTTAAATTGTACCGCCTAAAGGAATCCATACACTGACGTTCAATCCATTTTTACCATTTGCAACGGTGAGCTCACCCTGCATTTCCGTCATGAAATAGTCAGAAATATAAAGGCCAAGGCCAGCGCCTTCTATATTTTGTGTATTGCTGCCACGCCGGAACCGTTCCTTCAGATGCGGCAGTTCCTCCTCCGGAATGCCGCCGCCGTAATCTTCGATACTGACGGTGAGAAAGTGACTGTCCTGGAATATGGTCATCTCGATTTCCGTGTCGGCATATTTATGAGAGTTGGAAAAAATATTGTCGAATACCTGCTGCAAACGAAGTTTATCCGCATATAAAATACAATCGGGGATATCAGGAATTGAGGCGCGGTGGAGATAGTTGGAATTTTCAAGAATGATTTTCAAATCTTCACTGTTCAAATCCGTCGGTACAACAGAAACTTGCTCCAGTTCTCCTAAGGCTGCGGTAAACAGGTTGGTGATTAAGGTATTGATCTGATCCGCCTTGAGGACAATCTGGAGATAGTTCTTTTTCATTTTCTCGTTATCTGCGAGGGCGGCCCCTACTTCTGCGGCGGCCTTGATACTTGCAACAGGCGTCTTGATATCATGGGAAAGCCTGGCGACCAATTCGTTTTTGCTTGCATTTGCCTGTGCTTCCGCCATTTTTGCTTTTTTCAGCTCCGAACGCATAATGTCAAAACTTTCTGTGAATGCCCCAAACAGATTTTGACGGTCCATTTCAAGAGGAATCTCGAGGTTGCCTTCCGCGATGCGCTCTGCAAAGCCTTTCAACCGTTCAAAAGGTTTAATCATCGTCCGGCTCAAATGGATGGAGTATCCGATGCAAAGAATGCATTGTAAGAGGATGGCAGCAGACAGGAGAATACAAAAGTGTTGTCTGGATGCTTGAAACATCTGGGCACTGTTGTTATCAATGATGATTTTTCCAACGATAGAATCATTGCTTTGGATATCGAGTATGGTATCCCTGTGCTTGACAGCCTGGCTGATACTTTCACTTAAACCGGATTTCGTTTTGAACCGGATTACTCCGTCTATGTCGAGTACTGTATAATCAAGAGTGGTCTGATTTTTATGATTTTCTATGGTATTCCAGTCTGCCTGTACAGACTGAACGGCTTCATTGACCAGGATGGTATCCTGCATAAAGTTTGTACTCTGGGCAGCAAAGAAGAGGAGCGCTATGATTTCCAGTGCGGAAATGAATAGAAGAGCGGTGAGAAAAGTCTGCTTTTTCATTGTATTCCTCCGATGAACTTATAACCGTCGCCCCAGACCGTAATGATATATTCTGGTTTGCCAGGAGTTCGTTCGATGGCTTCCCGTATTTTGCGGATGTGGACATTCAGTGTTCCGTCGCCTGTGAATTTATCCTCCCAGACTTCTTCAAACAGTTCTTGCTTTGAAATAGTTTTGCTTTCATGCCTGACGAGATAGGATAATAATTTAAATTCGAGAGAGGTCATTTTGACAGGGATACCGTCAACTAAAACCTCTCTGGCATTGAAATCTACGGTCAGATGTCCGTCGGAATATCTGGTATCCATACTCTCGCCATAACGTTTTAGGACTACTTTTACTTTGGCAAGCAGGACACCGAGAGAATAGGGCTTCTGAATATAATCATCTCCGCCAATGTTGAGCGCTGCAATCATGTCGTCATCGCTTGTGCGCGCAGAGATGAAAAGGATTGGGATTTTTGTTTTTTCACGGAGCTCCTTGCACAGAATGAAGCCACTGCTGTCTCCAAGATTGATGTCGAGCAGCAGTAGCTGAGCAGTATGTTCTTTGAAAAATTCACGGCATTGGGAAGCAGAGTACACAACTGCGGTGTTTACCCCAAATAGGTTGAAATATTCTGCTGTGCTGTTGGCAAGCAGTTCTTCATCGTCTATGATCAGACAGTCGTATTTCATGAGAGGTCTCCTTAATTTTAGACAAGAAAATCGCCATGGAAGAAAGTGATATCAGTGGGGTGAACATAGCTGTCTCCGATTTCATGCAGCAGAACTACATTCAAATGATTATTCAGGTTCTTTTTATCCAATGTAATGGCTCCGATTAAGTCTGAGAGTGGAAGCCCGCATGCAGTGGGAAGGCCATAAGCGGCGAGTACATTTTTTATGGCTTCGGCGCAGCCAGTCGGGGTCAATGCCTTTTCTTCTGCAATTTTGGTAATCTGGTACATGCCGATGGCAACCGCTTCTCCGTGGCTTTCGCGCTCATAATGGTAATATTGTTCGATAGTATGGGCAAGCGTGTGTCCGAAGTTTAAGAGCATTCTTTCACCGGTATCAAATTGGTCCTGCTCTACAACGATTCGTTTAATATCCACACAGCGGGAGATAACCGAGGCAAGTTCATCTTTTAAATCCTCAAAGGACACATGATTTTGCAGAGTACGGAATAGTGAAGCGTCTTTGATACAGCCGTATTTGATGACTTCTCCCATACCGTCATGAATATAACGTTCCGGCAACGTGTCCAGTACGTCAGGGTCAATCAGAACCAGCTTGGGGTGGTAGAATGCGCCCACCAGGTTCTTGCCCTGAGGAAGGTCTACCGCAGTTTTTCCGCCTACAGAGGAATCCACCTGGGCCAGGAGGGAAGTGGGAATCTGAACCAGTTTTATCCCGCGCAGGAAACTGGCCGCTGCAAATCCGGCAAGGTCACCGATGACTCCGCCGCCCAGAGCAATCACCAAATCGCTTCGGGAAATTTTTGCATCCAGCATGGCAGAATAAATCTGCGGCAGTGTCTGGAAGCTTTTGGTCTGCTCTCCGTGGGGGAGGATCAGGCTGTGACATTCATAGGAGGATAAAGTGGTGATCAGCATTTCGCCGTATAGAGGATACACGTTATCGTCTGAGATAATCATGATACGCCGCCCCTGAAAAATTTTGGAAATATAGCTGCCGGCATTTTTCAAAATACCATTTTCAATGTAAATAGGGTAACTGTTTTCCTTTAAATCAACTGTTAATTTCATAATAGATTCTCCTGTTGGTAAATGATTTCTTTCCTTTTAGGATTATAGCAAAAAGAGATTTTAGTGTAAAGCCTGTTTGAAACTCTTGCCGGATTTAGGGGAACATGATACACTGGTACTGCATTGCGTAGATAGAAGGAGTGAATAAGAATGAAGAAAAAAATTAATCGATATAACTTTGACAGAATCAGCAGCAGGATGTCACAGAAATTTGGTATTATGAAAAAGGGGGATGAAGAGGAGTATGCTCTTCTTTTGTTTCCTATGGAGTCGAATATGCTGAAGCTTCACCGTGAAAATGAAAAGAGAGACAGCCGGAGGGCAATCGAGGCAATCCATATCTGTCTATTGACTGTTGACGGATATCTGACAGATACGGAGTATGATCTTGGTAATCTTCAGTCAGAGGAAAATGAGGCTTTGGCAAGAGGACTGCTGATGAGCTTTGACCCGTTTACCAATGACGAGGTTAGGGAAACTCTGGAGGAAACCTACGATTTAAGTTCCAAAGAGGATTTGGAAAGTTATTTTGCAGAACCGGTGAAGTGCTTGCTGAGACTGGAAAAATCCATTGAGTTTTGGATGAAAACAAAGGGAAATGACGGATATTTTAATTATGTTGAGGATTTGATGGGAGACAGTGTAAAAAGTGATTTGGAAATGAGTTTTTCTGTTTATGAAGATGGGGCAGAGGATTAAATGTGATTAATTAAAATCTGGGAAGAATGGAACAATGTCCGAAATTGTGCGATATATGGCATCATTTCGGACATTGTTTACTTTTGATATTTTCATAGGTCGTTTCTTATGAGAGATGTTTTTTATAAAAGTTTTCTAATAGATTGATCAGGGCGTATAGGAACATGGCCATGATGCAGAGGAGGACAATGGACATCAGGAGCCAATCCATTTTAAAGACCTGACTGGAATAGATGATCAGATATCCCAGCCCGCTTCTTGCAGCGAGAAATTCACCGATTACGACGCCCACCAGGCAAAGTCCGATATTGACTTTCATGTTGCTGATGATTGCGGGAATGGAGCTTGGCAGTACGACTTTGGTGAGTGCATGCCATTTATTTCCGCGCAGGGTATAGATGAGTTTTATTTTTTCAGGGTCTACGCCGATAAAACTGGTATACAGGCTCAATATGCTTCCGAAGATGGCGACGGACATTCCCGCTACGATGATGGTAGTCTGGGTGGCACCTAGCCAAACGATTAAGAGAGGAGCCAACGCCGACTTTGGAAGGCTGTTCAGCACGACCAGATAGGGGTCCAGGATTTCTGAGAGTTTGCTGCTGCACCAGAGCAGTACGGCAGCCAGGATGCTGACGGCAGTTGTCAGAAGGAAACTGACAATGGTTTCATAAAGAGTACTCCAAAGATGTAGGAAAATACTTTTGTCCTTTACCATTTCCCAAAAGCAGAGGGCAATGCGGGAGGGACTGCTGAAAATGAAAGAATCTATGATTCCCACATTGGCAGTAAATTCCCATAAAAAAAGAAAAGCCAACAGAATTGCGGCACGTGAGGCACGGACAATGCGTCGGTGCTTTTTTCGGCCATGCAGATAACGCTGCTGGCCGGCAGAAACTTCGGGCAGGTGTTCATGACCACCAGGAAACCCGGACGCCTTATGTGGTTCGGTATAGATATCAGGCATTGGTATTCAACTCCTTCCAGATAAGATTGAAATAATGTTTGAACTCCGGTGCATTTCGGCGGCACATGGGCGTATCTTCTTCCAATTCAAAAGTGATCTTGACGTCCTTTGCAATCGTGGCAGGGCGTGAGGTCAGGACGATGACCCGGTCAGCCAGGCTGACTGCTTCGGACAGATCGTGTGTCACGAGAAGAGCAGTCTTGTGGGCATTGCGGAGAATCTGGCCGATGTCGTTGCTAACGGACAAACGGGTCTGATAATCCAGGGCAGAAAACGGTTCATCTAACAATAAAATGTCCGGGTCCAGCACGAGAGTCCGAATCAGTGCGGCCCTCTGGCGCATTCCGCCGGAAAGCTCAGAGGGTTTTGCATTTTCAAATTGTTTTAGCCCGTACAATTCCAGAAGTTCGTGAGCGTGCCCACGGGATTTGGCGGAGAGCATGTGCTGGATTTCCAGGCCAAGGAGCACATTGTTATATACGGTACGCCATTCAAAAAGGTGGTCGTGCTGCAGCATATAGCCGATGTTGGTGGTGCTGTCTCTGAGATATTTCCCACTCAGTTTGATCAGTCCTTTTTCTGGCTCAATGAGGCCGCAGATGATAGACAGCAGTGTGGATTTCCCACATCCGGAGGGTCCTACGATGGCGACAAACTCCCCGGGGAATACAGAAAATGAGATATCTGTCAGTGCTTTGGTTTCTCCGTCCAGGTTGTGGTATGCATAATTGATATTTTTAAGTTCCAGTATTGGTTCCATGCAGACACTCCAATCAATAGGTATATATTACATTATGAGAAAAAAATTTATCGGTGCATGGGAGGAGCACGATTGAAAGTACATGAAAAAGGAGGGACGGATTTTCACCGCGCCTCCTTCTTGTGTTTACTGTTTCGCTTTCACATAGACATACTCCTGCTTGCCTTCCGCAACCGGCCATCCGCCGTAGCCTGTATAAAATTGGAAAAATGCGTCTTCTAACCGGTCTTCATCTACTACATAAGCGATGGTATATTCCATCTCTTCACCGGGCTCTAAAGGAACAAAATAAGCGTCTTTTAAGCGCTCAAAGCCTTCGGTGTAATACATTTTATCAAAGTATACAGGATGGCCGTACTGCAGGTCATAGTTTTCATTTGCAGGTCTATATTTATCATCATTTGCAGGATCACGCAGGTAGCTTCCTGCTGCATCCTTACTCAGATATTTGACATCAGGAGCTACAGGGAATTCATCATCATACCGGTGGTTGGCTTTGTTATTGTTCTTTATCTTCATATGCAAAACTACAAATTTAGAATTTACGGTTTCTATTGTTGGCTCAATTGTTGGATTTTCAGTGGACTCCCGGGAAAATCGTAAACGTTCGTGAGGTTTGAGACTGCCGTCTTCATTCATCCATTTTGCCATCTGAGCGTCATAGTTGGGATAATTCTCTGAAGGATATTCGGAAACCGGCAGTGAGTCTTTGATTTCTATGGCCTCTACGGTGTAACGGATATCATCTGGTGCGCTGCCGTCTTCAGCGGCAGTGAAAGGTATTTTCAATTCTTCGCCTATGGAAAAGAAATTGTTGTCCGCCAGCAGTTCCGGCCTCATCTCTGCCTGCAGTTGTCTTTGCGCGGCCTTTTGCTCTGTCAGCAGGGCGTTGATTTCTTCCTCTGTTGCATAGGGAACGGTGGAATCCAGAACACGGATATCCAGTCCTTCTGCGATTTTTATGGTTTCCTCTATTGGAAGATGACTGTCCATATTAAAAATTTCAACCAGATATCCTTCCTCTTCATTGAATAGCATGGCGTTTGCCGTTGTTTTATCACTGTCTACATAGGGACTCTCTGACAGGAATAAGGCTACCTTCATGCCGTTGATTTCTAATTCTTCTTTCAGATTTTCTTCCTTCATGCCGCGGATGAGCCAGTCTATCTGCCCCAGACGACTCTCTTTATCCAACTCCGCGGCATTTGCTGAAACGATGGTGATAGAGCCTCCGGTCTCGTTATTGTGCCATTTTCCACTCAACGGATCCTCTTCATCCATCAGTTGATAACCCTCTGGCATATAGGTGGGGGTTACTTCAACTTCGTGGGCGGTCTGTTCATGGTCTACCGTGAGGTCGTATGTGACGGTTCCTTGTTCTTTGACCAGATTTGCTGATAACAGCTTATTCGCTGCAAATACAACGACAGAGGAACCGGCTGCCAGGACTGCAGCTGCCGCCAGGACACGCAGGGCTTTACGTCTCCTGAAAAAAGAAGTTTTTTTGGGGAGCTTGATACCAAGCTTCATGTATGCATTCTGCATGCCATGCTCTACCTGCTCAGGAATAACCAGTTCCTGTTGTAAAATTCTTGTCATTTCCTGATTGGAATATGTTCTTCTCATATGATAAGCCTCCTTTATTACAGCAATTTTTGGGGGAGTTTATTGCATATTTGTCTTTCTGTTTGTACCCTATTGAACATGAATAGATCAATAAGTGTACATTAATATGGAACCTTTCAGCGGGCCGCCTGGCCGATACATGGGGCCGGCTCGAACCGATACTCACGGGCAAGCTGCTTTCGCCCCCTGGAAAGCCGGGTCTTCACCGTATTTTCTTCCAAATCCAAAATCTGCGCGATCTCTTTAATCTTGAATCCCTCAACATAATAGAGAACCAATATGATGCGGTATTTTTCATCCAGGGATTTTAATAACTCATAAAATTCATAATTTTCCAGTGACACGCAAGTCCCTCCTTGTTCCGGCAATGGCTCTGTGGGGCATTCCCTCCGGCCGGTATTTAATATATCAATGCATTTGTTGATCAGGATACGGATAAGCCAGGTCTTAAAATATTGTTCATTTTCCAAGGTGTCCAGCTTTTCATAGCAGGTTAGGATCGTCTCCTGGATCGCATCGGCAACATCGTCATCCGATTTCAGATAGCTTCTGGCAACTTTGTACATTGTAAGCTTCTGACTTTCCATTAATAACATAAACGCATGATTGTCATGGCGTTTGGCTTTTTTGACTAAAAATCTCATGGAAAAACCTCCTTGCTGTGTCTGAGAACTCCGTCTCTTTCGTGGCGCCTTACATATTAGACAAAGTTGAGAGCCAAAAGGTTTCATATGAATTTAAAAAGTTTGAACATTCAAAAAAGGTTACTATATGACCCGCAAAAGCAGGCATAGTAACCTTGATTTGATATCATAGTATAAAATTAGAGAGCGCAGTGTGATATAGCGTTATGGCTATTGCGAGAATTTTAAGGTTCTTCCAGATATTCAACCGCGGCTTTCCAGGCGCGGGCCTGCGAAAAATTCCATTTCCGCAGAGAAGGTTTCCCTCTATTTACAATTCGTTCCATATAAGCACGAAATTCCGGTCCTAAATAGTCGCCGATGGTTTCATATTTCTCCAAATCTTCCTGACTCTTATTTTCATAAGGTGTTTCCCGGTAGTAATAGTGGTCGTCCTCCGTATAGATATATTTTTCCATAGGTATTTCGGAGAGCTGCTTTATGCAGGGCAGCGCATCCTCGGACAATCCATACATCAGATAGGAAACATCCTGCCAGCTAAGCTGTTTTGCATGCTCAATATTGTAGGAGGCAATGACTCCGTCAATCCCTGCAAAAGAGAATAGGATATAACAGCATGTGACAACAGCCACGATATACTGGAACAGGCGGAACGTCTCACGGCAAATGCTGACCATGATTCCTCCCATGATCAATGTCAGCACACCCAGGAACCACAGTACCAGGACTCTCAGGAAGGTGAGATTGTAGATACTGATATAAAGCAGCATCCGGTATGCTGCCGACACAGTCATGATGCATGTGCAGACGGAAATCACCAGCAACAGGATTTTCAGGGCAGCGTGTTTTTCAAAAACTTGTACACAGACCAGTACGGTGACGATATTGATCAGACTTACGGTCAAAAGCTGCCAGAATCCCTGATGGGCATACTGGGAGTAGGTCAACCCGTTGGGGAGACCCTGGCGCAGGAACAGGAATACAACCTGGATGCCAGAATAGATGACATAGGTGAAGGCAAGTATTGTGGTAAATGTGATTCCTGTCAGGGCATTTGCGCGGTGCCTTTCCTTTTTTTCTGCATCTTTTAGGTTCTGTCTGAACAGTGCGGCAAAACCCACATAGAGGAAAAGGAAACCGGAGATAAAGCAGAAAAACATCTGGATTCCAGCGCCGATGTCCGGAGCGGTAAAGCAGGTTCTAAAATATTTGGCAAAAACCATGTCAGAGCCAATCAGAAGCGGCAATACGCACAACAGGAAGAGACCGGCGATGGCAATACCAGTGAGGATTGCAGATGCCTGCTTTTTTTCATCTGGGTTCCTGTTTTTCTGCTTTTGAGATAAATAGAACAGCAGGTGTTCAAATGGTTTGAACAAGGTGACAATACAAGTCCCAAAAAAAATCAGCAATTGTTTTGCATATACAGGAAAGCTCCAACGGTGATCTTCATACATCTGATGCAGCATTGCGGCACAGAATAAGAGCAGGATTCCGGTTGTATTGAAAAGATGAATCCGCATATTCGTGGTCATGCAGGTGGAAATTCCAAGAAGGAGCATGGCAGCAAAATAGAAACATAATTCTCGTTTTATGTTTAGGCCTGCTTTGCGAAGCCACAATACAGAAAACAGGATTGTCGCGGCCACAGCGATGGGATAGGTGATTCCCGCCGGATTGTCGTACATGCAGAAGGTGTAGAGGAATGCATACAGGCAGGCAGTTCCTGCAAACCATGCAAAATGATGTTTCATGAACAGGAGCAGAGGGCTTTCGGCCGGCTTTTCAGTCGTGTTTTGTAAAGCTGCGGGATTTTCCGGTAGATTTGTATTTTCCATGGTAATCTCCTTTCAGTGGATTGTTGTGGTTTATATGTTGCTTTATATAACGTGGTGTATAGAGGAGTCTCCGGCGGCAGGTCAGATAGGCTTTGAATCCTCTTCCTCATCCTCCACATATTCCAATATATCCCCAGGCTGGCAGTGGAGCGCCTTACAGATGGCATCCAGTGTGGTGAAGCGAACGGCCTTGGCTTTGTTATTTTTCAAAATGGATAGATTAGCCATCGTAAGGTCGATTTCCTTTGCCAGTTCAGAGACACCGATCTTCCGTTTGGCCATCATGACGTCTAGATTTACGATAATTCCCATATTAGTTGGCCTCCTATATTGTTAAATCATTTTCCTCTTTATAACGGATGGCTTCGGCAAATACGAAAGACAAGACTTCGCTGAACAGCCCGGCTATAAAAAAGGTGAGTACGATGATAAATGTTGCCGGAGTGGGAAGATAAAAACATTTTATAAAAAACAGTATTGTGATGAGTGCACTGGCAATGCCCATCATCTTCAGGCTTCTCACATTTTCATAAACAAAACAGTTCTTTTGTATCACCGTGCGCATCATTTTTCTCAATTGACCTACAATCCAAAGTCCGCATATCCCGGATAAGAAAAATATGATGAGCATCAGTACATAATATTCCTGAAAGGCACTGGAATAATAAATGCCTGCGTATCTTAGAGATATCGGAAGTGTTACAATGACTAAAATTCCACTATAAAACATGATATCTAACAGAATCTTCGTTACCTGAATCAGTTTTTCACCGTGCATATGATATGACCTCCTGGATGATGCGGAGCCGGATGTTGCAGAAGCGCTTTTGCAGCAAAGAACAAAATAATTTGTCGTTGTCTATATGAAACTATGTTCAATACTTTCACGTATGCTTTCATTGCCAGCCCATCTTTTTTGGAATTATAACATTGTGTGAGATGAAAATCAATATAAAATTATCGAAAAACGATAAAACAATATTGGATTTCAATATATGAGTTGCGTTTCGTTTTGAGAAAATGAAATTTGTATGGCACAATACTGTTATAAGAGATAAAAATAGAATATTGTAATAATGTATAGTTGTACATATACAACTACAGGATAAAATACGATTAAAATTGAAACATGCACAAAAAGTTGTATTTAAAATTGTGATATATTCCGTCTTGAAAAAGTTAAACTTGTACAGTACAATATAACTATAAAATATAGATGCTTGAAAGGAAAAAGGAGGTAGAAAGCATGAAGAAAAGGATTCTCAGCGTAGCTCTCATGGCAGTCATGACACTTTCTCTCGCATTTACAGGATGTGGAAGCGACAGCTCAGGTGACGGTGGGGAAAAACAAGGCAGCAACGGGAAAACAGTTGGCGTGGCCATGCCAACGCAAAGCTCAGAAAGGTGGATTAAAGATGGCCGTAACATGAAAGCACGGTTGGAGGAACTTGGGTATGATGTATTTCTTCAATATGCGGAGGATGATGTACAAGTTCAGCTTGCGCAGATTGAGACAATGATTGCCAAAGATGTAGACTGCCTGGTCGTTGCAGCGGTGGACTCCTCCGCATTGATCAATGCGCTGCAGACTGCCAAGGATGTGGGGATTCCTGTTATTTCCTATGACCGTTTGTTAATGAATACCGATGCAGTCAGTTATTACGCATCCTTTGACAACGAGGGAGTGGGCAGGAAAATTGGGGAGTATATCGAAGAAAAAGCGAATCTCAAGGAGGCCACAGAGCCGCAGACAATCGAGTTTTTCATGGGTTCACCGGATGACAACAATGCGGTTCTTCTCTATAAAGGTGTGATGAGCGTATTGCAGAAATATCTGGATGACGGCACATTAGTGTGCAAATCGGGGAGGACTTCCTTTGAAGACACCTGTATTTTAAGGTGGTCCCAGGAGGTAGCGCTGCAAAACTGCGAAAATTATTTATCAGGATTCTATGCCAACGAAAAACTGGATATCTGCTGTTCTGCATTTGACGGATTTGCCTACGGTATCAAGGCAGCATTGGAGGCAGCCGGATATACGGAGGAAGATTGGCCTATCATCACAGGACAGGATGCGGAAGTCATGGCTGTCAAGAACATCATTGAGGGTAAGCAGACGGCAACAATTTTCAAAAATACGGAGCTTCTTGCCGAGAAGTGTTCCGGAATGATTGAGGCGGTTATGAACGGCAGCGAGCCGGAGGTCAATGACACGGAGACTTATGACAATGGAAAAATGGTCGTGCCCTCTTATCTATGCGAACCATTGTCACTGGATAAGGATAACTACAAAGAACTTGTAATTGACAGTGGATATTACAGCGAGGAAGATATTCACAATGCAAATTAAAGGAAAGGAGTTGAGAAAATGTCAGATTATATTCTGGAGATGAAACATATTGTCAAGGAATTCTCAGGTGTGAGGGCGTTGAACGATGTAAACCTGAAAGTAAAACGCGGTGAGATTCATGCGCTATGCGGTGAAAACGGAGCCGGAAAATCAACCTTGATGAATGTGCTGTCCGGTGTCTATCCTTTTGGTACATATACAGGCGACATCGTGTATAACGGGGAGGTAGTCAAGAACCGTAACATCAAGGACAGTGAGAAAAAAGGAATCGTAATTATCCACCAGGAGCTTGCGCTCAGTCCATATCTGTCCATCGCGGAAAATATTTTTCTGGGTAATGAACAGATGAAGATGAAGGGGGTCATTGACTGGACACAGACCCGCAACGAGGCGCAGAAGATGCTTGAGGAGGTCGGCCTGGGCCATGAAAACCTGGAAGCACCAATTAATTCTCTGGGTGTGGGTAAACAGCAATTGATTGAAATCGCAAAGGCACTGGCAAAAAAAGTAGACCTTCTGATTCTGGATGAGCCTACGGCTGCCCTCAATGACGAGGAGAGCGCACAGCTTTTGGAGATTATGTTAAAGCTGAAAAAACAGGGTATCACAAGTATCATCATTTCTCACAAGCTGAATGAGATCAGCTATGTGGCGGATGCAATCACGGTCATCCGTGACGGTCAGACAATTGAAACATTGACGAAGGGTGTGGACGATTTTTCGGAAGACCGAATCATAAAAGGAATGGTTGGGCGTGAGCTGACGAACCGTTATCCGGAACGTGTGGACTGTCCGATTGGGGATGTGGTCCTGGAAGTGAAGCATTGGAATGTCTATCATCCGGAGGATGCGCACCGTCAGGTCCTGAAGGATATCAACATTCAGGTGCGCGCCGGTGAGGTTGTCGGCCTGGCAGGATTGATGGGCGCCGGGAGAACAGAATTTGCCATGAGTCTTTTCGGGCAGCAGTATGGGCAGAAGATTTCCGGAGAAGTTCTAATGCACGGGCAGCCAGTGAAGATTAAGAGTGTAAAAGATGCCATTGACCATAAAATCGCGTATACATCAGAGGACAGAAAAAATTATGGACTGGTTCTTTTCAATGATATCAAATGGAATATGTCACTGGCTGCTTTGCGCAGCTTTTTCTCACAAAACGGGATTGTGGATTCCAATAAAGAAATTTTGATGGCTGAAAAATACAAAGAGATGATCAATATCAAATCCAATTCTATCCATCAGGCGGTCGGAAGTCTGTCAGGAGGAAACCAGCAGAAGGTTATTCTGGCGAAATGGATGCTGACAGAACCGGATGTGCTGATTTTGGATGAGCCTACCCGTGGAATCGATGTGGGTGCGAAATACGAGATTTACTGTGCCATCAATGATTTGGCGAAATCCGGGAAGGCAGTTATTGTCATATCGTCGGAAATGCCGGAAATTCTCGGAACATGTGACAGAACCTATGTATTGAACGAAGGGCGTATTGCCGGTGAAATATCAAAAGAAGACTTGTCTCAGGAACGAATCATGAAATGTATTATGCAGGATAATAACAGGAAAGGGGAAGAATAATGGAAAAGAAGAAAACTGTAAATTTAAGTTTGAAGCAATATGGTATGGTCTTTGCGATGCTTGCCATCTTTATGATTTTTTATGTAATGACAGGGGGCACCAATGCAACACCAATGAATATGAATAACCTGATCATGCAGAACAGCTATGTTATTATCCTTGCAACCGGAATGCTGCTTTGTGTGCTGACCGGTAACGTAGACCTTGGCGTCGGCTCTTATGTGGCACTGTGCGGCGCAGTTGCAGCAAAACTTATTGTGGAAAATAATATGAATATTCCTCTTGCATTTTTGATTACCATATTAGTCGGTATTGCATTTGGAGCATTTAACGGATTCTTTATTGCATATCTGAATATCCCGCCTTTTGTAGTGACTCTGGCTGGTATGCTGATTGGACGTGGACTGACCTATACATTGCTGGAATCTAAAACAGTAGGACCTCTTCCAAATGCTTATGTGAAGGTCGGCGCAGGCTTTTTCATGACAAGTAAGATTGAATTCGGCGGTGGGACTCTGGATATCATTACC
Source organism: uncultured Lachnospiraceae bacterium (assembly GCA_947564305.1). The sequence goes on along the minus strand of CANOBT010000006.1, from coordinate 48,085 downwards.
ATACTCGTAGCGGTCATCGCTACAGTTCTGGTAATCGGAGCAGAGTTAAAGAATATTAAGACACAGCAAAAGTATGGATTTGCAATGGTTCCTACATGGCAGACAGGCATAAAATTAGCGGCAACACTTGCAATCCTCTGGTTCTTCTTCTATAAGATTGCGGCATACAATGGGATTCCGATTATCTTGATTTTGATGGGCGTTATTGTGGGAATCTACCATTTTATTACAAGCAAGACGGTTGCAGGACGACAGGTTTATGCACTTGGCGGCAACGAAAAGGCAGCAAGGCTTTCAGGAATAGATACGAAAAAAGTGTATTTCTGGGTATATACTAATATGGGATTTCTTGCAGCCATCGCAGGAATTGTACTGTCAGCCAGAAATGCATCTGCAACACCAAAGGCCGGAGACGGATTTGAGCTGGATGCAATCGCTGCCTGCTATATCGGCGGTGCTGCGGCATCCGGTGGTGTGGGTACTGTAGTAGGAGCAGTTATCGGCGCGTTTGTAATGGGGATTCTGAATAACGGAATGTTCCTGATCGGATTGTCTACAGACCTTCAAAAGGTAGTAAAAGGTCTGGTACTTCTTGGAGCAGTCACATTTGATGTATTATCAAGCAAGAAGAAAAATTAACGAGATTGCTTACTGAAAATGATTGAAAAAGACTGTTTGCTGAAAACAGACTGAAGAAAGTTGTTTGCTAATAACAGGTAAAAAGCTGTCCGCTGCCGTTTCCTATGGGAAGCCAGTGGACAGCTTTTTTTGTGTGCGCCCGGCGGCGCATGTTTATATATCAAAGGTAATGGACGGCAGAATTGCTGTGTTGGGATAAGTATATGTGCACAAAGCTTGTATTTACTTTTTAGTACATTTTACGGATTGTAAAAGGATAAGTTGTATTGTATATTAGAGAGAAGTTGTATCAGAAATGGTATCTATAATAAATAGGCTATCAAGATGATGGAGGTGGACATTGGAAGAATCGGTTGCAAAATATAAGGAAATCTGTTTCTGGATTAGAGATTGTCTGGAACGTGGTGAATTAAGACCGGGAGATAAAGTAGAATCGGAGAATAAGCTGTGCCAAAGGTTTCAGGTCAGCAGACAGACCGTGCGGCATGCGATTGCAGTTCTAGAAGAGGAGGGAATCGTACAAAGATACCGCGGGAGCGGAACGTATATCAGCAGTGCGGACCAGGTGGCTTTGAAAAAAGAAAAGACCATGCAGATTGCGGTGATGACTACTTTCATACAGGAATATATTTTTTCTTCTATTTTAAGGGAGCTGGAGGCACAGTTTTCAAATGCTGAATACAGTCTTCAGATTTCAGTTACCAATAATTCTGTGGAAAAAGAACGTTTTATTTTGAACAATATTTTAAATAAAAATACAGTGGATGGAGTCATTGCTGAGACGACGAAAAGCGGGCTGCCAAATCCTAATTTAGATTTATACAAAAAAGTCATGGAACGGGGGATTCCGGTGCTTTTCATTAACAGCTTTTATCCTCAGTTGGATGCACCTCATGTCAGTTTGAATGATAAAATGACCGGAAAGCTGGTGACCAATTATCTATTGCAATGCGGACACCGCGATATTGCAGCAATTTTTAAAGGTGACGACGGCCAGGGCCATGAGCGTTATGCGGGATACCTGGAAGCGCTGATGGAAGCGAATGTCAGGATTCGCGACAAACGGGTCGTGTGGATAGATACGGAAATGCTGTCTGATTTTAAGCGGTGCGAAAATTGGATTGTTGACAGGATGGAAGGCTGCACGGCATGTGTGTGTTATAATGATGATGTGGCAAGTAAGTTCTTATCTGTCTGCAAAAAGAAAGGGATAAAAGTTCCCGATGATTTATCGGTGATCAGTATTGATAATTCGGATATTGCAGGCTTTTGTGAAGTGCCGCTCACCTCGGCGGAAAATCCGGTGCGGGAGCTGGCAAAAATTGCGGCCTTGCAGATGCTGGATATGATTAACGGAAAGAAAGTGCCGCAGTCAACGGAATTGGAGCCGGAAATCATTACCAGGGTTTCTGTGGCAATCTTAAATCGACAGCATCTAAATCAGACATACGGGGTTTCGGAATCAGCGAATCCATAGATGAATGTTATTTTTGACGGGGAATGGGATTTCATATGTTGTGGATATTAGATGTAGAGGGAGTGTGAGGACAACAGGATGCAGACACAGAAAATAAATTATCAAAAAGAATTGGATCAAGTGTTGGAAAGACTGGCAGGAGAAGAACGTGTGCCCAGGCTTTTGCTGCATAGCTGCTGTGCACCCTGCAGCAGTTATGTTCTGGAATATCTGTCAGAATATTTTGAGATTACGGTGTTCTATTACAATCCCAATATTTACCCGGAGAATGAGTACTATAAGCGTGTAGAAGAGCAGCGGATGTTGATCCATCAGTTAAAAACGTCCTATCCCATTTCCTTTATGGAAGGCGATTATGACAAAGAGAAGTTTTACCAGATGGCAGCAGGACTGGAGCAGACAAAGGAGGGCGGTGAACGGTGTTTCCGTTGTTATGCCCTTCGGTTAAAGGAGGCGGCTTGTAAGGCCAAAGAGGGTGGTTTTGATTATTTTACCACGACTCTTAGTATCAGTCCTTTGAAAAATGCGCAGAAGCTGAATGAAATCGGCATAGCTCTGGGGAAGGAAATGGGGGTGCCTTATCTGGTATCTGATTTTAAAAAGAAAAATGGATATAAGCGTTCTGTGGAGCTGTCAGAGGAATATGGATTGTATCGTCAGGACTACTGTGGTTGTCAGTTTTCACTGGAAAATCGCAGAAAGGAAGGGTGAAACTGTGAGAAGTTGCTTATGGACAGGGGACTTTTCTTGTGATACGATATTTATAACTATTTAAAACAGCAGCAATTATGAAAAAACAGACCAGACAAGTTTGCTTGTGAAAGGCTGTTTTTTCCTGCTTTTGTATGAAGAAAAGTTGTTTCTTAGAAAAGAGAAAGAAGAGAGGAAACAAAAATGGCACAGTTATGGGGCGGTCGTTTTACGAAGGAGACGGACAAGCTGGTATATGATTTCAATGCATCCATCTCATTTGACAAGAGGTTTTATGCACAGGATATTCGGGGCAGCATCGCCCACGTAACGATGCTGGCAAAGCAGGGCATCCTGACCGGAGAAGAAAAAGAGAAGATCATCAATGGACTGAAGGGAATTCAGGAGGACGTAGAGAGCGGAATGCTTTTGATTACAGAAGAATATGAAGATATTCACAGTTTTGTGGAGGCCAATCTGATCGAGCGGATTGGGGATGTAGGGAAGAAACTTCATACCGGGCGCAGCCGCAATGATCAGGTAGCTTTGGATATGAAATTATATACAAGAGACGAGATTTTGGAATTGGACGGACTGCTGAAAAGTCTGTTAGAGGCTCTTTTAAAATTGATGAAGGAGCATACGGAGACCTATATGCCTGGATTTACGCATTTGCAGAAGGCACAGCCGGTGACTCTGGCACATCATCTGGGGGCATATTTCGAGATGTTTAAGCGGGACCGTTCCCGGATGAAGGACATTTACCGCAGAATGAATACCTGCCCTTTGGGGGCCGGGGCCCTGGCGGGAACCACCTATCCGTTGGATCGGGAGTATACGGCTAAGCTTTTGAAGTTTGACGGGCCTACGCTGAACAGCATGGATTCGGTGGCGGACAGAGATTATCTTATTGAACTGCTTTCTGCAATGTCTACGGTGATGATGCATCTGAGCCGTTTTTCAGAGGAAGTTATCATCTGGAATTCTAATGAATACCAGTTTGTGGAGTTGGACGATGCCTACAGTACCGGAAGCAGTATCATGCCCCAGAAAAAGAATCCGGATATCGCGGAGCTGGTCCGTGGGAAAACCGGACGGGTATACGGGGCGCTGATGTCTCTTTTGACTACCATGAAAGGGATTCCGCTGGCATATAATAAGGATATGCAGGAAGATAAAGAATTGGTTTTCGATGCAATGGATACCACAAAGGGATGCCTTGCATTATTTACCGGGATGCTGGAAACCATGAAATTCCGCAAAGAAAAAATGGCGGACAGCGCAAAGCATGGATTTACCAACGCGACAGACGCTGCGGATTATCTGGTGAATCATGGCGTGCCGTTTCGGGATGCGCACGGGATTGTGGGGCAGTTGGTTCTGTACTGTATCGAGAAAAACAAGGCATTGGATGATCTGACGATGGAAGAGTACCGGGCAATTTCACCGGTGTTTAAAGAAGATATCTATGAGGCAGTGAGCATGAAAACCTGTGTGGAGATGCGCGATGTGATCGGTGCACCGGGCAAGGCGGCGATGGAGAAAGTGATTGCAATGGAAGAGGCGTATCTTGTAGCGGAGTGATTGTGTGGCAGACGAAGGAGAAGGGACTATGGAGAAGAAATTAAAGGTAGGAATCTTAGGTGCAACAGGGATGGTAGGCCAGAGATTTATTGCTCTGTTGGAGAACCATCCGTGGTTTGAGGTGGTTACGGTGGCAGCAAGCCCCCGTTCCGCAGGGAAGACTTACGAGGAGGCTGTGGGAGGCAGATGGAAGATGGACACTCCCATGCCGGAGAATGTAAAAAAACTGGTAGTTTTGAATGTCAACGAAGTAGAGAAAGTGGCGGAAACCGTGGATTTTGTTTTCAGTGCGGTGGATATGTCAAAGGATGAGATCCGGGCAATCGAGGAGGCATATGCCAAGACAGAGACACCGGTGGTATCGAACAACAGTGCGCACCGTTGGACGCCGGATGTGCCGATGGTCGTGCCGGAGATTAATGTGGAGCATTTTGATGTGATTGCAGACCAGAGAAAGCGTCTTGGAACAGAACGCGGATTCATTGCGGTCAAGCCTAATTGCTCGATTCAGAGTTATGCGCCTTGCTTGGCTGCATGGGAGGAATTCGGACCGAAGGAAGTGGTAGCAACAACATACCAGGCGATTTCCGGTGCAGGAAAGACGTTCAAGGACTGGCCGGAGATGGTGGAGAATGTCATCCCTTATATCGGCGGGGAGGAGGAGAAGAGCGAGCAGGAGCCTTTGCGTATTCTCGGAAAGGTGGAAAACGGGCAGATTGTGAAGGCAGAATTGCCAAAGATTACTTGTCAGTGCATCCGTGTTCCGGTTTTGAACGGACATACCGCGGCAGTGTTCGTGAATTTTGAGAAGAAGCCAACCAAGGAGCAGTTGATTGAAAAATTGGTGAATTATAAAGGATATCCTCAGGAGGCAGGGCTGCCGAGCGCGCCCAAGCAGTTCATTCAATATCTGGAGGAAGACAACCGGCCGCAGGTGAAGCTGGATGTAGATTATGAGGGCGGTATGGGAGTGTCTATCGGACGCTTGAGAGAGGACACACTCTTTGATTATAAATTTGTGGGATTGTCCCATAATACTGTCCGGGGAGCAGCAGGCGGCGCGGTGCTTTGTGCGGAGGCTCTGACGGCGAAAGGGTATATTGAGAAGAAGGCGTGAGAATATAATGCTTGCTGTTACGGCTAGCGTGTTGCTGTCTGTGGATTGTAATTGTATTTTCGCCTATGCAACAGCAGATTAGTATGAGTATTAAAAGTTAGGATTACTATGTGACTGGAGAATCATAACATAGTAATCCTTTCTAATATTTAAAGCATAGGAACAGTATCTAATTCATCAACGATTGATGACCCCTTGAGCCACACATACTGCGGAAGCATCTGAATACCGTTAACACATTCTGTTTTATATTTCATTGATGCGTCTCTGCCGGATCCACGTACAAACACATCGTTCTCACTGGACTTTAAAAAGTTAGGCGAAGAACTGGGCTCTCCGTTTTTATTTATGATCGTAGTTCCATCTTTCCGTTTTTGGATAATATCTACAAGATGGTTCCCTATGACCTTGTATCGTATATCTGTCCAGAGTTTTCTCACGGTTTCATTTATAAATGAGTCGCTAAATATCAAACGTTTAAATCCAATAAACTTATTTACGGAAAGCGGTATGTCTGTATGGGTTGTAGAATCTGGGACGGGTTCTTCAAAAACAATACACAAAAATTCGTGGTCTATAAAATAAGAATATAATTCGGAGTCTTCGAATATATATTCTCTCTCGGTTCCATCTTCATCCATAACTTCTGTGCGCGTAACTTCATGGAAATCAATGTGGAATAGTTTCATATCTTCTGTATGTCCGCCGTTGGATGACAGTATCACTGTTTTGGCAAGAAGGCCAAACTTATCAAACAATTCTACCTGATTTAGTTTTTTTGATGTCCCTCCAAACATTGCTACAATTATACTTTCCGCAATTGATTTATTAGGCGTTCCCTTTTTTGAGAGGAGAGGGACATGGAACTGTTTCGAGAGCTGTTCTATCGTTTGCCCAGAATAAAGGTTTGTGAGTTCATGGCATTTTTTATCAACATCGGATATTTCCAGATATTCTTCCGGTAGCTGTTCAAGACGGTATCCAAAATGCTTAGCTATAATAGCTGAGACCATAGGTTTCTTTAAACGGAACCTGGGCGGGAACTTGGGAGCTAAATCTATGTAACTCAGCAGCCGTCTTAACCGGCCGTGAATATTTATATACTCTTGCTGTACAGCAGTTTTCCATTCTTTTGTTCCAGGATTAGGATATTTGGAAGTTATCTCAGTACATAATTGCTGAACATGTTCCCAGTCTCGTTTCAGGGTATTTGTTTCGCTGTCTGTAAACTCATGAAATTCATATCCTTTTAATGGAAACAGACGATATTCATATGATGGAACAGTATGGTCAGATTTATAATAGTAGTAAACAATCAGCATATGTTCAAGCTTTTCCCAGAAATGCGATGTCCAAAACTGCTGATTTGCAATATCATAAATACCAACGGCTGTAATTGACATGGGTTCTTTTGCAGTAAAATGTTCTGATGGATCTGACTTTATCGTCATGCCAATCGTCTTTAGCTCTGTTCTGATTTCTTTTTGACCATCAATTATAATCAAATCTGCCTCTTGTTTATTATCCGGGGAATATCCTAAAATACATTGTTCAACAATTGCCCCTGCTATTCCTTTTTGAGACTTGAATTTCCGGATTTTGGAAAACAGTCCTTTATTATCTATTTCTCCTAATGGTTTATTTAAATAGGCATTCAAACGGCGGATTAAATCTGATTTTTTATAAATATGAGATTGTGCTCTTGCCCCTGTCTTATCTGATTGGTTATTAGCAGGGAGCAGCATTACTTTTCCTGCATTATCTTCTTTTTCAAAAATTTCTGAAAGAGTCACTTCCATCTGTTTTACCAGATTAACAACTAATGCATTGCCCATCATAAATCTTCGTTTGTTGAGCGGCATTTCTTCAACTCTTCCATTGACTAAACAATTTTTTGTGTGATCGGTCGGAAAACCTTGGATTCTTTCTGTTTCTTGTGCGGTCAGTAATCGGATTCTGCCTGTTTTTTTATCTTTTACGATGTGTGTAGTACGACTGAAATTTCCTTCTGAGGTCAGCATAGTCCGTGCGGGCTTGTCATACCTGTCAATCATAGGAATCGCACCCTCTGAAAAGATATACTCATGTCCATTAGCAGCCTTCCGGGGCAATTTTTTTGCTCCTTTGAGATACTGCCAGGTCTGGCGGCTTTCTTTTGGTAACCTTTCGTGTGTCTCATCACTATGCGTTATATCATGTTCTGTATAGTAAAGCTTCTCTAAAGGTATAAAATATTGTTCTTCCACATCTTTTGTTTCCATAATATCGCCAAGCGTTACCGGTGGTATATCGCATTTGGGCATTGTCTTCAGGGTGAAAATGATGCCGTCTTTCATAATGCCGGTATTTTGGAAATTGCATTGAAAGGAGTTAGAAAGTTCTCCCAGCTCTTTGGGAAGTTCTTGAATCAGCATTTTTTTTGTGTCGGATTCATATACCGGGAATGTTTCAGCAAAAAAACCATCTCTCATTAATACATTCCCTATGCTTATTCTTTTATCTTCAACACTGGAATCCCTGCTGTAGCCTGCTTTCTGTTGGAGTTCATTATGATAGTTTGTACTGTTTTTATAAGCAAAGATAAAAGTCCTTCTTCTCCGCTGCTGAAACCCGTATTCAGCAGCATTAATAATACGCCACTCTACCGTATATCCTTCATCTCTAAAGCATGCAAGGATAATGCCAAAATCCCGTCCGCGCTGTTTCGCGGGTGACTTTATCAGACGGTCTACATTTTCTAATAATACAAATGGCGGTTTTTTTTCTTCAATTGTTTCCCTGATGGACCACCATAAAATACCTTTTTGGCCTTCCAACCCTTTTGATGTGGCAAGGGAGGAGGCCACAGAATAATCTTGGCATGGAAAACCGGCAACAAGGAGATTGAAGTCAGGGAGCGTCTTTTTATCGACATCTTCTATGTTGTAATTGGTCGTATCCATGCCATTTTTATCCAGACAGGTACCAAAATGGTATACATAGCAGTCATGAGCATATTGTGTATTCTTTTCGGCAGGTTCCCATTGGCTGAACCATACGGTATCCCACTTTTCAACTTTCTTCATATCTTCCAAAGTGTTGATGTTGTTGAGCCCGCATCGAAAGCCGCCTACACCTGCAAATAGTTCACATACGGTTTTTTTCACTGTATAACACCCCATCAGTTTTATAGTCGAACGATCGTTCTTGTATATATTACGTTATTTCAGTTCTTTTGTAAAGTCTCTTTTTTGTTTTTACGGATTTTTAAGGAAATCTTCATTTAACTGACTTAAAATATAGCTGTTATTTAGCCAGAAACATTGCTTGGGATAGAGCCTGCCATCTGGAAGTTCATAAGTATCTCTGGAATTTCGGGCATGCGGTCTTACGTGGCATATCGGGTTGTCAGAAGCTTTTGGAAAATTATTGTACATTATGCCATTTCTCACTTCGATGTATAATCCTTCCCTTAATATTTGTTGTGTTTCTTTCCAGACCTTTTTGACATTTCCTTCTAAGTCTTCATATGGGATATTCCAGAATTGACATCCTTTTAAGCGTAATTCATTTTCTGCATCAAATTTATATACCACAAACAGAAATCTCGTTTCTCTCAAATAATTACCGAATGTTGAATCTTCCCAGTTTTCTGCTGTTAACTCTTTAAACTTAAATGTTGGGAATGACATACTTTCTTTGATTTTATTATTTTTTCCAATTCGGATTGTTTTAACCACGATATTGGCTTTGACAAATTCTTCTGCATGATTTCCACGGATTCCTAAGATGCGATATACTAATAGTGCTCCCAGATTTTTAATTCCATTTGGATGATCAACATGAAATTCCCTGCAAAGGGTATTTATGGTATGGTTTTTATAAGCATTGATTTTTTCAACAACATAGTCTTCGAATGAATCGGTTATCTCTGTGGTGATGATTGGTTCATATGTTTTTTTACCAGGAACAATATAATTGTTTAACACATAAGTCATATAAGAAGCTTTAAAAGCAAAAGCTCGAGGCTTTGCAGGTTCATTGCTAAATGGCTGCCTGCGCCGGTCCTTTGAGGTTGCTGCTTTAGGTGCGGCGCTAAGATAAAGCGTATCTCCCTCTGACAGCTCATGTGCTTTTCCGGCTTTTATTTTTTTGATGATAAGGTCATAATCATGGCGGATGATTTTTACATCTTGTTCAGGCGGGGTAAACAATCTGGAATAGTCTATCCTATAGTCAAGATTATACTTGATATCCTTTTGATAAAGATAGTAAACAAGCAAAATCAGCTGTGATTTATTCCAAAAATGGCTTGTTTTAAATTCTTCATCAACTACTTTAAAATAATCTATCATTGTGAGTATCAAGCGTTCTTTTGCCGATAAAGTTCCATTCAGATTTATCTTATATGGTGTGACTTTTAATTCAACTCCGGCTTCGGGAAAATCTGGCTCTGAATGACTGTTGCAGGCATAATGAAAAAAACATTCTTCAATAATTTGGCCTAAATTTCCTTTATTCCTTTTGGTTTTAGAAACATCAGAAACGCCGTAGGTATGTGTTTCGTGTATCATCATTGGATGAGTGTCTATTTTATCCTCTTCATAAATCTGGCGGAATGTCTTACCTATCATCTTCTGAGAATAGTTTTCAATTGAAACAGGATTAGTTTTGTCATATTCAATAAAATAGCTCATTTTCTCCGTCTCCTACCGTGAGGTCAAAAATTGTTTCTTCTATTACATTTACGCATTCATCCGTATTTTTTATAATATCTTTACCCCAAAAATGGATAACGGTCCATCCTTCAAAGAGGAGCTTCTGGTCCTTTTCGCGGTCACGCTCCATATTTCGTTGGATTTTTCTTATCCAGTAATTGGGATTTTTTCCTTTTTCTAGCCGTGGCTTTAATACTTCCCAATCTTTTCCATGGAAAAATTCACTGTCACAAAAAATAGCTATTTTATATTTTGTCAGTGCGATATCCGGACTGCCAGGGACCGCTTTATAGTTTTTACGATACTTATATCCTCTTGACCAAAGCGCTTTCCTCAAAGCGATTTCAATACTAGTATCTTTCCCTTTTATCTTGCTCATGTTAGCATGGCTTTTGGCAGATACCTCTCCGTGAAATCTGGGTTCTTTTGTATTCATTTTACTGTCCTCTGTATTTTATTATGATGCCATGATATCATAAAAATTTATTTTTCTCAATTGATATTGAGGAGTTAAAAAAATATTGACAAATCCTTTTTCATAGTTTATCATCAAGTTACTCGTCTAAGGACATATCTTATTTCATTGGGAACATCATCCCATTATCCAAAAACGAGGACATAGCTATGTAGATGATTTTAAGGTTGTGATTTACGTAAACAGCAGACATATGGAATTATACGCGCGTGAAAATATGTGTGCTTTGGCATTTTTGAAACATTTTACTCGGCTGATAGAAAAAATGCGGTCGCGAGTCATAACACTTCAGGAAGGGGGGAGTATTTTTGGGTCGGGAACTGTAGAAAAATACTCAGGTCAATATGTATGACTTATTTTTCTGCAGTTCTTTATCAGGGGTTCCTTAGTGGCGCTGCTCCGGTACAGGTACACGGACGAAATGGGTATTTGTATGGAGGAGAAAGAGTATGGAGCGAAGAGGAAAACGTGTGACAGAGGCATTACGCACAGCGGTTGCGTTTCTACTGATTTTTAGCTGTATGGTGACGGCAAGTGCTGTTTCCGTGCGGGCGGAGGAGCAGATGGAGGAGCAGGCAGTAGAAAATATAACAGAAGGAAAAAATACACACAACGGAATGCAGCAAAGCCCAACACATCAAAACGAAGAGATGCAGAATACAGAGCTGCAAGGCGAAGAAGCAGCGGATGGGGCGCAGCAGGAAACGTCTCAGAAGCAGACAGAAAAGGAGGAAGAAAACAACGGGAACAATATTTATTTTTATTCGGAGGATACAACAGTGGGTGACACTTCCGGGCAGGATTCGGAGGAAAAAGAGGAGACTCAAACGCCAGATAGTCCGCCAATTGGCAGAAGGTATGCTGTCGGAGATTATGGGACCGCGTATGTCATGAGTGAGGATGGAATCATGCTCTTTTCTACGGTGGGTTCGGACTGTACGATTACGCCGGGGACGCAGCATAATTACGGGAGCTGGGTCACCAATGAATTCTATGTCTTGACAGATAAGGGAAATTACATGGGATATTGTGCTCAGCCGAATAAACAGACCCCATCCGGACACTATCAGGTATCTCGGTTAGACAATGATCGGATTAAGATGGCGCTGATGTTTGGTGCGGACGGACCGTGGGCAAAAGAGGCTTCTGCCTTGTTCGGGGGTGTGGCTGACCCATACCCTTATGTACATGCCATGATTGGGGTCGAGTATACGGGAGAGACGAACGGGCTTACAAATCAGCAGATTACGGCTATGCGGACCGCTCTTGAGGAGCAGATGAACAGTGGAAAGTCCCAGACTGCGATTTTCCAGGAGTATACGGTTTATGTGGCGTATAATGACAGGCAGGACATCGTGTGGCTGGAATATTCCGGACCCATCGATGGGAGAGCAAGGTTGTATAAAAGTTCCGCCAATCCTTCTGTGACGGACGGGAATTCCTGCTATTCTTTAGGCGGAGCGGAATACGGGATTTATGTAGACGCCGCCTGTACCCAGCAGGTGAGCTCATTTGTCACGAATGAGACGGGAGAAAGTGATTCCGTGGAATTGACGGAAGGGGATTACTGGGTGAAAGAAATCAAGGCGCCGAAAGCGTATCGCAGGAATTCTACTATTTATCCTGTCCATGTTAATGCAGGGGCGGAGACTCTGGTGAAGGTCAGTGATGTGCCGGAATCAGTGCCGGCAGAGTTGGAAATAACGAAGAAGGATCAGGAGACGGAAACAGTCACACACCAAGGGAATGCCTCGTTTGCCGGCGCACAGTTTACGGTGAAATATTATCAAGGGTATTACGAGAACAATACTTTACCGGCGGCACCTGCTAGAACCTGGGTGTTGGAGACGAAAGACATGGTGGACCCTGAAGGAGGACCTTTGAGATACCGTGCTTTATTGGATGAAAGGCATAAGGTATCAGGAGATGAATTTTACATGTCTGACGGAAAAGTGGTGCTGCCTTTGGGAACAATTGCGATTGAGGAGACAAAAGCGCCTGACGGGTATTTGCTGGAGGGCGCATACCTGCAGGCGGGCGGAAACGAAGAGAAAATCACCGGCCCGTATATTTCTCAAATTCGGGAGCAGGGAAATAAGGTTTCTTTGATTGGGGGAAATAAATATACCATCTATGACAAAGTCATTCGCGGCGGTGTGAGGATTCGGAAGCGGGATTTTGAGACTAAGGCATGCGGGCCTCTTGGTGGTGCAAGCTTTGAAAATACGGTATTTACTATCGTAAATTTGAATGAGAATGCGGTGCTTGTGGATGGAAAATCCTATGGAAGAAATGAAGAGGTGGCGAGCATACGCTCGAATCTTCTTGGAATTGCACAGACGGAAAATAATCTGCTTCCATTTGGAAAATACCGGATTATTGAGACCGGCGCACCGGAAGGATATCTGGAAGAAGGCGTGCTGTGCAGGGAGTTTATGATTACAAAAGACGGAGAAATGGTGGAACTGACAGAGGAAGAGAATTCCATCGAGAATCAGGTGAAACGAGGTGATTTTGAATTACGGAAGATTGACTCGGAGACACAGGATGTGATGCGGGGCGTGCAGTTTAAAGTGACAAGCGTGACTACCGGAGAGTCTCATTTGATCACGACAGATGAAAATGGCTATTATTGTTCTGTGACTGACTGGAATAAGCATTCTCATAATACCAATCAGGGCGGAAAAGAGGACGGATTGTGGTTCGGAGCCGATAAACTTGCAAACCAGGCATCGGTTAATGATAATCTGGGGGCGCTTCCCTATGATACCTATGAGTTGGAGGAGATTCCAGGGGATGCCAATGAAGGCAAGATTATGTTGAAAACGACGTTCGTTATTTATAAGGACCGTGCCATCGTGAATCTGGGAAATCTGGAAAATAAAGGACCAGAGGAAGGTACCCCTGCAATCTCTACGAGTGCAAGAAATGTGGCTACGGGAGACCACTATGGGGCTGCCGGAGATGTGACAATCGTGGATACTGTGATTTACAGCGGCTTAAAGGAAAAAGAGGAATATTTGCTGAAATGTATACCAGTGAATAAATCTACCGGAGAACAGATTGTGGACGAGGAAGGAAACAAAGTGACTGCGGAAAAGAAATTTACCGCAGCTGCAACCGCCGGAATCGCGGAGATTGAGTGCTCGTTTGATGCGTCCGGCCTTGGCGGTTCGGATGTGGTCATTTTCGAGGAATTATACAGCAAGGCAGAAAAGATTGCGGAGCACAAGGATATAGAAGATGAAGAACAGACCATCCATTTCCCAAAGATTGGGACAAAGGCAGGGGATGCAAAGTCGGGGATGAATTCGATTGTGGCGGAGGAAGAGGTTTCGATTGTGGATACCGTGTCTTATGAGAATCTAAAGGTCGGACAGGAATATACATTGATTGGGAAATTGATGGATAAGGAGACGGAACAAATCGTAAAAGACGCGGCGGGGCAGGATGTGACTTCTGAGACCAAGTTTGTTCCCAGGGAAAAGAATGGGAAAGTGGAGGTGCTCTTTACATTTGACGGCTCTCTGCTGGAAGGAAAGACAGTGGTTGCCTATGAAAGACTGGAAAGAAACGGCAAAACTTACGCTGTCCATGCAGATATTCAGGATGAGGATCAGACCGTGTATTTTCCAATGGTTCGTACTATAGCCAAGGACGTCAAAACAAATAGCCGGGATGCCAATGCACAGGATGATACGGTGATAGTGGACTCGGTATTTTATTCCAATCTGACTGCCGGACAGGAGTATACGGTGGAAGGGATTCTAATGGATAAGGAGACGGAAGCACCGCTTCTGCAGGACGGAAAAGAAATTACCGCAAAGACGACATTTACGCCGCAGGAAGAGTCCGGAACTGTGGATGTGACCTTTGAATTTGATGCATCTGCGCTGGCCGGAAAAACAGCCGTGGCTTATGAGAGTGTGACTCAGGACGGTGAAGAGGTGGCAGTTCATAAGGATATCAACTATGAGGAGCAGACTGTAAGATTTCATGAACCGGAGGAGGAAGAGCCGGAGAAAGAAGATACCGTTGTAAATATCGGCAATGGAAATGAGAAACCAGTAAAAACGGTGAAGACAGGAGATACGCTGGGGATTCTCCCGGCACTCATCCTGTTGGTGCTGTCCTTTGGAGTGCTTTTTGCAGCGGCCAGGAGGAAAATCGGGTGAGATTCCTTCACTTTCTGCTTTTCTTTCCCAGAATTGTGTGTTAGAATAGCAGACAGAAAAAAGAGTGCTCTCGGAAATGGCCGGAAAATATAGGTTTTAAAATTTCCGGGAGCACATGAATAAAGGAGGATGTCATAATGGGAATGACGATGACGCAGAAAATATTGGCAGCCCATGCCGGGCTTGATTCTGTATCAGCGGGTCAATTGATAGAAGCGAAGTTAGATGTGGTGATGGCCAACGATATTACCGGACCGATGGCACTGCCTATTTTCAGGGAGATGGCAGAAAAAGTATACGATAAAGACAAAGTGGTTCTTGTACCAGATCATTTTACACCGAATAAGGATATCAAATCGGCTGAGAATTCAAAAGCAATCCGTGAATTCGCAAAGGACCAGGGTTTGAGCTGGTTCTTTGAACAGGGGAAATCCGGAGTGGAGCATGCGATTCTGCCGGAGGCAGGCGTAGTCACCGCAGGTGAATGTATTATTGGAGCGGACTCTCATACTTGTACATACGGTGCGTTGGGCGCATTTTCTACGGGCGTGGGTACGACGGATATCGCAACGGGAATGGCGATGGGAGAATTGTGGTTTAAAGTCCCCAGTGCGATTAAGTTTGTGCTGACAGGGAAACCGGGACCGTATGTGAGTGGAAAGGATATTATCATCCATATTATCGGAAAGATTGGCGTGGATGGAGCACTCTACAAATCCATGGAGTTTACAGGAGACGGAATCGCGAATCTGTCTATGGACGATCGGTTTACGATGGCGAACATGGCGATTGAGGCTGGTGCGAAAAACGGAATCTTCCCGGTAGATGAACAGGCGGAGGCTTATATTAAGGAACATTCTAAGAAGGAATATCACATCTACTCGGCAGATGAGGACGCGGAGTATGACGAGGTTGTAGAGATTCATCTGGATGAAGTGCGTCCCACTGTTGCGTTCCCACACCTTCCGGGCAATGCAAAAACCATTGACGAGGTGGAGGCGATGGAGCCGATTAAAATCGATCAGGTTGTCATTGGATCTTGCACCAATGGACGTATGGAGGATATGAGGAAGGCGGCTGCAATCCTCAAAGGACATACCGTGCATCCGGACGTCAGGGTGATGGTAGTTCCGGCTACACAGAAGATTTACAAGCAGTGTATCGCAGAAGGGCTGGTTGATATTTTCATTGACGCAGGCTGCGCGGTGAATACACCGAGCTGCGGTCCATGTATGGGCGGACATATGGGCGTTATGGCAGCAGGAGAAAAATGTGTCTCCACAACGAACCGGAATTTTGTCGGACGTATGGGACATGTAGATTCTTTGATTTATCTGGCTTCCCCGGAAGTGGCGGCGGCCAGCGCGATTGCAGGTTGTATTGCAAATCCGGAGAAAGTAGGTGACAAAGCATGAAAGCATTGGGGCACGTTTTTAAATATGGAGATAATGTAGACACAGATGTAATCATTCCGGCAAGATACTTGAATTCCTTTGATGCACAAGAACTGGCAAGCCACGCGATGGTGGATATTGACCCGGACTTTGTGAAAAAGGTTCAGCCTGGTGACTTGATTGTGGCAAATAAAAATTTTGGCTGCGGTTCTTCCAGAGAGCATGCGCCGTTGTGTTTGAAAACAGCAGGAGTAAGCTGCGTGATTGCGGAGACATTTGCGCGTATCTTCTATAGAAATGCGATTAATATTGGGTTGCCGATTATCGAATGTCCGGAGGCTGCTAAAGGCATTGAAGCCGGGGACGAAGTGGAAGTGGATTTTGACAGTGGAAAGATTTATAACCGGACAAAGGGTACAGAGTTTCAGGGGCAGGCATTTCCGGAGTTTATGCAGAAGCTGATTGCAGCCGGCGGACTGGTGAAATATACGAACCGCAAAAAAGCGGAAAAAGCAGAGGGTTGATGATATGAATCTACTATATAAAAGTACACGTGATGCAAAGAATACGGTAACGGCTTCAGAGGCAATCCTGAAAGGGCTGGCAGAAGATGGAGGATTATTTGTGCCGGTGTCTGTGCCGAAACTGGATGTGACAATGGAAGAGCTGAAGGGAATGTCCTATCAGGAGACTGCTTATGAAGTGATGAAGCGGTTCCTGACGGATTTCACGGAGGAAGAGTTAAAGCACTGCATTGACAGCGCCTATGATTCGAAGTTTGATACGGAAGTAATTGCACCATTGGTAAAGGTGGGAGATACTTATCATTTGGAGCTGTTCCACGGTGCAACGATTGCGTTCAAAGATATGGCACTTTCCATTTTGCCGCATCTTCTGACTACGTCAGCGAAAAAAAATCATGTGGAGAATGAGATTGTCATACTGACAGCCACCTCTGGAGATACTGGAAAAGCGGCTCTGGCAGGGTTCGCGGATGTACCGGGAACACGGATTATTGTATTTTATCCGAAAAACGGAGTCAGCAGGGTCCAGGAGCTTCAAATGGTGACTCAGAAGGGAAGCAATACGGCGGTCGTGGCGATCCACGGCAATTTCGACAATGCACAGAGCGGTGTGAAGGCGTTGTTTGAAGATAAGGAACTGGAAAGAGAGATGGCAGAGAAAGGCTATCAATTCTCTTCTGCAAATTCCATTAATATCGGACGTCTGGTTCCTCAGGTAGTGTACTATGTCTATGCCTATGCAAAGCTTTTGGAAAACGGAGAGATTGCATCAGGAGAAGAAATCAATGTGACAGTGCCAACCGGAAACTTTGGAAATATTTTGGCTGCTTACTATGCAAAGCAGATGGGAGTGCCGATTGCGAAACTGATCTGTGCTTCTAATGAGAATAAAGTATTGTTTGATTTCTTCCGGACAGGGACATATGACAGGAACCGGGAGTTTGTGCTGACCTCATCACCATCTATGGATATTCTGATTTCCAGTAATCTGGAAAGGCTGATTTATGCGATTGCCGGACAGGATGACGGGAAAGACCGGGAGCTGATGGAGGCATTGAAGTCCGAGGGCAGATATGAGATTACTCCGGAGATGAAAGAGCAGCTTTCCGACTTTGTGGGCGGATTTGCGACAGAAGAGGAGACAAAGGCAGCCATTCGGGATACCTACAATTCTACCGGCTATGTGATGGATACGCATACCGCGGTGGCATCTCATGTGTGCAGGACCTACAGGGAAAGCGGCAGTGATAATAAAAAGGCTCTGATTGCTTCTACGGCCAGTCCTTATAAATTTGTCAAAAGCGTAATGGGTGCGATTGACGGAAAATACGAGTCTATGGATGAATTTAAGTTGATAGATGAACTGGAAAAGGTTTCACGGACGCAGGTGCCGAATGCGATTGAGGAAATCCGCAATGCAGAGATTCTGCATACAAGGGAATGCGACGCAGATCAGATGAAAGAGACCGTGAAGGAGATATTGGACATATGAAAACAGTCAGTGTTTTTTTAGCAGACGGATTTGAAGAAATTGAAGGACTTACAGTAGTAGATATCCTTCGCAGGGCAGGAGTTCAGGTGGATACGGTGTCTATTACCGGAGAAAAAACAATCCATGGGTCTCACCAGATTGAGGTGCAGGCAGATTTCTTATTTGAGGAAATGGATTTTACACAGACAGATATGTTGGTTCTTCCAGGAGGAATGCCGGGAACCAACCATCTCAGGGAGCATAAGGGACTCAGAGCGCTATTGGAGGCCCATCATGAGCAAGGTCAGTATATTGGGGCAATCTGTGCGGCGCCGAGTATTCTGGGCGGACTCGGAATTTTAAAAGGGCGTAAAGCCTGCTGCTATCCTTCTTTTGAAGAGAAGTTAGAAGGAGCGGATGTGGTGCAGGATGCGGTTTGCGTGGATGGGCATCTGATTACGAGCCGCGGAATGGGGACAGCGATTCCATTTGCGCTGAAGCTTACCGGGCTACTGTGCGGAGAAGAGAAGGCGGAGGAAATAGGGCGCTCAATCATCTATTGAAGTGCCGTTATAAAAAGTGCTGGTAATCAGGGGACTCTTGTGCTATACTTGTTTAATGATTGTGGGCGTATGCCCGTGCATGACCGGCAATCGATTTGCCGTGCAAATTGATTACAAATGTCAAGGAGGATAATTAAGAAATGAGTCTACAGGTAGAAAAGTTAGAGCATAATATGGCAAAGCTTACGATCGAGGTTGCTGCGGAGGACGTGGAGAAGGCGCTTCAGGCTGCATATCTGAAGGAGCGTAAGAGAATTTCCATACCAGGTTTCAGAAAAGGAAAAGTTCCGCGCCAGATGGTGGAGAAGATGTATGGTCCGGAGATATTTTATGATGAAGCAGTGAATCGTATGATTCCGGAGCATTATGGAAAGGCATATGACGAGTGTGATTTGGATATCGTATCCCAACCGGCGATTGATGTCGTTCAGATGGAAAAGGGGCAGCCATTCATCTTTACCGCAGAAGTTGCTGTAAAGCCGGAAGTAACATTGGGTGAATATAAAGGCCTTAAAGTGGATAAGATTTCAGTAGAAGTCACACAGGAAGATGTAGATGCAGAGATCCAGAGGGAACGTGAGCGCAATGGACGTACTGTGGATGTGACAGACCGTGCTGTTCAGGATAAGGACATGGTTACACTGGATTTTGAAGGATTTGTAGATGGAGAAGCTTTTGAAGGCGGAAAGAGTACAGATTATCCGCTGACTATCGGATCTGGTTCCTTTATCCCTGGATTTGAAGAGCAATTGATTGGTGCGGAAATTGACAAAGAGATGGAAGTCAATGTGACATTCCCGGAAGATTATCATGCGAAAGAACTGGCCGGCAAACCAGCTGTATTTAAATGTACGATCAAGGCGATTAAGGAAAGAGAACTGCCGGAGTTGGATGACGAGTTCGCTTCTGAGGTATCAGAATGCGAGACTATGGAGGAATACAGGGTAGAAGTTGAGAAAAAGCTTGTTGACAGGAAGACAGCAGAGGCACGCGAAAGCGTAGAGGATCAGTCCGTAGAGCAGGCGACAGAGAATGCAGAGATGGATATTCCGCAGCCGATGGTTGATCTGCAGGTAAGGCAGATGCAGGATGATATGTCCTACCGTCTGCAGATGCAGGGTATGACGAAGGAAATGTATTACCAGATGACAGGACTTTCAGATGAACGGATGAAGCAGGACCTCGAAAAGCAGGCAATGAAGAACATTCGGACAAGACTGACTCTTGAAGCGGTTGCCAAGGCAGAGAATATCCAGGTATCCGAGGAACGTCTGGAAGAAGAACTGCAGAAGATGGCTGACACTTACAATATGGAAGTGGAGAAGCTGAAAGAGAACATGGGAGAAGCACGGATAGAAGAATTGAAGGAGAACATTGTTGTTCAGGATGCAATCACACTGATTGCTGACGCAGCGGTGGAAGAATAAAGTATTAAGAGTTGCAGCGGTTCATATTCAGGCAGGATGTGAACTGAAAGGCAAAGTAAATCCTCAGCCTGCTCGTGAAACGGGCAGGCTGGAAGCATGATTTCAGAAGGGAGATTTTCAGATGAGTTTAGTACCTTATGTCATTGAACAGACGAGCCGCGGGGAACGTTCCTATGATATTTATTCCAGGTTATTGAAGGACAGGATTATTTTTCTGGGAGAAGAAGTGACGGATGTTTCGGCAAATATTGTTGTGGCTCAGCTTCTGTTCCTGGAAGCAGATGACCCGAACAAGGATATTCAGCTCTATATCAACAGCCCGGGCGGCTCTGTGACTGCGGGCCTGGCAATCTATGATACCATGCAGTATATTAAGTGTGATGTTTCGACTGTGTGTATCGGTATGGCAGCCAGCATGGGGTCCTTCCTGCTTTCCGGCGGAACTAAGGGCAAGAGGTTTGCCCTGCCGAATGCGGAGATTATGATTCATCAGCCTTCCGGCGGTGCCAGAGGGCAGGCGACGGAAATCCAGATTGCCGCGGAACATATTTTGAGAACCAGAAAGCGGTTAAATGAGATTCTGGCAGCTAATACCGGGCAGCCTTTGGAAACCATCCAGGTGGACACAGAAAGAGATAATTTCATGTCTGCCGAGGAGGCAAAGGAATATGGACTGGTTGATGAAGTCATTGCCAAACATTAAGGGATTATATGAGGTGAAAATGAAATGGCAGGAAAAATGATGGAAGAGATTGTAAGATGTTCTTTCTGTAATAAGCCGCAGACACAGGTCCGCAAGCTAATCTCAGGACCGAACGGGGCATTTATCTGCGATGAATGCGTGGAGGTATGTTCTGAAATTATCGAAGAAGAACTGGAATATGACGAGAGAAATCCTTTTGCAGATATCAATCTGCTCACACCGGAGGAGATGAAAGCATTTCTGGATGATTATGTTATCGGGCAGGAAGAAGCGAAGAAAGTGCTTTCAGTCGCCGTATATAATCATTATAAGCGGATTCTGGCGGAACAGGATCTGGGGGTGGAACTTCAGAAGAGCAATATCCTTATGCTGGGACCTACGGGATGCGGAAAGACGCTTCTCGCTCAGACGCTGGCAAAAGTTTTAAATGTGCCCTTTGCAATCGCAGATGCCACAGCCCTGACGGAAGCAGGGTATGTGGGGGAAGATGTAGAGAACATCCTCTTGAAAGTCATCCAGGCGGCAGATGGAGATATCGAACGTGCGGAGCATGGCATTATCTACATTGATGAGATTGATAAGATTACAAGAAAATCAGAGAATCCGTCCATTACCCGTGACGTATCAGGGGAAGGTGTACAGCAGGCGCTTTTGAAAATCATAGAAGGGACGATTGCATCCGTTCCGCCGCAGGGCGGGAGAAAGCATCCCCATCAGGAATTGATCCAGATAGATACGACTAATATTCTGTTTATCTGCGGAGGTGCATTTGAAGGTCTTGACAAGATTATTGAGACCCGTCTTGACAGAAAATCTATTGGTTTTAATGCGGAGATTGCAACCCAGCATGAGTACAACGTGGATGTGCTGCTAAAAGAAGCGCTTCCGCAGGATTTGGTGAAATTCGGTCTTATTCCTGAGTTGGTGGGGCGTCTTCCGGTGACAGTCGCTTTGGAGATGTTGGATAAGAAAGCATTGATTCGTATACTGACAGAGCCTAAGAGTGCGATTGTCAAACAGTATCAGAAACTTTTGGAACTGGATGGCGTCCGTCTGGAATTTGACCGGGATGCACTGACTGCCATTGCGGAGACGACGCTTGCAAGAAAGACGGGAGCCAGAGGCTTACGTGCGATCATGGAAGGGATTATGATGGATACAATGTTCCGTGTACCCTCTGATGAGACAATCAAGGAATGCAGGATCACGAAGGATACTGTGCAGGGTACAGGACAGCCTTTATATGAATGCGACGGGGAAGAACGCAGGTCGTTTTTGACGCCGCGCAGTGCTTAGGTACTGTAACTCTTTAAGGAATGAGGACACAATGGGCGGGTATTATGGGAAAACCAGGTACCTGCCCTTTCGTATAGAACGTGAAGCAGGGATGCCGCGCTTCATATACTGCAGAGAATGTAAGAAGATTTACGGGAGAAACTTGCAGGTGACTTAAATAGTTGCGGATTTGGAGGAAAACGATACATGAAAAGTGAGAGAAAAAGCCTTCCGATGGTTGCCCTGCGGGGCATGACGATCATGCCGGAGATGGTGGTGCATTTTGACATCAGCCGGGAACGCTCAATTGCGGCGGTGCAGGAGGCTATGCTGGAAGACCAACAGATTTTTCTTGCAACGCAGCGGGAACAGGAGACAGAGGAACCGGACCAGAGAGAGGTGTATGAGGTAGGAACAGTTGCTTCTGTGAAGCAGATAATCAAACTGCCGAAAAAACTTCTGCGGGTCCTTGTGGCCGGGGAGACAAGGGGAATCCTGAAAAATATCGAGTACGATACTCCCTATCTGCGTGCAGAGGTAGATATCATTGATGAGTCGGATTTTCAGATGCCGGAGAATTTAAATACCCAGGCAATGGTACGTAGTTTGAAAGACATTTTCGTGGATTACGCGGCCAAGAATGGAAAAATGTCAAAAGAAGGGGTAGGCCGTATCCTGGAGATTAAAGATCTGAAAGAACTGGTGGATGAGATTTCCGCGAATATTCCGCTGTATTATACTGACCAACAGGAAATTCTGAATCAGACAGATTTTGGGAAACGTTATGAAATGCTGGCTTTTAAACTGGTCAATGAAGTCCAGATTATGGATATTAAGGATGATATCCGGTCCAAAGTGAAAGAACGTGTGGACAAGCATCAGAGGGAATATATCCTGCGGGAGCAGTTGAAACTGATTCGCGAAGAATTAGGAGAGGATTCAACACTTTCGGATGCGGAGGAATTTGAACAGGCTGCGAAAAAATTAAAAGCGCCGAAAGAAGTTAAGGAAAAACTGTTAAAGGAGATCAGCCGGTTTAAAAGTTCTCTGAACAGTCCGTCAGAGAGCGCAGTGCTTCGTACTTATATTGAGACACTCCTTGAACTGCCTTGGAACAAGGCGGTAAAAGACAGCGCAGATATGGCATTTGCGAAGAAAGTGTTGGAAGAGGATCATTATGGATTGGAGCAGGTGAAGGAGAGAGTGTTGGAATTTCTGGCTGTGCGCGCCCTCACGAAAAAGGGGGAAAGTCCAATCCTTTGTCTGGTGGGACCGCCTGGAACCGGAAAAACTTCGATTGCAAGATCTCTGGCGCGCGCTCTGAAAAAGCCATATGTCCGTATTTCACTTGGAGGAGTGCGGGATGAAGCGGAAATCCGAGGGCATAGAAAGACTTATGTGGGAGCCATGCCGGGCAGGATCGCTAATGGGATCAGGACGGCGGGGGTGAAAAATCCTCTGCTGCTTTTGGATGAAATTGATAAAGTCAGTACAGACTATAAGGGAGATACTTTCTCCGCACTTCTGGAGGTTCTGGACAGTGAGCAGAATAAAAAGTTCCGGGACCATTATCTGGAAGTGCCTCTGGATTTGTCAGAAGTGCTGTTTGTGACCACGGCAAATACGACTCAGACGATTCCGAGGCCGCTTCTGGACAGAATGGAGATCATAGAGGTCAGCAGTTATACGGAAAACGAGAAACTTCATATTGCAACGGAGCATTTGATTCCGAAACAATTGGAGAAGCATGGGCTTGATGCTGCTATGCTGTCTCTCGGCAGGCAGGCCATTGGGAAAATGATTCGGAATTATACGAAAGAAGCCGGGGTGCGTCAGTTGGAGAGAGAGATTGGAAATATCTGCCGGAAATCGGCGAAGGAGATTCTGACAGAAAAGAAGAAAAAGGTTTCGGTCACGGAGAAGAATCTCCAGAAATATCTTGGAAAAGAAAAGTTCTCTTACCAGATGGCAAATGCCTGTGATGAGGTAGGGATTGTCCGCGGCCTGGCATGGACCAGTGTGGGCGGGGACACCCTGCAGATTGAGGTGAATATCATGCCGGGAAAGGGGGACATCCTGCTGACCGGACAGCTTGGCGATGTGATGAAGGAATCTGCACAGACCGGAATCAGTTATATCCGTTCGATAAGTACACGTTATGAGATTGCGGAAGATTTTTTTGAAAAGCATGATATCCATGTACATATTCCGGAGGGAGCGGTTCCAAAGGATGGACCGTCAGCCGGAATTACCATGGCAACTGCGATGATTTCTGCAATCACAGACAGGAAGGTGCGGGCTGACCTTGCCATGACCGGAGAAGTCACGCTGCGCGGAAGGGTGCTTCCTATCGGCGGGCTGAAAGAAAAGCTTCTGGCGGCGAAAAACGCAGGGATTAAGATTGTTTTGATTCCAAAGAAAAATAAGGCTGATGTAGAGGAATTGTCTGCAGAAATCACGAAAGGACTGGAAATTGTTCCGGTGGAACATATGGATGAAGTGCTGGGGCGCTCGCTTGTGGGTTGATAGGAAGGGAATCATATGGTAATTAAAAATGTAAACTTGGAAACAGTATGTGGAATCACCAGTACGCTGCCGGAAAATGATAAACCGGAGATTGCATTTGCGGGGAAATCCAATGTGGGGAAATCTTCGCTCATTAATGCCTTAATGAACAGGAAATCCTACGCACGTATTTCCGCGACTCCGGGAAAGACCCAGACAATCAATTATTACAATATCAATGAGGAAATCTATCTGGTAGACCTCCCGGGCTATGGGTATGCGAAGGTGTCTGAGAAGGAGAAGGAGCAGTGGGGAAAGCTGGTGGAACGGTATCTCCACAGCTCTTCTAAGCTCAAAGCGGTATTTCTTTTGATTGATATCCGGCATGTGCCGTCTGCAAATGACAGGATGATGTACCGGTGGATTCTGGATCAGGGATTCCAGCCTGTGATCATCGCGACGAAACTGGATAAGCTGAAACGGAGCCAGGTGCAAAAGCAGATGAAAGTACTCAAAGACGGGCTGAAACTGGTTCCGGGAACAAAGATGATCTTGTTTTCTTCCGTCACAAAACAGGGACGGGAGGAAATCTGGGAATATGTAGAAACGGAATGTCTTGTATAAATGTAATAAAAAAGCAGAGGTGTTCGATTCATGGAAAGTAAGCGGCCATATTGGCAGGTAGCGGTGAGCCTCGTATTCAGTATTCTGGCAACTGCTGCATTTATCATCATAGGAGTGAAGGCAATCATTTTTTTCATGCCGTTCGTAATCGGATGGTGCATTTCCGCCATTGCCGCGCCGGTGGTGGACTGGCTGGAAAAGCATTTTAAGATTGTAAAGAAACTGGGTTCTGCGCTGATCGTTATCCTGGTGATTGCTCTGATCGTCTTGTTGTTTTATCTGGCGGTCAGCAGGCTCGTGACAGAGGCGGGGGATTTCATCAAGAATATACCGGAACTTTACGGTCAGTTGGAGAGCGGGCTATGGGAAATCGGGGGTTCCCTGTCCGGCCTGTTTGAAAAACTGCCGGAGGAGGTTCAGACAGGCTTTCAGTCCATGGTGGAAAATATTAACCTGTATATGGGGGATTTAATCTCCAAGATTGGGGAGCCTACGGTGACGGCGGCGGGTAATCTGGCTATGCGCCTTCCCTTCTATCTGGTTTCTGTGCTGGTGGCAGTGGTCTCAGCGTATTTCTTTACCGTGGAGCGGGAGGAAGTTCTGAACTGGGCAAAGAAGGTGATGCCGCAGTCAATCGTAAAACGGATGACCCTGGTGATGGACAATATGAGATATGCAGTGGGCGGATACTTCCGGGCGCAGTTTAAGATTATGGGGATTGTATTTTTGATTTTGCTGATAGGCTTTGCACTGCTGAAGATTAAATATTTTGCATTGGTTGCTTTTCTGATTGCGTTTCTGGATTTCCTGCCGTTTTTCGGTACCGGAACGGCCATGATCCCCTGGGCGCTGTATAAGCTTCTTGTGGGGAACTATAAGACGGCGCTGCTGTTGGTGGTTATTTATGCCGTTACACAGATCAGCAGGCAGATTCTGCAGCCGAAACTGGTGGCGGACAGTATGGGGATGAATCCTCTTGTGACTTTATTCCTATTATATGTGGGATACCGGGTCAGCAGTGTGCTTGGACTGATTCTTGCGGTGCCGATAGGAATGGTAGTGATCAATATGTGCCAGGCCGGGGCATTTGATTATATATTCGACGATGCACGAATCCTTATCGACGGAATTCTCAGGCTGAGAGAGGAGCCGGAGGAAGCGGCGAAAAAAAGATAACGATTTGTAAATAAAATGTAAAATTTGTATAAATTTGTAATGATTTTAGGATGTGAAAAATTTTCGATTCTATGATAACAAAATGTTTGGGAATCCCCCGTCACAACATAGGGAATACCGCATGAATGCGCGCATCCACATGTTGTGGACGGGGGATTTTCCGCGCTGTATATACGGAGAAATATGTCTCTTTTTTCGGTGCTTTTGTATCCTGATGTCAAAAAATTGTACCTTGAAAGTAAAGCCGGATTGATGTATAATGAAATCCATGCTTGTACAAATAATAAAATATGAGGTGGACATGATGATGAAAGGGAGAAGAAAGAAACTAGTAGTATGGCTTCTTGCGCTCAGCGTACTCATGAGTCAGGTCTCGAGTCTGGAGGTGGCAGCTACAGGTCCAGGCAGTGAACCTGTTGGTCTTACGACCACGGATCCTGAGGCATCAGAGCCGGCAGATGATGGTACCGAGCCGGCGGATGATGATACCGAGCCGGCAGATGAGGCGACAAAGCCAGATTCCGTGCAAAACGGCGAAGGCGGGGTCGAGAACCAGGACAGTGATTCCGCAGACCAGGATGAGGCTGTAGTTCCGGACGCATCCGTGGAACCGGAGACACCGGTGAAGACAGATGAAGCGGACGAACCTGATGAGGGCAAGGAAGAAGAGAAAAAGGAAGAAGACAAAAAGGAAGAGGACGATGAAGAGACTGTCAGTGGATTACTGAATTTTCTGTTCATTGTTGAGAAAGAGGTACAGGCACCAGGGGAGCAGAACGTGGTTGTATCTTTTGGAGACGGAAGTGAGGATATCTCCTCCGTAAAACTGGTAGCTGTGGGAGAAGACGGCAAGCAGACAGAAATCCCGCTGACCAAGAGAATAGACGACAAGTATAGTTTTGTCAAATCGTACGAGCAGAATGAAGCAGGAACATACCATCTTACCGCATTTAAATATGAGGAGGATGGGCGTAAAAAACGTATTAATCTGGAAGAAATCGGACTTCCGAAAACCGATACGGAATATACCGTGCATTCGGAAGATTCCGAAAACGAGGACGACTGTGCGGATGAACCAGGGATTTCCGTTACCGCATTGACTTCCGATGAGATTTCAGATGGTATGACGAGTGAAATCGAAGAGACGATTCAGGAAGCAGCTGACGAGGCTGTGGAGAATGTCGTAGAAGGTGCGGTGGAGATGGGCGGCTCCAGCACAGAGCAGTCCTACAGCCATGCAGTGGTGAATGCGGCGATGGCAGCGTCTGGAAAAGACGGCGTGATGCTCGCTTCATACAGCGCACCGAAGGCCTACACCGGCTCAATCTCTACGGTTACGATTGTACTGGATCCGGGACATGGCGGAAAAGAAGAGGTTGGCTCCAAGATTACGGTCAATGGCAAGGAACTGTATGAAAAGGACTTCAATCTGGCAATCGCACAGTACTGTAAGGCTGAACTGGAAAGATATAATGGCGTTAAAGTTTACATGACCCGTACGGACGACCGTTATGTCAGTCTGGAAGGCAGGGTTGAAGCGGCAAAAGCTCTTGGCGCGACACTTTTTGTCAGCATCCACATGAATGCCGCTACCGACACCAGT
This sequence comes from uncultured Lachnospiraceae bacterium, assembly GCA_947564305.1. Next base: position 19,966 of record CANOBT010000006.1, on the reverse strand, counting down.
GTATCCGGTGCGGAAGTTTATTATCCAAACTCTAGCTATAATCCGACAGTTGGCAATGAAGGAAAGGCTGCTGCACAGAGTATATTGGATGAACTGATTGAACTGGGACTGGTTAATCGGGGAACAAAGGTCAGAAATTCTTCAGACGATGAGACTTATGCTGATGGTTCCATAGCTGATTACTACAGTGTTATTAAGAACAGCAAGAAAAACGGATTTCCGGGAATTATCGTAGAACATGCATTTTTAACCAGTAAGACCGATCAGGCATATCTGGTGAAGAATGGTTCTATGAATACGGCATTCCTGAAGGAATTGGGTCAGGCGGATGCACAGGGTATTTTGAAATACTGTCAGACGAAGACGGACTATTCCCCCGTATATGATTTCAGTTTTTATCTGAATCGGTATCCGGATTTGAAAAGGCTTTACAGCGGGAACCAGGCGGGCGCTCTGCAGCATTTCATTAATTATGGAATGAAAGAAGGCAGGCAGGGAAGTGTTGAGTTCAATGTAGATGCGTACAGGGATCGCTATACGGACTTGAAAAATGCTTTCGGTACAGACAATGCGGCTTATTATATGCATTATATCAATTATGGGCGGAAAGAAGGACGTATTGCCACATCAAGCGGGACTTCTGTCAATAATAATAATGATAATGCGCAGTCAAACGTACAGAATAACACGGCTTCGAATACGGTCTACGGCGGTGTAGATTACGGCGCTGTCTATGACTATGAATATTATATTGACCGCTATGATGATATCGCTGCAGTATATAACGGAGATTATGCCGGAGCCCTGAGACATTTCGTAATGCACGGAATGAATGAGGGACGGCGCGGAAAAGGTACATTCAATGTCAATGCGTATAAGTACTATATTGATAACGGATATAAGTCATTACCTGCATTAAAGTTAGGGTATGGAGATAACCTGAGATTATATTACTTATATTACATAGAACATGGCAAGGATGAGGATGAAAAGGGAAGACCGACTGTATTTGATGACGAAACAGAGGGCAGCGACAGGAATCCGAGTGCAAGCGGCACTACTAGTTATGGACTGGTAAATTACAGTGCTGTGTATGATTTTAACTATTATATCACTCATAATGATGATGTAAGAAGAGCATATGGACAGGATGACAAAAAGGTGCTGCAGCATTTTATACGCTATGGAATGTCCGAAGGACGTCAGGGAAATGCAGATTTTAATGTATTTGGTTATAAGAATCGGTACAGTGATCTGCGTGCAGCATTTGGAAATGACCTGAAGCAGTACTATCTGCACTATATCAATCATGGAAAAAAAGAGGGACGGTCATGTGCCTTAGAAAAAACCACAGTATATCAGGGTGTTGACTATGGCATAACGGCATCAGATGGAAATAACAGCGTTTATAATTTTGACTACTATATTGGAAGATATGAAGATATTAATGCTGCATTTGCCAACAATCCGTCCGGTGCGATTGAGCATTTCATTACCCATGGAATTGCAGAAGGCAGACAGGCGTGTGAGGGATTCAGTATTTCAGCATATAAGAGCAATAACAGTGACTTGAGAAGTGCTTTTGGCGACAATGACATGGCATATGTGAGACATTATATGTCATATGGTTACAAGGAAGATAGAAATCCGTCATCAGCCGTGCTTCATGATATCCGTACCTATCGGACTTCTACGACCCAGAAGCAGATGGCAATGTATTTCTATGCAAATGCGACCTATCCGTCCTATTATGCAAAGAATACGGATGTTAAGTCAATAGAAGAATTCTGCCAGATTTATATGGATGAATGCTACACCTACGGCATAGATCCGGCGGTTGCATTCTGCCAGGCTATGAAGGAAACCAATTTCCTGAGGTTTGGCGGTGATGTGAAGATTAGCCAGTATAATTTTGCAGGTCTGGGTGCGACAGGAAACGGTGCAAAGGGTGCAAGTTTCAGCAGTATCCGGGAAGGAATCCGCGCACATGTACAGCATCTGTTTGCTTATGCGACCAATCAGAATGAAACTTTAGCTGACGGCACCAAGTATTATACGAAGAGCGGGAATACGATAACTCTGAACTTTGTTCCAAACAGTAATCCGATTTCTGTTACATGTGTTGACCCACGGTTCGATTATGTAACCAAGGGCAGCGCTAAGTATGTAGAATGGCTGGGGCAGAACGAGAACCCGCTTGGCACCGGTTGGGCGACAGATGAAGGATATGGGTATAGTATTATCAACGATTATATGAATAAGTTGGGTACATTCCCGAGGTAATGAAACAAAAGCAGCTTTCCAAAAGGAAAGAGAGATGAAAACACCCCCGGAGGTTTTTGAACCTTGGTTCAGAATCCTCCGGGGGTGTTTTTTAGTACACTATTTATTTCTGCGAAGCAACGAGCCAGATGCAGCATAAATGGACATGTACATTGAATGGAACAGGTCAGCTGTGCTGCTGCTTATGTAGTATCAGAATATATCCGTATCACCTATGGAACCTGCAGTATTGGGTATGGCATAGAGTGTCAGGCATTCGGTGACCGCATTGGTAAAACGCAAGTAATATTGATAATTTCCACTCCCTGCGGTCTTTTCAATCGCAGGAATATAGTCAATCAGTGCCTGTTGGTCAATCCCCGCGGATATGATCATTTTAGGAAGATGCTTTCGAATGGTCTGTTCCGCACCTTTCAGGAGAGGCAGGATTGTGTTGCCGATACAGATTTTTATTGTTGTCACGTCTGACAGATGGGCAGTGAGACTGTCTACTGTGGTCACCTGTACGGGTTCGCCGTTATCTTTTGAGATGCAGGTACTCTGGTCGTCAAAGTGGAAATAGTCGGTTCCTTCGTGGTCACTGATTCCAATATTTTCAATCTGAATCCTCTCGTCATTCCCCCATTTTTCCAGAAGCTTTTGATACATCCGGGGCTGCACTTCCACGGCAACCACTCTGGCATTGCCGTGATGTACCCTGAGAAATTCTGACAGTGATTTCCCGTCATAGGAACCAAGATCCAGATACACTTCTTGCGGTTCCAGATGTATGACATCATTGGAAAAGTAGGTGGAAGAATGTTGGAACTCCGTGATAATCCAGGAATCATCATGGTTAATCTTGGCATTCAGATAGGCCGCCATGTTTTTTCGGGACAGGTCGTCTGCCAGTGTCTGGTATGAGGCATCAAACAGGGGCAGATGTTCCTTTAAGAAATCCGCCGTGATGTCGTCGTCATTCCGTACGGCACCGGAAAGAAACCAGACATTGTCAACCAGATCCAGTTCCTCCATCTGATATGCCAACTCGTAGTGGGAGTGGCCAAGGACTACGGAAAAGCGTTCTCGTCTCTGAAGCAGATTATCCAGCTGAAAAATAGGAAGATTCAATTTTGTAATTCTGGAGTCCAGATTATAACCATTTTTCACATTGACAAAACAGCCATGGGCGGGGACGCCAGAGCGGATTAATTCTCTCGCCACGCCTGCGGCCACGCTTCCGGTTCCCCAGATATATAGTTTGCTTTCCGGTTTTTGAGACGCCCACTTTTGGATTTCAGCCAGGGGGCTTTTCTCTTTGCCGAAATGAAGATTTTCATATAATGTGTTCATTTGAAGTCCTTTCTAAGAAGCAGTGCGACAAGTATATAAATCCTGTATTTCAGACCGTTTTCAGCCTTACCATCGAAATATCTTTCTGTGCCGTGATATCGGTCTTGGGAGTCAGGAGACGAAAGTCTGGTTCTTTTCCCCGCAGCCATGTTACGATGGCAAGCGGCAGGTTGACTCCGGCGGTATGGCTGAAAGGATAACCGCCGCCAAACCTTGCATTCATCTCCAGGATATAAGCCCTGCCGCCGCTGAGAAATACGTCCGTATCCATAATGGCGGCATGCCGGGTCAGGGAAGCTAATTTCCTGCCCAGAGCCTCTAGCTGCGGAGAATGGATGATTTTGGCATAATCGGTTTCTCCGGAGCGCATAGCGCCCTTCTGTTTTACGATTGTGGTACGGTAATTTCCGTCAAGATCACAAATGATATCTAAACCATATTCCTGTCCGGGAACTTTTTCCTGGATCAGCACACTGCCCTCAATATCAGCTTCTGACTCGTATTTCAGGTAAGCCCTGAAAATTTCTTTTTTAACTTTTTTGTAAAAGATACGCAGCTCATCCTCATCTTCGGCCTCATAAACTGCAATGGAACCCATACCCCACCGTGGTTTTACGATGACAGGGAATTCAAGTGTTCCATCCTGCAATGCCTGCAGCGCTTCCGGCAGGCTGATATAGGTAGAAAGAGCGGCAAAACCGTTTTCTTCTAAAAAATGAGATGTCTTCCATTTATCATTACAGATATCCACAATCTCGGAATCCGCGGTAATGAGCCTTGTGCCGATTGCTTCAAACTCTTTTCTGTGCCGTGCTAAGACCGGCAGGTCAATATCAAAAAGAGGAATCACTGCCGTGATTTGATTTTTCCTGCAGTATCGGAGCAGGAAAGGGATGTAGTCCTGATCATAAATTAAGGGAGTGATCACAGACTGGTCAGCAGCCTGCAGCGCCGTGGAAATACCGGAGCTGTTCGCCGCGTGGACTTTTCCGTTTCCGGCGAGGGCTTCCCGGAAGTATTTTATAAGGTAACTCCTCCTTCCGGCCGATGTAAAAAGGAGGTTTATGTTTTTTAAACTGCTCATGTACATTTCCTTTCTGAAAACACGTATCAGGCTGTAAATGATTGCCAAATCGTAGTTTTTTAAGTATATCACTATAGATAAGAAAAGTACAGGGGAAAATAGATGTTACGAAAGTATTACAAAATAATGAATAGAAATGTGTAAAATTTATGTTTGGACTTGTCCTTTTATGGAAAATATTATATGATATTACACGTACTGGAAAAAATTTGTCATATGAGGACGGTATGATGGCCGGACTATAAGTAAGAAATGGCATTTTAATGTTTATCGATTGATTGGAAGAAGGAAGTAAGCAGTGATTAAAGAGAATCAAAAGCTTTTAAACAGACTGCAGGTTGTCCTGGACGGGATGACGATTGTAGCCTCGTATATGCTGGCGTGGTATATCCGGTTCAGGAGCGGTATTTTCGAACAGGATCCATGGACGCTCTCATTGGGAAAATATATGCAGCTCCTGGTATTGATCGTACCGGGTTTTTTAATCTTATACTATACATTCAGACTGTACGAACCGAAGCGGGTTCTGGGAAGACGGCTGGAAGCCTGGCGGGTGATTCAGGCCAATGTGCTTGGAGTCATGGTATTGATTCTCCTTTTGTATCTGGTAAGGCAGTTCGATATCTCCAGAACCATGCTGTTTGTATTTGCCTGTGTGGATATTTTTATGGGGGTGCTGGAGCGCAACATTGTGCGGTACATCCTCAGGCGGATGCGCAAGAACGGGTATAACCTGAAGCATATTATCCTGGTGGGATACAGCCGGGCGGCAGAGCAGTATATTGACAGGATTATGGTGAATCCGGAGTGGGGATACTATGTCAGGGGAATTCTGGATGACAACAAGCCTCACGGCATGGAGTATAAAGGGATTAAGGTGTTGGGAAGCATTGAAAATCTGGACATTATCCTGCCTCAGAACAGGCTGGATGAAATCGTGATCACACTTGGTCTGGCAGAGTACCATAAACTGGAGAAAATCGTAGGCATGTGCGAAAAGTCAGGAGTGCATACTAAATTTATTCCTGACTATAATAATATTATCCCAACCAAACCATATACGGAGGATATCCAGGGAATTCCGGTCATCAATATCCGGCATGTGCCGCTTAATAATGCGCTCAATGCGATTATTAAGAGGTTGATGGATATTTTTGGCTCTCTGTTTGCAATCATCCTGTTTTCCCCGGTGATGCTGGGAGTTGCTCTGACGATTAAAATTACGGATCCGGGACCGCTCATCTTTAAACAGGAGAGAATCGGACTGAAAAATAAGCCGTTTTATATGTACAAGTTCCGCTCCATGATCATGCAGAAGGAATCGGATGAGGAGAAGGGATGGACGAGGAAGGATGATCCGCGTGTGACTCCAATCGGACATTTTATCCGGAAGACCAGTATTGATGAACTGCCCCAGCTGTTTAATATTCTGAAAGGGGATATGAGCCTGGTGGGACCAAGACCGGAGCGGCCTCAGTTTGTGGAGAAATTTAAGGAGGAGATTCCAAGATATATGATCAAGCATCAGGTCCGGCCGGGACTGACCGGATGGGCTCAGGTCAATGGATACCGGGGGGATACTTCTATACGGAGACGGATTGAATGTGATCTGTATTATATTGAAAACTGGACACTCGGATTTGATCTGAAGATCATTATCCTTACGTTTTTTAAAGGTTTTATCAACAAAAATGCATATTAAGATTGAAAAATAAGAAATTTTATGGATCGGAAAGGGAATGCTATGCTTCAGGCAGAGAAGAGGACGGATTATATTTCCTATGGCATCAGCTATATACTTGCTTTTACGGCATCCAGAATGGGAGCTGTGTATGCGGCCGGGGCTGTGCTGATGCTGGAAGCGTTATTTTTGTATTTCATGAACTTCAGAAGAACCGGAAGTCTGGTGGGTCTGCGGGGGCTTTTTTCCCTGTCCTGGGTTGGCGGGGAGGGGATTGCCTGCCTGCAGCTGAGCAGACTTCAAAGAGACTGGGAGACCGTGACCTGGGTATGTTTTTTCCTGGCATACTTTTTCTTTCTGGCGGGTTATGATTTTTTTACTGCGAGGAGGGATATCAAGGCAGGCAAGTACAAGGCCAAAGTATCAGAAGGCGGCAGTGATTCCATATCCGGCAATGCCAGCGGTATGAGGGAAGGGGGAGACGGCGGCACGAAAGAAACTGCGGAGCAGGCGCGCAGAGTGTTGGTCTGCATCATCGTTCTGGGCGCCGCCGCCCTTGCATGTTTTTTGCTAGAGGCGGCTGTCCTGGGATTTATCCCTTTATTTTCACCGGAACCGCATGCCTATTCTTATTTCCACATTTCAGGGGTGCACTATTTTACGGTGAGCTGCATCCTGATTCCGGCATTGTCCGTGCTGTACGTCCGGCTGAAGGAGAGGTGGAGTGTTTTTGCCGCAGTCGTACTGACAGCAGGGAATGTGCTTGCCGTGGCAATCCCGATCCTGTGCGTGTCCAGATTCCAGCTGCTGTTTGCCGTTGGATTTGCCGCAGTCGTGTATCTCATGCTGTACCGGCATGTGATATGGAAAATGATCGTGGCGGCGGCAGCGGTCCTGATTCCTGTATATGTGCTTCTGACCGTGGCACGCAGACATGATATCACTTATCTGAACGGCATCTTCGAGATGAAGTACAGTAAAATGCCGATTTTTGTTACCCAGCCGTATATTTATGTGGCAAATAACTTTGAGAATTTTAATTGCATGGTGCTTCAGCTTCCGGAATTTGCCATGGGACTTCGGATGATGTTTCCTGTATTTGCCCTGACAGGACTGAAGTTTGTGTTTCCGCAGGTAACGGCATTCCCTCTGTATACGACAAAAGAAGAACTGACTACGGTGACCTTATTTTATGATGCATATTATGACTTTGGCATTGCAGGGATTATCCTGTTGGCTGCTGTATTGGGGATTATGGCGGCGTGGCTCTGTGAGTGGGTAGAAAAAAGCGGTAACCCTGTGGTATACTTATTTTATGGTCAGATTGCAATCTATCTGGGGCTTTCATTTTTTACGACATGGTTCAGCAACCCGACCACCTGGTTCTGGCTGGCTCTGACATTTGCTATGTATCTCTTTATCGGGTATGGAGGAAAGCATGCAGACCGGGGCTCAGGTATAAAAGCAGAATCTCGCAGGCAGCGATGACACGAAGTGAAACAGGAAAAGAAAGGGGAAAAGAAATGCCGAAAGTAAGTATATGGCTCACATCTTACAACCACGGAGAACTGTTGAGGGAAAGCATTGAGAGTGCTTTGAATCAGACTTATCAGGACTATGAACTGGTAATTGTGGATGACTGTTCTACGGATAACAGCAGGGATATTATCATGGAGTATGCCGGAAAGGACTCCAGGATTAGGACAGTCTTCCATGAAAAGAATATCGGACACAGCGGACTGAAAGAGGAAGTGGATAATTTCGCAGGAGAGTATGTTGCAATCTTGTGCGGGGATGATAAATGGAAAGAAGATAAGCTGGAAAAACAGGTGGAAATACTGGAGCAGCAGGAGAATATCGCAGCCTGCTTTACCGGCGTGCAGGCGATAGATCAGGACGGAAAAGTGTATACCGGCAGTCAGGCGGGGGCGAAAGTATTTAAGGCAGAGAACCGGACACGCTATGAATGGCTCCGCTATTTTTTCTATCACAGCAATTGTCTCTGCCATCCGAGTCTGTTGATCAGAAAAAGCGCATACAAAGAATATGGTATCCTGAAAGTTGGACTTCTGACGAGCCTGCCTGATTTTTACGAGTGGGTGAGATTATGCTTTCATGCCGATATTTATGTGATTCCAGAGGATTTGACTCTGTTTCGGATTCATGAAGATGAAACAAGCCAGAGCGGTGAAACGGAAGGAAAGCTGAACCGTACTTTTTTAGAGGAGTACTTTATCTATCAGACGTATTTTGACATTTCGGATGTACAGACACTGACAGGCATATTTCCTGAAAGTCAGAAATATGTAAAGAACGGGGACTGTGTGGTGGAATTTGCTCTGGCCAGAATGTTTCTGGAGGCACCGCGGAAGTGCCAGAAGTTTCTGGGACTGAACAAGCTCGGGGAGCTTCTTCAGGACGGGGAAACCAAGAGAAGAATGGAAGATTTGTATGGCTATGGAGAAAGGGAATATCATCTGGAAAAACAGAAATATGATATATTCGGAAATATAGGCAGAGAGAGATTTTTAATGACTTCATTGTTTGCAGATACGGGGGATGGATATCATGAAGAAGAATGTATCAGACAAAGAGTATTTATCCCAGGCACAAGAACAGTGAGGATTGTATTTGATATAGAAGGGGGATTTCCTGAAAAAAGGGTTCAGGGACTTCGCTTTGATTTGGACGAGGAGATATACAGAACCTGTTCCATCCTGAAAGCACAGTGGGAGAATGGAGAGGATGCAGCGCTTCGGCCTTCCAATGGAATTCGGGAGGAAGGTGTCGATCGGTTCTTTACACTGGATCCGCAGTACGAGATTGAGCCAGGAGAAGAGCATAAAACGCTTCAGATAATTTTAGAGGTGGGGACTCTTTCGGCGGCAGATGTGGAAAGACATCGTGAATCCATGGAGAGGAAAGTACGCGAACTGGAGCAGAAGCTGAAGGAATCACGGGAAGCAGAGGGAAATTACCGCCGCCTGTTGGGAGAATACCGTTCGTCTGTCACGATTCGTGCCCTGCATAAGCTGCAGAAGGGACTTAGAAAACGGAAGAAGTAATCATTCTATCATGGCATCGCAAAGGATTGGCTGAAATAAAGGGGAGGGGAAGAGTATATGGATAGCAAGATTTTGGTAACCCGTTCTTCTATGCCGGACATGGAGGAATACCTGGATGAGATTAGGGAGATGTGGGACAGCCGCTGGCTGACGAATATGGGACCCAAGCATCAGAGGTTTCAGGAGGGATTAAAAGAGTATCTCGGCCTGGACAACGTGGAACTTCTGGTGAACGGCCATATGGCTCTGGAACTGACTTTGCAGGCGATGAACCTGCAGGGTGAAGTCATCACGACGCCATTTACCTTTGCCTCTACGACACATGCAATTGTGCGCAATGGGCTGACGCCGGTATTCTGCGACATTGATCCTGTTACATACACGATAGATGTAGAAAAGATGGAAAAACTGATTACGGATTATACATGTGCGATTCTGCCGGTACATGTGTACGGTAATATCTGTAATGTGGAAGAGATTGAGCGCATCGCACACAAATATGAGTTAAAGGTGATCTACGATGCGGCTCATGCTTTCGGGGAGACTTATAAAGGAAAGGGAGTCGGCAGTTACGGAGATGCTTCCTGTTTCAGCTTTCATGCCACCAAAGTATTCCACAGCATTGAGGGAGGAGCCGTAAGCTACCGGGAGAAGCGGCTGGGGGATTATCTGTATGAATTGAAAAACTTCGGCATCCATGGTCCGGAAGAAGTGAGCGAGGTGGGGGCAAATGCGAAACTGAACGAGTTCAGTGCTTCCATGGGGCTGTGCAACCTCCGCCATGTGGATGAGGAGATTAAAAAAAGAGAAAAAGTCGTGGAGCGTTACCGGGAGCGCTTAGAAGGAGTGGAAGGAATCCGTTTAAATGTGATTCAGGATGATGTCAGGCCGAACTATGCTTATTTTCCTGTTGTTTTTGAAGAAAAGCAGTTTGGAGCAAGCAGGGCGGAAGTATTTGACAGGCTTGCTGAAAACGGAATCGGCGCGAGGAAATATTTTTATCCACTGACAAATACATTTTCCTGCTTTCATCGGAGATTTGACGTGTCAAAGACTCCGGCCGCGCTGCATATCAGCAAACGAGTGCTGACGCTGCCGTTATATGCAGATTTGGAAATCCAGGACGTTGACCGCATCTGTGATGTGGTTCGAAGCTGTAAAGGCTGAAAAGAAATAAGGTTTACAATAGTTGATTTTGCGTAATACTAATGCTATAATCAGATGATAATCATAACTGGAAAGATATAGAAAATGATAGCTTTGGAGGAGAAGACATGCGAACATACCTTGTAACCGGCGGGGCTGGTTTTATTGGTTCAAATTATATACATTATATGTTTAAAAAGTATCAGGATGACATCCGGATCATCAATGTAGACAAGTTGACTTATGCGGGCAATCTGGAGAATCTCAAAGATGTGGAAGCCCGTGAAAACTATACCTTTATCAAGGCTGATATCTGTGATTCCGGTGCAATCCGTAAGATTTTTGCGGACAATGATATTGACCGTGTCGTCCATTTTGCGGCAGAGAGCCATGTGGACAGAAGCATCCGTGATCCGGAAGTGTTTGTGAAGACCAATGTGCTGGGAACCCTGGTGATGCTGAATGCGGCGAAGGAAGCCTGGGAGCTGCCGGATGGGACCTTCCGTGAGGGGAAGAAGTTCCTGCATGTTTCCACAGATGAGGTGTATGGCTCGTTGGAGGATGAGAATGAATATTTTTATGAGACCACGCCTTATGATCCGCACAGCCCATATTCTGCAAGCAAGGCATCCTCGGACATGTTGGTGAAGTCCTACATGGATACGTACAGATTCCCTGCTAACATCACGAACTGCAGTAATAATTACGGACCTTATCAGTTTCCGGAAAAGCTGATTCCGCTGATTATCAACAATGCTCTGCAGGGGAAGAAGCTTCCGGTATACGGCGACGGTAAGAATGTCCGCGACTGGCTGTATGTGGAGGATCACGCAAAAGGAATTGACATGGTTCAGGAGCAGGGACGCCTTTTTGAGACATATAATATCGGCGGACACAATGAAAAACAGAATATTCAGATCATCCATATTATCCTTGATACTCTTCAGGAGATGCTGCCGGAAAGCGATCCGAGAAAAGAACTGGTCAGTAAAGAACTGATCACTTATGTGGAAGACAGGAAAGGGCACGACAGGCGTTATGCAATAGCGCCGGACAAGATCAAGGAGGAAGTGGGCTGGTATCCGGAGACAAAATTTGAAGACGGAATCAGGCTGACGATCAAATGGTTTTTTGAGCATGAGGAATGGATGAAGAATGTTACAAGCGGAGATTATCAGAAATATTATGAGGATATGTATTCCGGGAAGTAATTGACAGTCGGAAATGAAATTGCAGTGTCTTTGCAGGTGGCTGCAGATTATGGAGGTTATTCACTATGAAAGGAATTATTCTGGCAGGAGGTTCGGGGACGAGGCTTTATCCCCTGACGCAGGTGACCAGCAAGCAGCTTTTGCCAATCTATGACAAACCGATGATTTATTATCCTTTGAGTATCCTGATGGAGGCGGGAATCCGGGAGATCCTGATCATATCAACCCCGGAGGATACCCCGCGTTTTGAGGAGCTTCTGGGCGACGGCGCTCAGTTTGGCATTCAATTGGATTACAAGGTGCAGCCATCTCCGGACGGTCTGGCCCAGGCGTTTTTGCTAGGCGAGGAGTTTATTGCAGGGGACAGCTGTGCAATGATACTCGGGGATAATATTTTTCATGGACATGGTCTGCGCAAGCGCCTAAAGGCGGCAGCAGCGAAAGAAGAGGGCGCTACCGTGTTTGGATATTATGTGGATGACCCGGAACGTTTTGGCGTGGTAGAGTTTGACAGTGAGGGAAAGGCAGTCTCTTTGGAGGAGAAGCCTGAGAGGCCAAAGTCGAATTATGCGGTGACAGGACTGTATTTTTATGACAGCCGTGTAGTGGAGTATGCGAAGCAGATCAAACCCAGCGCCAGAGGAGAACTGGAGATCACGGATCTAAACCGGATTTATCTGGAAAAGGGAAATCTGGATGTGACGCTCCTCGGACAGGGGTTTACCTGGCTGGATACGGGGACGCATGAATCGCTTGTGGACGCCACTAATTTTATCAAGACAGTAGAGACGCATCAAAACCGGAAGATTGCCTGTCTGGAGGAGATTGCATATAACAACGGATGGATTGATGAGACAAAGTTGGGCGATGCATGTAAGCTGTACCAGAAAAACCAGTATGGCAGATATCTGAAAGATGTTTTGGATGGAAAATATATAGACCATTGACAGTGAAAAACAACAGAGCTGTGGATTGTACTGTTCATATATATGAAATGGCTGTGAATCATAACGGCAGATGATGGAAAGAGGAGAGGACTTAAGCTATGGGAAAAATTACGGTTGAAACATGTGACATTGAAGGGCTGAAAGTAATTACTCCGACCGTGTTCGGAGATGAACGCGGTTATTTTGTGGAGACTTATAATTATAAGGATTATCAGGCGGCAGGTATTGATATGGAATTTGTGCAGGATAATCAATCCGCTTCTAAAAGGGGCGTGCTGCGCGGACTTCATTTCCAGATTAATTATCCGCAGGACAAGCTGGTTCGTGTGATCAACGGAGAAGTATTTGATGTGGCGGTTGATCTCCGGGAAGGCTCTTCTACCTATGGAAAGTGGTATGGCGTTATTTTGTCCGCAGAAAACAAAAAGCAGTTTTTTATTCCCAAAGGGTTTGCACACGGTTTTCTTGTGCTGTCGGATTTTGCGGAATTCGCGTATAAGTGTACCGATTTCTACCATCCCAATGATGAGGGCGGCCTGAAATGGGACGATCCGGATATCGGGGTAAAATGGCCGATTCCGGAAGGAATGGAATTGATTTTGTCAGAAAAAGATCAGAATTGGGGCGGCATTAAAGATCTGAAGTAAAAAGTTTCGGAGGAAGACTGTGTCAACATATATCAAAAATTTTCTGAAGTTTCAGCCTTTGCTGGCCGAACTGGTTGCAAGGGATGTAAAAATCAAATACAGGCGTTCGGTGCTGGGGGTGTTGTGGACTCTGCTGAACCCGCTCTGTATGATGGTAATCCTGTCGGTCGTGTTCTCTAATATTTTTAAGTTTGATGTGGAGAATTTTCCGCTGTATGTTCTGAGCGGACAGGTTATCTTTAACTTTTTTAACGATGCGACTACGAGTTCCATGACATCCATTATCAGCAATGCGGCTCTGCTCAAAAAGATTTATGTACCGAAATATCTTTTTGTCCTTGCCAGGGTGTTTTCAAGCTTTATCAACCTGATGGCTTCGTTTACCGCGCTGCTTCTTGTGATGACAGCGGTCCGGGCGGAATTGCACTGGACGCTTTTTTTGTCTGTGATTCCCCTTCTGCTTGTAGTTGTATTTTCACTGGGCGTGGGGATGTTTCTGGCGGCACTGACCGTGCGGTTTCGGGATATCATGCATTTGTATTCCGTGTTTACCACAGGACTTTTGTACCTGACTCCGGTCATTTATCCCATGTCTATGCTTCCGGATAAGATTAAGGCTGTGGTGATGCTGAATCCTCTTACCAATTATGTGATCATGTTCCGGGATCTGGCGTTTAACAGTACCTTGCCGTCCGCGGGAGCTTTGATTCTGGGAATTGCGGAAAGTCTCGCGGCAATGGCTTTAGGACTTTATGTATTCTATAAGAACCAGGACGAGTTTATATTAAATATATAGGAGCAGCAGTATGGAAAATGATGCAATCGTGACCGTTGACCATGTATCCATGAAGTTTAATCTGGCTTCGGAGAAATTTGACAGCTTTAAAGAATATGTGATAAAAAGTATTAAAAGACAGGTTTCTTATGATGAGTTCTGGGCACTGCAGGATATCTCGTTCGAAGTTAAGCGCGGACAGTCATTAGGGCTTATAGGGCTGAACGGAAGCGGTAAAAGTACGATGCTGAAAATTATAGCAGGCGTATTAAAGCCTACAAAGGGACAGGTGGCGGTTCGGGGAAATATGGCGCCTCTAATCGAACTGGGAGCTGGATTTGATATGGATCTGACCGCACGTGAAAATGTATTTCTGAATGGGGCGCTTCTGGGGTATAACCGTACCCAGATGGAGGCACAATATGAGGATATTGTTCATTTTTCGGAACTGGGAGAGTTTATGAATGTTCCGGTAAAGAATTTTTCTTCCGGTATGGTTTCCAGGCTGGCATTCGCGATTGCAACGATCGGGGTGCCGGATATACTGATCTGCGATGAGGTTTTGTCTGTGGGAGATTTCCGGTTTCAGGAAAAGTGCGAAGAGCGGATTGGGAATATGAAGGAGAAGGGGACGACAATCCTGTTTGTGTCCCACAGTCTGGCGCAGGTGGAGAAAATCTGTGATAAGATTGTGTGGCTGGAAAAGGGACATCTGAAAAGGTTCGGGGATGCAAAGGATATCTGCAGGATTTATGCGGAGTCGTAAGGAAATCTGAGGAATATTCATAGAGGGCTTGCAGAATATGAAAAAGAAATTGAGCTTCATCTTGTTAGGCGTCTGCCTGCTTGCAGCCGCATATTTATATGCGCATATTGATAAAAATACCTATTTGTATGACAGGAATACGGATTCCGCCGATTTTATCGGAACCGGGATTCTGTTGGAAAAAGAAGAAATCACGCAGACATTTACCTGTGTGGAAGATTCGTTGGACGGAATCAACCTGAAAGCGACTCTGATGGGTGATGCGGAACATGTTCGGGTAGAGTATTCTCTGATGGATGCCGAAAGCGGCGAGACAGTCAGGACAGCATCTGTGCAGGGGAGCGAAATAAAGAATAATAAATTTAATAAACTGAGTTTTCAGACTTTGACCGGGACCGCAGGGAAGCGTTTTATACTGAAACTGGCGGAATCCGGAAGCAATGATAATACAGGAGTCGGTTTTTATCTGGCAGCAGGAGCGGAGTATCAGGAAGAACTGGTCATTAAGGGCAATGAGACTCAGGGAATGATGATTGTCAGGCTCATTACACACAGGTTTGACTGGGAGACATTTGTGGTCCTGCTTGGAATCGCGGCGTTTATTGCGGGCTTTATGAGCATGCTCTACAAATTGTTTAAATAGTTACAGGGTCTGCATCATTTGCCGGAACAGGAAATAAGGAGAAGATACGATGGAAAATAAATTTTTTGTGACAACATGCAGGTTTCATACAAAAGTGAAAAATAAGCTGTTGATCATCGGATGGTTTTACCAGAACGGAATCAAAAATAATGAACTTCTGGTATGCCTGGACAGAAAGAAGATTCCTTTTACAATGGAAAAAGTGGATATAGGGAGAAGCACTTTAAAGACGAGGGATGGAATTCTGATCACAAAACAATATTTTTTGTGGATTGATCTTCCAAAGAGCTGGAGGGAATGCAGACGTCTCGAGGTTAAAAATTTTTATCAGGGAGCGGGCGGCACTGCGTTTTCTGTTCCGGTATCGAATCTGAGAGAGATAGAAGGCATCATGCAGAGATATATTGACAGCGTTCAGGCGGGGGAAGACGGATTCGAAATTTCCGGTTGGTATATCGACCGGGGAGGAATGGAATTGAGCTTTGCCGATATGTCCGGCGCAGAGTATCCTGTTGAGATGAAACATCAGGACAGGCCGGATGTACAGAAAATGTATCCGGAGAATACGGAAGAAGAGGTTGTTGGTTTTGTAGCTTCTTATCAAGGATCCGTACCGAAAAAAATCTATGCGCAGTTCAGGGATGCGGAAAGATATGAAAAGGCAGCGGTGACGCTTCTGTCATCTCCGGTTCAAAAGGGCGCTGCGAAGATTGGAACCGCATACAAAAAGGCATTGGTCTATTATCAACAGTTCGGAATTACCGCGACGGTTTTCCGGGCTTTGGATAAGCTGTCGGGACGCGAAGCAATCAGTTACAAGGCCTGGCTGAGAAGGCACAGCCCTTCCGCAGGAGCACTGAGACAGCAAAGAGAGAAAAAATTTGCATTTTCTCCGAAGATTTCAATCGTAGTACCTTTATATAAGACTCCGGAAACGTATCTGGAAGAAATGATAGAGTCTGTGAGAAAGCAGTCTTACGGAAACTGGGAACTGTGCCTGTCTGACGGAAGCGGTGAAGACTCTCCGATTGCCCATATTTTGGAAAAGTATGAGCATATGGATGGACGGATTAAAGTTGTATATAATAAGGAGCAGCTGAAGATTTCTGAAAATACGAACGAGGCGCTGAAAATCTGCACAGGGGATTATATTGCATTTGCCGATCATGATGATCTGTTGGCGCCTAATGCCTTGTATGAATGTGTGCATCTGCTGAATCAGGATCCGTCAACGGAGATTATCTATACGGATGAAGATAAGATTGACATGAATGGAAAAGAGCATTTCATGCCTCATTTTAAGTCAGACTTCAATATAGACATGCTGTGCAGTACAAATTATATCTGTCATCTGTTTGTGGTGAAAAGAGAGGTTTATGAAAAAGCGGGTATGTTGAATCCAGAATTTGACGGCGCCCAGGATTATGATTTTGTACTTCGCTGTGTGGAACAGAGTGAGAAGATCAGACACATACCGAGAATTTTATACCACTGGCGGGCGCATAAAAATTCTACGGCTGAGAATCCGGAAAGCAAGAATTATGCATTCACTGCAGGGATGCGCGCTATCCAGGCACATTATGACAGAATGGGGATTCCGGCAAAAGCGGAAGAGACGGTGCATAAAGGAATCTACCGCTCCAGATACAGGGTGGAGGGAACGCCGCTGATTTCAGTCATTATTCCGAATAAGGATCACATTTCAGATTTGGAGAAGTGCATCCATTCGCTGGAAGAAAAGAACCGATATCAGAACCTGGAAATTATCGTTGTAGAGAATAACAGTGAAAAAGAGGAGACTTTTGCGTATTACAAGGAGCTGGAAAAAAGGAATCCCAAGGTAAAAGTCCTTTCCTGGGAAGGAAAAGTATTTAATTACCCTGCGATCAACAACTTTGGTGCAGAACATGCGTCCGGTGAATATCTTCTGTTTTTAAATAATGATACGGAAATCGTAAATGAAGACTGTATTGAGGAGTTATTGGGATACTGCCAGCGCAGTGATGTGGGCGCAGTGGGAGCCCGGCTTTACTATGATGACGGCACAATCCAGCATGCAGGTGTGATTGTGGGGCTGGGCGGTGTTGCAGGACATCCGTTTTCCAGGGCAGTGAAAGGAGATCCGGGATATTTTGGGAGGATCATTATGGCACAGGATTACAGTGCGGTCACCGCGGCATGTATGTTGGTGAAAGCATGTGTATTCCGACAGGTTAAAGGATTTGACGAGGGGTATGCGGTAGCATTCAATGATGTGGACCTGTGTCTGAGGATACGAAAGGCAGGATATCTGATCGTATATAATCCTTATGCGGAAATGAACCATTATGAATCGAAATCAAGAGGGTATGAGGATACGGAAGAGAAAGTAAAACGTTTCCATTCGGAGATCAGCCGTTTTGAGAAGAGGTGGAACAAATTCCTGGAGCATGGGGATCCTTATTATAATCCCAATCTGACGCTGGATGACGGGAATTTCGGACTGAATCTTCACGCACATTAGAGATTACAGTTTGCGGTCTAACCGGCCGCGAACTGTAACCATTAAAGAACTGTGCAGACAGAATCATTCGAATGGCACAAGAGAGGAGGAGAAAGAGATGCGAATCTTAGTTACAGGGGTAAAAGGACAGCTCGGGTATGATGTGGTGAATGAATTGGAGAAGCGGGGCCACACTGCCATTGGGGTAGATGTGGAAGAGATGGATATCACAGATGCTGCCGCAGTAGAGAGGGAACTGAAACAGGATAATCTGGATGCGGTCATTCACTGTGCCGCATATACGGCTGTGGATGCGGCAGAGGACAACCGGGAGATTTGTATGCGTGTGAACGCGGACGGCACACGGAACATTGCCAGGGTATGTAAAGAGCTGGGACTGAAAATGATGTATATCAGCACGGATTATGTGTTTGATGGGAAAGGCGAGAGACCCTGGGAGCCGGATGACGCGCGGAGTCCGCTGAATGTGTACGGAGAGAGTAAATATCAGGGAGAACTAGCGGTAGAGGAGAACCTGAACCGATATTTTATTGTGCGGATTGCCTGGGTGTTCGGAGTAAACGGAAAGAACTTTATTAAGACCATGCTGAAACTGGCACAGAGCCATAAGGAGATTAATGTGGTGAATGACCAGACAGGCTCTCCGACCTACACATATGATCTGGCTGTCCTGCTGGCAGATATGGTGGAGACGGAAAAGTACGGCAGATATCATGCTACCAATGAGGGGCTGTGTACCTGGTATGAATTTGCCAGGGAAATCTTTAAGCAGGCCGGGGCGGACGTAAAGGTGAATCCGGTATCCAGTGAGGAATTTCCGGCGAAAGCCAAAAGGCCCTGCAACAGCCGTATGGATAAGAGCAGGCTGACCCAGAACGGATTTGCACTTCTACCGCCCTGGCAGGATGCATTAAAACGGTATCTGGAGACAATCGGTGTAAAATAAGTTTATGATGCGGCTGTCAGGATATGAAAGGCGGATAGATAGTTTTCGGGTGGTAAAGGAGATGAATAGAATGAAAAGAAGATGGAGAAAAGCAGGATTTATTCTGATCGCTATGTTGGTATTGCTTTCCGGATGTTCGAAAGGCAGTACGGAGCCTGAAGAAAATAATGAGGAGAAAACGACGGCTTCGGAAGAGGAGAAGACTGAGTCAAAAAGTGAGGCGAAGACTGAGGCCGAGAAGAAGGATGAGCAGGACACGGAGATGAAATCAGGCTCCGGAAGTGCATCGAAACCGGAAGAAAAAGGACCGGAAACGTATTATCTGTATCATCCGGATTCTAATGCTGAAAAGCTGATAAAAGAAAAAGTGGAAGTGGACAAGATTACGCCGGAGGCTGTATTGGAAGAGTTGATTAATATCGGCGCCCTGACGGAAGGAATAAAAATCAACAGTCTGGAAGAAGCGGAGAAGGATGGAGAGAAGGTGCTGAATGTGGATTTTTCCCAGGAGTTTGCCGAACTTGCGGGCAGTATGGGCTCCACAGGGGAATATATGGTCATGGGAAGTGTGTGCAATACGTTCCTGGACGCTTATGGATGTGAAAAAATCCATATTACGGTGGAAGGCGGCGTCCTGTCTACAGGGCATAATGAGTATCCAGGATACCTGGGATTTTATGAGCCGTAAACTGTCAGCAATCGAAGTTATTCCCGCAAAGCAACGAGCCAAATGTACATGCGGGCATGTACATTTGGCGACTGCCGCGGGGTTTTTGACTTGAAGATTATGGCAATAGGCAGATATAAGAAAACAAGAAGAGATGATGAAATAGAATATTCAAGGGATGGCTCCGGTATGTTAATACCAGAGCCATCCTTCTGTTGTGTGACAGCAAAAATAAACCCCCTGCTATGCAGGGGGAGGGAAAATCTTTAG
>CANOBT010000005.1 GCA_947564305.1 uncultured Lachnospiraceae bacterium | reverse complement strand
GTCAACTGTTACGGCAGTTGGTAGACACGCTCATCCAATCATGAACTTATACAAGCTAATTTCTGCAGCTTATTATAAATGGCGGAAGAAGAATTGTCAAGCGGGCAAAAAAAATATGTGAAAAGTGATGCTTTTTGGATATAAGATTTGTGCAAAATAGACAAAAATATTGATTGTATAAAAATAAAAACTTGTCAAACGAAAAAAGTATACTTTCATTTTAGTGCCGGCATGTACGAAAGCTGGCCGCAGACCACATCCGGCTCCTTTTTAGTAATGAATAGTCAAAATAATGTAGTTTTTTTCTGATAAACCGTAAGACAACCTACTATAAATCATTTATACTATTCTAATATCATTAGATTTTTATACACGATTCTCTGGATTTATGAAAGGGTTTATATATGAAGACTGCAATGACAAAATCATCAACTTTTAACAAGGACATGTTCCGGTTAGCATTGCCCATTGTGCTTCAGAACCTAATTACGACGGCTGTAGGTTCAGCGGATGTAATTATGCTCGGTTGGGTAAGCCAGACGGCGCTTTCCGCGGGTTCGCTGGCAAGCCAGATCATGTTTATACTGAATCTGGTTTACTCTGGAATCTCATCAGGGATCGGGATGCTGGCAGCCCAATATTGGGGAAGGAAGGACACCCGGACGATTGAGAAGATCATGGGAATTGGCATGAAACTGTCGATTCTGGTTTCGTTTCTATTTTTTGTGCTGGCATGTTTTTTTCCAAGACTTCTGATGATGATTTTTACATCAGAGACAGAATTGATTGATACAGGAATTTCCTATTTGCGCATTGTGGGGATTTCCTACCTCTTTATGAGCATTTCACAGGTATATCTGTGTACCATGCGTTCCATTGAGAGGGTAGTATTTGCAACCATTACGAATGGCTCTGCCCTGGGGCTGAATATTGTCCTCAATGGGGTTTTCATTTTTGGGCTGTTCGGCTTACCGAAAATGGGGATTCTTGGTGTTGCTCTGGCAACCACGATCGCGCGTGGTATAGAACTGATCATCTGTATGGTGGATGCCTGCCGCTTCCAGACGATTCGCTTCCGTCCGTCAATTTTGCTCGAACATCATAAAGTGTTGTTCCAGGATTTTATGCGGTACTCTCTTCCGGCTTTTGGAAATGAAGTATCCTGGGGTGTTGGTTTCTCCATGTATTCGGTGATTATGGGGCATCTGGGAAGCGATATGGTGGCGGCCAATGCGGTGGCTGTTGTGGCAAAAAATCTGGGAACAGTTATTTGTTTTGGGATTGCCAATGCAGGGGCCATCCTTCTCGGCAAGGAAATTGGTGCAGGACAGATGGAAACGGTTAAAGAGGACGCTTCACGTTTTTGTATCATCACGTTTATCAGCGGAATTGTGGGCGGCGCATTGATTTTCATTTTGCGCCCTTTGTTTATGAACATGGCGGATTTAAGCACTATAGCGCAGGGATATTTGAGCATTATGCTGTATATCAATATGTATTCTGTTCTTGGTCAGGCTATGAACAGTACGCTCATCTGTGGAATATTCCGTTCTGGCGGTGATTCCCGGTGGGGGTTTATCTGTGATGTCATTGATATGTGGCTGTTTGCTGTGCCTCTTGGATTTTTCAGCGCATTTGTCTTAAAGCTTCCTCCGATGTGGGTGTATTTCCTGATATATCTGGATGAGTTTGTGAAGCTGCCGTTTGTTTACAAGCATTATAAGAGCTATAAGTGGCTGAAAAATATTACAAGGGATTTTTAGATAACTGCCTCTCTTACGACGCTTTAATGCGAAGCAGGAACCGCACCTACAATCGCATGCTTACGATAATCAACAGGGGTCTCCCCCGTGATACTGCGAAAAACTTTGCTGAAATAGTTTCGTGTACTAAAGTGCAGGGAATCGCTGATTTCCTGCACGCTTTTTTCGGTAGCGGTAAGCAGCATCTTCGCGTAGTCTATTTTCGCCTCTTTGATATAATCATTGATATGGATTCCCATTTCTTTGTAAAACTTTCTTGCCAGATAATATTCCGTATACCCTGTCCGTTTTGCTACATCTTCCAGGGTAAATTCATCCAGAAGATGGCTGTGGATGTAGGAACAGCACTCCCGTATTTCGTTGGAAATGTGAGGGTTTTCTTTGCATTTGCTGATTTCCTGAAAGCAGGTGTCCACCATTTTCTTGTTGACTGCGGCCAGCTCCGTAATCGTGCCACATGCTTCCATGCGATTTATGTAGGTTCTCTGCGTATCCTGCGCGATTTTGAGCGGTATACCGCCTGATACAGCGGCTCTGCAGCATAGTGCGCAGAAGACGATTGCGGTATTTTTTCCGTCGCGCAGGGAATCACCGGTGGAAGAAAGAAATTCATATCCCAACTCTATGGAATTGTTGATCAGGTTACACAATTTTGGGTTTCCATCTGTCAGAGCCTGTAAGATCAGTTCTTCTTTTGTGTGAAGCCGTTCGATGTTCGGCTTTTCAGAAGCAAGAGAGGAAGCCGTGAAGGAATTTTCAGATGTCTGGATTCGGATATCTCCGTGAGCAATTGTTTTTTCCGTCAAGGCATAGTGCAGCATCATGCCAAACTGTTCCAGTGTAAACATAGGAATGACAGGTACTTTCTCCATAAGTCGAATCATTTTCAAGCGGCCGGAAACAGAAATCTGTTTTTCATGAAGCGATTTTTCGATGCTTTGTACGGAAGTATTGCTCAAGAAGACGGGGCCGAACAGAATTAGAAGTACAGGGATGCCCTCTTCCCGGTACATATGCTCTGCCATCCAGACCATGCCGGTGGAATCACTAAGCAGTGTAGGAATACTGCATCCGCCCGGAATGGAACAGGCATAGTCCAGGCATCCGCTTAATTTCAAAAAGCTAAAAAAATCTGATTCATTAGGGCTCGTAGTGGCAAAGAAATGACCATCCGGCCTCAGACACCATGTAGCGAGTCTGGAGGCTGCATAGACCTGCTCTGCTAATAGCCGTAACCGTACTTCCTGTGGGATTGTTTCCATAAATATAAATCTCCTGTTTTCGTTACTGATATATTTAAGTATAGCTGATTTATTGCTAAAAATCTATATGTAAATGTCATGTAGTTTGTCAAAAAGGTGTAATTTTTTGCTTTCAATGTATCAAAAATGGTGAAAATAAACAAATGGGGTGATTTTTTACCCGTTAAAACCAATCTGTATCCTGCCAGACTGCAAAAGATATGGCATAATGACATCACTGGAACGCCGGGAAATACGCGGAAGACATAAAAAGTTTTTCTCGGCTTCAAAAACGCAGCACTAAAAAACAGGATGAAAGAGAGGAACGAGAGAAAATGAAAGAAGCGAAACAGAAGAACCCTGACAAGCTGGGATTTGGCACATTATTATTGTGGAATTCACGTGCAGTTTCCACATCAATTTATATATTGATGGCTGCATTTTTGATGAATTATTGTACGGACATATTACAGGTAAGTCCCGCCTATGTCAGTATCATTCTTGTTATCAGTAAATTGGTGGACGGTGTCACGGATGCCACTGCGGGATTTATTGTGGACCGTACCCAGACGAAGTGGGGAAAAGGTCGTCCTTATGAGGTGTTCATCATTGCTCTGTGGCTTTGTACCTGGCTGATGTTCTCCTGTCCGACTGGTTTCAGCGAGATTGTGAAATGTATCTGGATCTTTATCATGTATACACTGGTAAACTCCGT
The DNA here is from genome assembly GCA_947564305.1 of uncultured Lachnospiraceae bacterium. Next base: position 77,767 of record CANOBT010000005.1, on the reverse strand, counting down.
CTGCTATACATTTTTGAATGCAAACAATACCGTGTATATGGTACGTGCATTTCAAGGAGGCCAGCTTGTTAAACTGACTTCTTACAGCAGTGTCATCACCATGCTTGCGGCAGTTATCTTTAACATTACATTTCCACAGATGCTTGCAAAATATGGACAAACAGCCTCAGGATGGAGTATGCTGGCAGGCGGTTTTGCCATTGTACTGGCAGCAATCGGTATTCTGAGAATGCTGTTCATCCCGGAAAAGTATGATGTAGACGCAGAACATAAGGATGAAAAGGTGAAGGTTTCCGATATCTTCGCGGTAATCAAAGGCAACAAATATATCCTGATATTGGCTTTGATGGGACTGGTATTTAATTTTGTAACAAATATGGGGACAAATGTGTATTACTATACCTGGATTGTCGGAGATGTGGGCCTGATGAGTGTTTCTGCTCTGGCTCAGATTATTGCAATACCGTTGGCATTTTTGTTTCCTGTCCTGCTTAAGAAAACAACAGTTGTGAAGCTGATGTTTATTGGCTTTATTGTATCTGCTGTCGGCTATCTTATGAACTTTTTTGCAGGAGCAAACGTAGCGATGCTTGCTGTTGCCGCAATCCTTACCGGTGCAGGGACGATTCCAGGCAGTATGCTGATTGCGCTGGCGGTTCTGGAATGTGCGGAGTATAATGAGTGGAAAGGTCTTCCGCGTATGGAAGGGACTATGTCCAGTATCAATAGTCTTGCAATGAAAGTCGGCTCAGCAGTCGGAAGCGCGGGACTTGGGGTGCTTTTGTCAGTGGTAGGTTACAACGGCGCGCTAGAAGTACAAAACGCGGGAACAATTATGGGAATCCGTATTTTATTCAGTATTTTCCCGATGGTATTGTATGTGATAGTTGCGCTGACTCTAGTGGGATATTTCAAATTGGATAAGCAGATGGCGCAGATCCGTAAGGAGAATGAAGAAAGACGTGCGGCTGCCGAAGCAAAGGCTTCGCAGGAAGAATAAAGAGGAGTAGACTGTTATGGAGATATATGACGCAAAAAAAGACCCTCAGTTTTCAAAAGGGTATATTGATATTGACAAAACGGATTATCGTGAACTGCCCGATGGGACCCGGTTAGAATACCGCTATATGCACGGAGGGTTTGAAGGCACAGAGGTACATTTTTCCTTTTGTTTTCCGGATAAGGAATCTTATGAAGGCAGATTTTTCCAGTTCCTGTCTCCGTTCCCGGGACCGGAAGAGGAGATTGCTTCCATGTCCCTTCATGGAGAGGATGATAAGATTGCATTTGCTATTACCCATGGGGCATATTTTATAGAAACGAATATGGGCTCTGCGGCAACATTTTCCAACAGCCCGGATAACACCATTACCCACAGGTCCAGTGCGGCGGCAGCGGAGTATTCCCGTGTAATAGCACAGAAGGTATACGGCTATGAACACCGTCCTTATGGTTATGTCCATGGCGGGAGCGGCGGCGGCTACCGTACCATTGCCTGTATTGAAAATACCAATGCGTGGGACGGGGCGGTGCCTTATATCATTGGTTCGCCTTATGCGATTCCGAACTGCCATTCTACCAGAGTCCACGCCATGCGTGTCCTGCGCCATAAGATGGACCAGATTGTAGATGCGGTAGATGCGGGCGGAAGCGGCAGGCCGTTTGAAGGTTTGAATGAGGAAGAGGCGGATGCACTCCGAGAGGTTTTGTTGTTTGGCTGCCCGATCAGAAGCTTTTTCAGTTTCCGTGAACTGGGGGACGGGGCAGTTCCTGTCCTTCTTCCGGGAGTGAAATCCATGGACCCGGATTATTTCAAGGATTTCTGGGAGAAACCCGGATATCTGGGAGCAGACCCTGATGGAAGCGCTGTGAGAGACCGTATCAAACTGGATACAAAGGTTGAACTGGTGTATATTCCGGAGAAAAAAGTGAAAGCGCTGACCGGCGGCAACACCAACGGGGCGGATACCGCATTTTTAAAGATGCTCAGCGATGGCGGAACTGCTGCGGAACCATGGATTCAGCTTGAAGAGGTTCCTACGGGAGATGATTTGTATTTGGAAGGAACCCATGTAGTGATTCGCACAGGGAAAGCAGAAGGCAAAGCTATTAAGGTGGACAGGATTGAGGAGAACCGAGTATATCTTGGCGCTACATTTGGTCTGGACAATATGCTTGAAGTTCTGGAAATGTTGGAAAAAGGGGACGAGGTAACGGTGGACAATTCCGATTATATTGCCATACAGACGTATCACCGCCATCAGGTGCCCTCACAGGATTATCACGGTTGGGATCAGTACCGTGACGAAGAAGGCAATCCCATTTACCCACAGCAGAAAAATCTGGTGGGACCGATTTTCACCAGTATGGGGCCGGGATGCCATCAGAATGGCATGATTCAGGGGAAAGTGATCATTGTGGCTTCTCTGATGGATGAGAGCGCATATGCGTGGCAGGCAGACTGGTATCGCCGGAAGATTGCTTCTGTCCATGAGGAGGATGAGAGCAGCCTCTGCCGTATGTGGTACGTGGACCATTCCCTTCATGATGACAGGGCGCATACGATTGACCAACTGCATGTGACTTCCTACCTTGGCGCCTTGCATCAGGCATTGCTTGATCTTGCCGCCTGGGTGGAAAAAGGGATTGAGCCTCTGCCGTCCAGTGAGTATCATGTCAATATCGGTCAGATGGAGGTGGCGGATACGGCGGTGGAGAGAAAGGGCCTGCAGCCGGTAGTAACCCTTTTGGCAAACGGGCAAGCTTGCGCCCATGTGAAAGCAGGTGAAGAAGTCGTATTTACTGCGGAGGCCGAGGTGCCGGACGGAGCAGGAAGTATTACCGAGGCGAAATGGAGCTTCGAGGGTGAGCAGGAATTTACTGAGATGAATGAACCGGAGCTTCGGGATAATGGACAGAGGGCTGCGATTCAGGCAAAACATACATATGAGAAGCCTGGGACATACTTTGCGGTTATCCGTGTGGCATCGGAGAGAAATGGAAATAAAAAGGACATCTTTACACAGGTGCGCAATCTGGAGAGAGTGCGGGTAGTTGTGGAGTAACGAAGAATCCCTGCTTGTTAGTACAGGCAGGGATTTATATTCAGAAAAGCGTTATCTGTTCAGTAACCTTGCAAATGTAGAAAGTAGTTTAGGAGGAACGAAAAATGAGTGATTTTGATGTAAGGGAAATTGTGAAATCCATGACACTGGAAGAAAAGGCAGGACTTTGTTCGGGATCTGATTTCTGGCATACGAAGGCAGTAAGCCGTCTTGGTATCGAATCGGTGATGTTGTCGGACGGGCCTCACGGATTGAGGAAACAGACAGGAGCAGGAGACCATCTTGGCCTTGGAGAAAGCGTAGAAGCAGTTGCGTTCCCCGCAGGATGTGCGATGGCCTCCAGTTTTGACCGTAAGTTAATGGAAAGTGTAGGAAAAACACTCGGAGAAGAGTGTCAGGCGGAAGACTTATCCGTACTTTTAGGACCTGCCATCAATATCAAGCGAAATCCCTTATGCGGACGAAATTTTGAATATTTTTCAGAGGACCCGTATCTTACCGGAGAAATGGCTGTGGCCCATATCAATGGAGTGCAGAGCTGGGATGTGGGAACCTCGGTAAAGCATTTTGCGCTGAACAGTCAGGAATACAACCGTATGAGCGTATCTTCGGAAGTCGATGAACGTACTATGCGTGAAATCTATCTGCCAGGTTTTGAGACTGCAGTTAAGAAAGCACAGCCAAAGACGATTATGTGTGCATATAACAAGGTCAATGGTACCTACTGTTCGGAAAACAAAATGCTCCTGACAGATATTTTGAGAAAGGAATGGGGCTTTAAAGGCTATGTGGTTACAGACTGGGGCGCTGTGGCGAACCGTGTGAAAGGAATTCAGGCGGGCCTTGACCTTGAGATGCCCGGATCCAATGGGGAAAATGATGCCCGGATTGTAGAGGCGGTAAAGAATGGGGAATTGGATGAAACACTTTTAGATCAAGCCGTAGAAAATATTTTGAATGTGCTTATTTCATACACGGACCATCGTCATCCGGAGGCAGTCTTTGACCGTGAGGCAGACCATGCGAAATCAGCAGCGGTGGCGAAAGAGTGTGCGGTCCTTATGAAAAATGAAGGCGTGCTTCCCATTTCTTCCGACAAAAAAGTGGTGTATATCGGCGGGTTCGCAAAAGCTCCCAGATATCAGGGCGGCGGAAGCAGCCATATCCATTCAAGCAAGGTAACGAGTGCATATGATACCGCAAAAGAGAAGAGACGTAACGTTTCATATGTAGAAGGTTTTCCGGCGGACAAGGATGCGCTTGACGAAGCAGCGCTGAAAAATGCGGTTAATGCGGCAATGGAAGCGGATGTAGCGGTGATATTCGCGGGGCTTCCGGATTCCTTTGAGTCGGAAGGCTATGACAGAGACCATATGAAGATGCCGGAGTGTCAGAATAAACTGATCAAAGAAGTGGCAAAAATCCAGAAGAATACGGTTGTTGTGCTTCACAACGGTGCTGTTATCGAGCTCCCTTGGGCGGACGATGTTTCAGGTATTTTGGAGATGTATCTGGGAGGACAGGGAGTTGGTGAGGCAAGTGACGCACTGCTCTTTGGAGAGGCGAATCCATCCGGACATCTGGCTGAAACATGGCCTATGAGACTGGAAGATAATCCGAGTTATTTGTATTGCCCGGGTGATGGGGTGACGTCGGTCTATGGCGAAGGTATTTATGTAGGTTATCGTTATTATGACAAGAAAGAGGTGCCTGTTCGATTTGCCTTTGGACATGGATTAAGTTATACTACATTCGTATACTCGAATCTTAGGACTTCATCTGAGAACTTTGGTGACCATGATACGGTTGAAGTTCATGTAGATGTGACAAATACCGGAACGGTGAAAGGAAAAGCAGTAGCACAGTTATATATCAGTGATTGCACAGGTACGGCAAACCGCCCGGTAAAGGAATTAAAAGGATTTGAAAAAGTAGAGTTGGCTCCGGGAGAGACTAAAACGGTTTCTATGGAAATAGATGCTCGTTCCCTGTCTTATTACCATGTGGGACTGGGCGATTGGTACGCAAAGAGCGGAAGCTATCTGCTGCAGATTGGTTCAGCCTCGGATAAGATTGAACTTCAAAAGGAAATTCAGTTTGCCACGGAAAAATTACTTCCATTTACCGTTGTGCCTTCTACAACGATTGGGGAGCTTATGACAGATCCCAGGACAGCTCCGGCGATTGAACAGCTTACTTCGTCCCTGGGGCATCATGAGATAGCGGAAAGTGCAAAGGAAGATGGATATCTCAGCGAATCCGATGAAAAAGCGAATGAGGCTATGAAGTTTGGTATGCCGCTGAAATCTTTGGTAAGCTTCCGCGTCCTGTCGCTCGAACAGATGGAAGGAATCATCAATATGATGAATGAAATTATCGCAAAGAGTGGCAGGTAAAAGGAAGGTGACTGTGGAGTCGGAAAAAGAGAGTAGGAAAAAAGCGAAAACCTGCTCATGATTGTCCTTGATTTTATCAGCGTATTGCTCTAATATTTTATATATAGGGTTATATGGAAGAGAGGGGATGTTTTCATGAGCAGTAATGGATTGGAACGATTTGTAAAGGCTCAGGAGCATGATTATGGCCGTGCTTTGCAGGAAATAAAAAACGGCCGGAAGGAAAGCCATTGGATGTGGTATATTTTCCCCCAGCTTCAGGGATTAGGCCATAGTCCGACTGCACAGTATTATGCAATTAAAGATAGAGAAGAGGCAGAACGTTATATCAAACATCCGCTTCTTGGCAGCAGGCTTCTGGAAATATCCGCAGAATTATTAAAGCTGAAAACCGATGATGCTGCGCGGGTCCTTGGCTGGCCGGATGATATGAAGCTGAAATCTTGTATGACTCTGTTTGATGCGGTTGCTAGTGTGCCGATATTTGGACAGGTGCTTGATAAATTTTTTGGAGGGGAACGGGATGCGTATACACTGGATTTTTTTCAAAAGGAGAAAATAAAACAAGATAGCGAAATGCGCTATTCCTCTCCACGGTCTTATGAAATCAAAGAAAAGGCTGAGGTTATCCGTGAACAACTTGCCAGATACCATACTTTGGGGGATAAAGGCGAGTATACCATGGAGGACTACTATGCGCTGCCTGACGATATTAGAGTAGAGCTGATTGATGGACAGTTTTTTGAAATGAATGCTCCTTCATTGATTCATCAGGCTGTCTCTATGGAATTAAGCTACCATATAAAAAGTTTTATTCGAAAAAAGCGCGGAAGCTGTGTTGTATTTGTTTCACCGATAGATGTGCAGCTTGATGAAGACGACCGGACAATGGTCCAGCCGGATGTGGTAATTGTCTGTGACAGGAAGAAGCTGAATAAAAAGTGTATTAAAGGTGCACCAGACTTGGTAGTGGAAATTCTCTCGCCTTCCACAAAGGAAAAGGACATGTTCCTGAAACAAACGAAATATAAAAATGCGGGCGTTCAGGAATACTGGATAATAGATACGGAGAAAAAACATATCATCACATATTATTTTGGGGAAGCCGATATCCCTGTAATCTATGGTATGGATGCGGCTGTTCCGGTAAAGATTTTTCGGGGTGAGCTCATAATTGATTTCTCAGAGGTGGAGGAAGTTATTCGGGCAATGGAAGAAGAGGATACAGAAGAATAAATAGCAGAAGAGGTTTATTTCTTTATGAAAATCGTAAACTTAATGGAAGATACCATTGGAGAGAATAAAGTATATGCGGAACATGGCTTCTGCATCTATATCGAAACGCCGGAGCACAAAATACTGGTAGATACAGGAGCCTCTGAAAAGACGTGGGAGAATGCCGGAAAACTGGGAGTGGATATTGGCAGTGTAGACTTTGTATTTCTAAGCCATGGCCATTACGACCATTCCGGCGGGATTTTGTCATTTGCCAGGCAGAATCCGGACGCAAAAATCTATATGCATACCCATGCGGCAGGAGACTACTATAACTTAAAAGACGGCAGAGAGAAATATATCGGCATTGATAAAAGAATCCGGAACCTGCCACAGCTTATCTTATTAGAGGAGGGCTGCAAGATTGCTCATGAAATCTCTGTTTTTTCAGAAGTGACAGGCAGGAGAAAATGGCCGAAAAGCAATCTTACACTGAAAAGAAAAACGGGGGACGGCTTTGTACAGGATTCTTTTGAACATGAGCAATATGTAGTGATAGAGGCAGAGGAAAAGACAGTTCTGGTTTCCGGATGCGCGCATAATGGGATTCTGAATATTCTGGAGCGTTTCCGCCAATTGTATGGTCGCAATCCGGATGTTGTGATCAGCGGATTTCATATGATGAAAAAAACAGAATATGATGCAGAGGAAATTTTGCTGATCCAGGATAGCGCAAAAGAACTTCAGGAAATGGATACAAGGTTTTATACAGGGCATTGTACTGGAGTATCAGCTTTTCAAATAATGAAAGAAATTATGGGAGAACAGCTTCGATATATGCATTCCGGAGACAAAGTATTATTATAGAAATGGCAAATGAAGTGCCCCAGAGACTGCCAACAGTTTTTGGGGCACAGGCATTTCCGGTTTAAATCAGGCTTTCCCACTCTTTTTCCTTAAATCCCACCAATACAGTCTGTTCTGTTACCACAATCGGGCGTTTTACGAGCATCCCGTCGGATGCAAGCAGGGAAAACTGTTCTTCCTCATTCATATCAGGAAGCTTTTCTTTTAGTTTCATTTCTTTATAAAGAATCCCACTGGTATTAAAAAAACGTTTCAGCGGAAGTCCGCTTTTTTTGTGCCATTCTTTCAGTTCAGCCGCAGTTGGATTCTGCACCTTGATATCACGGTCCTCAAATTCAAGATTATGCTCTGTCAGCCATTTTTTGGCTTTTTGGCAGGTCGAGCATTTGGGATAATTTACAAACAGCATTTTATGTCCTCCTTTTTTCTGACAGTACGTGTAATAGTTACAGTTCACTCGTCATCTGTTATCTGGATAAGTTTGTGCTTGCACAAGGACTTATCCAGATGGCAGATGACGAAGGGAGCGCCGGTTTATGAGCAAAAATAGCCGCAATGCGGCGGAAAAGCATCGAAGATGCGTTTTGCGAATGGCGCGGAGTGAACTGTAACGTGTAATAGACGGCAAAATGTCAGCTTATTCATCTATCTTGCAGATAGTGTTCTTTCATGCCTATAATGTATCATATCCGGCAGCTGGGTTCAAGATTTGGCACAACTATTTCTGAGTTTATCCATAACCTTGTTTTTATCTGTGCATTTCTACATAATAAAAAAGAGAGGTATCATTCCTGCAGAGGTCAAAATTTACGCCGCCTGTATTCATTCGGAGTGATCTGATAACGTTCTTTAAATTTGCGGCAAAAATACCCCGCACTTGTAAACCCGGTTTCTTCTGCAATAGAGGAAACAGAGTTCTCTGTCGTATGAAGCAGCTCGGCTGCCTTTGCCAGTCGGTACTGGATCAGATATGCCACAGGCGGAATATGGATTCCTGACTGAAAAATATGCAGAGCGCCGCTTTTGCTGATAGAAGCAGATGCAGCGATTTTCTCCAGAGTCAGCTCTTCACGGTAATGATCATGGATATACTGCATCATGATCTGAAGCCTTGCCTGCTTATGGTTCATATGATGAACACTTGATATATTGGAAGCCGGAGTGAAATGTTCGTATAAAATATCCCACATCTGCAGAAGCAATTGTAATGTTTGCAATTCTTGCTTTTCATTCTCATTTTCCTGCAGTCTGTAAATGTCTGTGAGAATCTGCAAAATCCTGTTCTGCCATTTGATATTCGGATCAAAAACCTGATAAGCAGCAGAGGAATGAATTACAGGCTGAATATATTTTTCATATATCAGGCTTTTTTCGGGTGCTAATACAGCCGGAGAAAAAACAATATTAGGCACAAGGGTCTGTTCTGCAGCTTCGTATCGGTGGAGAATGCCGCTGTTGACAAACAGGCCGCAGCCTTCGGGTAATTCAAATTTATCCGCTCCAATCAGGCAGTGCGCCGTGCCTTCTGCCATGGATAAAAATTCCAGCTCATGATGCCAGTGCCAGTCAATGCAATGGAAATCAAACTTCCATACATCTTCCAGATAATAGGCAAAAGGATAGCTGCTATTTCCGTGAGGGATTGTTTCCCTGAGTGTATCATCAGTGGTGATGCATAAATATTCATCAAAAGACTTCATCTCTTATCGTGTTCCTATCTGTACATTTTGCGATATTATACCATTATTGTGTGATAATGTGCAATGATTTCAAGGCAAATATGCAATATAATCCCATGAGGATAAGATAAGGAGAATATGCAAGAACAAGATAGGAAAGGATGAGACGAATATGAAAGAACAATATAATAAGACGATCACCGCCTGCTTTGTGGGATATATTGTGCAGGCAATCGTGAATAATTTTGTACCGCTGCTATTTTTAACTTTTCAGCGTTCCTATGATATTCCGCTTTCACAGATTACCTTACTGGTGACCTTTAACTTTGGAATACAGCTTTTGGTGGATCTTTTGTCTGTTGGATTTGTGGATAAGATAGGCTATCGTGTATCAATGGTCATTGCACATGTGATGGCGGCGGCAGGGATGCTCCTCTTGACTGTTTTGCCGGAGATACTGCCGTCGCCCTTTATAGGAATTTTGATTTCGGTCATGGTGTATGCCGTTGGCGGAGGGCTCTTAGAGGTTCTTGTGAGCCCGGTGGTAGAAGCCTGTCCTTCGGATAATAAGGAAAAGGCTATGAGCATGCTGCATTCTTTCTACTGTTGGGGCCATGTGGGAGTGGTGCTGCTTTCTACCTTCTTTTTTCAGGTATTTGGGATTGGAAACTGGAAAATTCTGGCTGTTGTCTGGGCGGTAGTTCCCCTGTGCAATGCCTTTGTGTTTACAAAAGTTCCGATGGCATCCTTAATGGAAGAAGGGGAGACCGGGCTGCGGCTCACAGAACTTTTCAGCATAAAAATTTTCTGGGTTTTGTTGATTATGATGGTCTGCGCGGGAGCCAGTGAACAGGCAGTGAGCCAGTGGGCTTCTACCTTTGCAGAGAAAGAATTGGGAATTGCGAAGACAGCGGGAGACTTAGCAGGTCCTATGGCATTCGCGGTACTGATGGGAGCATCCAGAGCCTTCTATGGGAAGTATGGGGATAAGATTGAATTGGATAGGTTTATGATCTACAGCAGCGTCTTGTGTATTTTATCTTATCTGGGAATTTCTTTAATTCCCGATTCGCGTCTGAGCCTGGCAGCCTGTGCAATTTGCGGTCTTTCGGTTGGGATTATGTGGCCTGGGACATTCAGCAAGGCGTCGGCCGCTTTGCCAAAAGGCGGAACCGCAATGTTTGCTCTGCTGGCACTGGGCGGGGATATCGGGTGTTCCGGCGGTCCTACCCTGGTCGGAACGGTATCCAGTGCGTTGGGAGATAATCTGAAAATGGGTATTTTGGCGGGAATTGTATTTCCTGTATTGCTGCTGACGGGGATTATTTTATGTAAGCAGTTAAAAAAGAGCCATAAGAGGCCGGCCGGTTTTTAGGCCGGCCTCTAATCGGTGGTCTCCCTTCTGACTAAAATAGGCGTTATGTTTTTATGAATCAGTTCTGTCTGTGGTTTGGGACGGCGTTTCTTTCGTTCATCCATCAATGTGACTAACAATTCCATTGCTTCGTATGCGATTTTATCAATCTGTTGTCCAATTGTGCTTGTTGGGATGATTGCCTGCCCTGCAATTGGAGAGTCATCGAAGCCGATGATACGGTATTCATCCGGCCAGGTGCCATGTTTACGGAAAATAATATTCAGCATACGGTTGGCATGGGTATCATTTGCCATGAATAATCCTTTTTTCTGATTAGGATATTTTTCGTTCAGGTAGTGATAGATTTCTGACATACACTGGTCAATCTCCTCAGGAGAATGTCCCAAATCTCTTAAAATCAATTCGTGCCTGATATGATTTTCAATACATGTATCTTTAAAACCCTGAATACGTCCGTAGGCAGGAACCTCCTCTCGTACGACAGAATTGATATGGATTAAAACATCACAATGATTTTTGAATAAGAGACTGGTTGCCTGCACAGCGCCCATATAATTATCCGTATTTACGCTGTTGACATATTGGTCCTCCCGCTCAATGGTGACAATAGGAATGTTGTAGGAGGCGAGCTCTTTGGAAGAAATCGTGTGGCTTAAAATGATCATGCCTTCAATCTTGTATGCCAACAGTTCCTGAAGATATTTCCGCTCTGTTTCTGCATTGTTCTTGCTGACAAAGACCAGAAATTTATAACCGAAAGATTCATAGGTAGCCAAAATCTGATTTAACATTTCCGCATAATAATGCAGGTATAGATTCGGCACAATAATGCCGACGAATTCACTTTTTCCATTCGCTAATACTTTTGCCAGTTTGTTTTCCTGATAATCCAAATCTATGAGCGCCTGTGCAATAATATCTTGATTTTTTACGGAAAGAGAATCCGGATTATTAAAATACCGGGATATTGTTGTTTTTGAAAAATGAGTATATTTTGCTATATCATCAAATGTTACTTTCTTTTTATTCATTTCAATCACCTCCGAGTGTAAACTATGGGGGGAGTTTCATTGTATTTAGTATATCAGTCAAATTCTAGAAAATCAATCCCAAATAAAAACCAGTTAAGTAACCGGTTATATTTTTTGAAAATACCTATTGACATTTATAGGGACGGGTGATAGTATAATAACAAGATAACCGGTTACTTAACTAGTTACATAACCGGTTATAACAACGTATATACGTTTCAAGTACATCAGGATTTGTTCTGACCGGTTTTTATGGAAAGGAGAATGCTATGGAAATACAATATTTAGGCACTGCGGCAGCGGAAGGGCTTCCGGCTCTGTTTTGCAGCTGCGAGACATGCCAAAGGGCAAGAAAGGCAGGCGGGAAAGAGGTGCGTACCCGGACCCAGTCTATTGTGGACGGAAAAATCCTCATTGATTTTCCACCGGATACCTATACACATGCCTTGAATCATTCGCTGCAGTTGGGACAGATTCAGCATCTGCTGATCACACACTCACATATGGATCACTTTTTTCCGGTCGAGTTGATTCATAGGCATGAGCATTTTGGTCATAATGCGAAAGGAATGCTTCATGTATATGGTAACGAAGCTGTGGAAAAAGCATTTTATGATGCTGTACTGATTGATCGTTTTAAGGTGCATCCGTTAGATGAGGCAGTGAAGTTTGTCAGACTGGAGCCTTTTGCAGATTTTATGGCGGACGATTATCATATTATTCCGATTCCTGCAGACCATGACAGGAGGGAAACTTGTTTCATTTATATCATTGAGAAAGAAGGAAAATGTTTCTTGTATGGTCATGACACAGGCATGAACCTCAGTGATGAGGCATGGAACTGTATTTACAGCTATAAGTACGACCTGATTTCCCTGGATGCTACTATGGGCCGTAAAATGACGGAAGGTTATCATATGGGGCTGCAGGATGACATTACGTTTTCTTCCATGTTAGAAGAGCGGGGCTGTTTCCGCCCGGATACCGTAAAAGTCATCAATCATTTCTCGCATAATGGCGGAATGACTCATGAGGAATTGGAAACATTTGCCAGGGGGCATGGAATGACTGCGGCTTATGACGGCATGAAAGTGTCAATTTAAGTTTCATGGTGAACGACAAAATATTTGACATTCACTATAAAATCATTACCAATGGACAACAATAAATAAAGAGGAGGAGAAAAGTGTGGAAGACAAATATGTAAAAGCGGCACAAGAAATTTTGGAGTGCATGGGCGGAAAGGATAACGTTGCCAGCGCTGCTCACTGTGCAACACGACTCAGACTTGTCCTGAAAGATGAATCGTTGATTAATGTAGCGGGTCTGGATAAAATTGATTTGGTAAAAGGTAATTTTAATAATGGCGGACAGTTCCAGATTATTTTGGGGACCGGTATTGTGAACAAAGTTTACGCTGAGTTCATTAAGATGGCTAACATTACGGAAATGACGAAAGAAGAATTGAAAAAACAGGCCGCTAATAAGATGAACCCGCTTCAGAAGTTATTGAAAACTCTGGCAGATGTATTTGTTCCGATTCTTCCGGCACTGGTTGCATCCGGTTTGCTGATGGGTATTAATAATATCCTGACCGCACAGGGGATGTTCGTTGCTGACAAGTCGCTCGTAGAGGCATTTCCTGCTATCAAGGATTTTGCAGAAATGGTGAACCTGTTTTCCAATGCCGGATTTACATTTTTGCCGGTACTGATTGGATTTTCTGCTGCAAAGATTTTCGGGGCAACCCCGATTCTTGGTGCGGTTATCGGTGCAATTATGATCCATCCTGATTTGATGAACGGGTATAGTTATGGTCAGGCATTGCTAGATGGAACAGTTCCGTACTGGAATATTTTCGGACTGTCTGTAGCGAAAGTCGGATATCAGGGAACAGTCCTTCCAGTCATCGCATCAGCATTTTGCCTGGCAGTGATTGAAAAGAAACTTCGTAAAGTCGTGCCGGCAATGTTAGATAATATTGTGACCCCACTTTTGTCAGTCCTGATTTCCGGTGCATTGACCTTCCTGTTTATCGGTCCGGTGATGCGTGGTGTGGGTGATGCGATGACAAATGCGGTTATGTGGCTGTTCTTCGACCTGGGAGCTGTCGGAGGTCTGATTTATGGAGTTACATATCCATTACTGGTTATCACAGGTATGCACCATAGTCTGGTTACTGCTGAGACACAGATTCTTGCAAATATCGGAACATTAGGCGGTTCTCCTACGTTTGCGGTTGTTGCGGCTGCAAACTGTGCCCAGGGTGCTGCTGCATTGGCAGTCATGTTTAGAATGAAAGATGATCCGAAGATGAAGAGTTTAGCATCTGCTTCAGGTATTTCTTCTCTTCTTGGGATTACAGAACCTGCAATCTTCGGTGTAAACCTGAAGTTAAGATATCCTTTTTATGGCGCATTGATCGGCGGAGGTATCGGCGCGGCCTATGCGACACTTGTAAAAGTATTATCAGTTTCCCAGGGACCTTGCGGTGTGATTGGTGTCATCTGTATCCGTCCGGACTGCATGTTCCAGTTCATGGTATCTATGGCCGTAGCGATGGCCTGTGCATTTGCTGCCACAATGCTGTTGGGAAATGCATTTGCCAGAAAAGAAAACACCAAAGCAGAACCTGATGTTCAGAGTACAACGGCAGCGTCTGTCCAGACACAGACTGCAGCAGTGGTAAGCGCAGAGACAGAGGATAAGAATGTAGAGAAGGCGATTTATGCTCCGATTCAGGGAAATGTGATTCCAAGAGAAAATATTCCGGATGAGACATTTGCTTCAGGCGTTTTGGGAGACGGTGTAGGTATTGAGCCGGAAATCGGTGAAGTGGTGGCGCCTTTTAACGGGGAGATTTCTTCTGTGACAGAAACCCGTCATGCCATTGGTATCAGCGGACCGGGAGAGATGGAATTATTGATTCATGTAGGCGTGGATACGGTCAAGATGAATGGAGACGGATTTGAACTCTTTATCAATGAAGGCGATAAGGTCAAAGCAGGACAGAAGCTTATGACATTTGATATTGAAAAAATTAAAAAAGCAGGATACAGCACGACTTCTGCAGTTCTGCTGACAAACAGTGATGATTATCCGTCCTGCAATGTACTGAAAACAGGAATGACAAAGCAGATGGAAAAGATTATTTCTATTGAAGAATAGTATGAGTTTGAAATAACGATTCAGGACAGTACATGGCAGATTTTTATGCTGCTGTTCTGAATTGCAAAAAAATAAATGAAAAAAGAAAGGAAAGAAAATCATGAAAAATTTTAGTTATGTAATCACAGATGAGGTAGGTATTCACGCAAGACCGGCAGGGCTCCTTGTAAAAGAGGCAAAGAAATATCAGAGCAAGATTACGGTTGATAAGGGCGGAAAGAAAGCGGAAGCAACAAAGCTGATGGTTTTAATGGGACTGGGAGTAAAATGCGGTGACACGGTAGAGGTAGAGGTTTCCGGAGAAGACGAAGATACCGCATATGAAGGGATTAAGAAATTCTTTGAAGAAAACTTGTGATGGAGAGATAGGATATGATGAAATTTTCAGGAAAATCTGTCTATAAAGGGATTGCCATGGGAAATGTGGTGCTTCTCAAGGATACGGACTGTCAGGTGAAAAGAGGTAAGACTGAGGATGCAGACGCGGAAATCGCACGTGTCAGGGAAGCTGTCGAACAGGCACAGGAGCAGCTTGGCAAACTGTATGATAAGGCTGTGAAGGAAGTCGGTGAGGCGAGTGCCGCAATCTTTGAAGTGCATCAGATGATGTTGGAAGATGAAGACTATTTAGAGGCTATTGACAATATCATTCAGACGGAAAAAGTGAACGCAGAATATGCAGTGGCGATAACCGGTGACAATTTTTCCGAGATGTTTGCAGGGATGGACGATGATTATATGCGTGCCCGTGCTGCAGATGTTAAGGATATTTCTAATCGTCTGGTAAAGAATCTTTATGGACATGAGGAAGTTGACTTTAGTACCATGGAGCCGTCCATCATTGTGGCGGATGATTTGACTCCCAGTGAAACCGTACAGATGGATAAGGAGAAGATTCTTGCATTTGTAACGGTTCATGGCTCCACCAATTCCCATACGGCGATTCTGGCGCGTATGATGAATATTCCAGCTTTGATTGGAGTTCCGATGGATTTGGAAAAACTTCATAATGGAATGAAGGCGGTCGTAGACGGTTTTTCGGCGGAAGTGATTTTTGAGCCGACAGAAGAAGTCTGTGTAAAAACACAGGAAAGAATTCATGAGGAAGATGAAAAACTACGTCTGCTCCAGGATATGAAGGGGAAGGACACCGTTACACAGAGCGGGCGCGAGATTAAGCTTTATGCCAATATCGGAAGTGTGGCTGATGTTGGTTATGTATTGGAAAACGATGCCGCTGGGATTGGATTGTTCCGAAGTGAATTCCTTTATCTTGGAAGAAATGATTTTCCGACAGAGGAAGAACAGTTTCAGGCGTATAAGCAGGTTGTACAGATGATGGCCGGCAAGAAAGTCATTATCAGGACATTAGATATCGGGGCAGATAAGCAGGCGGATTATTTTCAGCTTGGAAAAGAGGAGAATCCGGCATTGGGATACCGTGCAATCCGTATCTGCTTAAAGCAGCAGGATATTTTTAAAACCCAGCTTCGTGCATTGCTGCGGGCGTCTGTTTATGGGAATCTGTCAATCATGTATCCGATGATTACCTCGGTAGATGAAGTGGAGGATATTTACAAGATTGTAAAGGAAGTACGGCAGGAATTGGATGAGAAGGAGATTCCCTATACATTGCCGGAGCAGGGGATTATGATAGAGACACCTGCGGCAGTACTGATATCTGATGAACTTGCAGAGCACGTAGACTTTTTCAGTATAGGCACGAATGACCTGACACAATATACATTGGCAATTGACCGTCAGAATGAAAAACTGGATGATTTTTATAATCCGCATCATAAAGCAATTCTCAGGATGATTCAGATGGTGGTTGATAATGCACATAAGTGTGGAAAATGGGCGGGTATCTGCGGAGAACTTGGAGCAGATATGGATTTGACAGAAAAGTTTGTACATATGGGAGTGGATGAACTGTCAGTATCGCCGTCTATGGTGCTGAAAATCAGAAAGCAAATACGTGAAATGAAGTAAAAAAACACCTCAAGCGTGATTGACAAACAGCCGTGTTATGATATGATTTACTTAATAGGAAAACGGACATAAAGTATTGTATGAAAAGCGATGTGGGAAATGCAAGAATTTAGAATCCGGAGGTGAATGAATATGAAGAACAAAAAATTTTTGAGCTGTATCATAAGCGTACCGATTGTTTTATCTCTATGTAACTGTTCTTCGTTCACCCCGGATGCCGGTTCGGACGACCGGATGATCGGGGTATTCATCACCACGGAGTTTTTGGATTTGTTCCATATAGAGCAATACGTGAATGACCATGCATCTGCGCTGAAAGACGGGCAGGAGGTTTCATTGCCGTCAGGTACAAAATATGAGGGGAAATTGTATGCCGAGATTGATAAAAGCAAAGGAGATGATCCCATAGACTGGGAGCTCTCTTTCGGCAATCTGGACGGTATCAATCTGTTTACCCCGCTGTGGACGCCGGGAAACGGAGAAGCGTATTGGGGCGCTGTATGTTCGGAAGGAATCAGTGATACGAATATCAGCTACAGTGAATCGGAGGACGCCGAAGAACATCATATCAGCGGGACTGTTTATATACTGCCGGAAAAAGCAAGTGAAGATACAGTATATTATGCAAATCCGGTCTACCAGACCGCGAGCGGAGATATTTATGTTACCCGTGGGCAGGGAGTCGCCAAAAGCGGCGCTGCGTCTGAGGGAGAATCACTTCTCTCCACGTTCAGCGGAGAAGCAACAGTTATGGAGGATGGGAAAAGGAAAGCAGGGAAGTGTAATGTGACTGTCCAGTATGCATATATGTATAGACCTGTTCAGATTACAATCTGTCAGATGAATCGGGAACATCAGATTGTCAAACAAGATATATATAAACCGGAAGAGGTGCCGGAGCAGATGACAGCGGAGCCGGATACGGAGTATATTCTGGTGGAAATGGAAAAAGCGGAGGCGTCAGGAGAAAAGAACATGTGCCGGGAAGTGTATGATTATAATCCGGGCAAGGAGGTCTGTCTGACAACATTCTGCGCACGGGAGGATGGAATTGTAATCAAACAAGAGACTCAGGTTCTTTGGAACAGGTAAGCTATTTGTAAATGCTGAGTATCCATAAGTAAGATAGGAACAGGTGTAAAGTCTTTATCGGATAATAAAAAGACTTTACACCTGTTTTGATTATCGAAATCGAAAATTTATATTATGATGTGAATACCGGAAACATGATTCTAACATTTCATAACCCTTATTCCTGTTTTTCACCGTTATCATTATGGTTCTCAAATACCTCGTACTGACGTTTTGGTCCGCCGCACACAGGACAGCGCTCCGAAACGGACTCTCCGGTCATGACATATCCGCAGATGGGGCAGACATAGATGGTGTCCTCTGAGAAGTTTTCTACATCTGCCGCTTTTTCCAGAAGGGCGGCATGCACCTTTTCGGCGGCGGAAGCACCTTCGTAAGCCTGTTCTGTAAGAGGACTTTGATGCTCTTTGGCATACGCAGCCATCATTTTATACAGATGTTCATATTCAAATGATTCTCCCGGCACATAGGTTCCGATAGATTCCATAAAGGCAGCGGGACGCTCCAGAACAGAATAGAAATTCCGGGCATGGTGATATTCGGAGGCTGCAAGGGCACGGAAAAGATTGGAAATTTGTACAAAGCCCCTGCGCTCAGCCCGGTCTGCAAACATCAGATATTTAAAATGTGCCATCAATTCTCCCTGTACGGTTTCGCTTAGTTTCTGGTTTAAGACATCATTCTCGCTTTCCCGTCCATAACAGTCATCGGAAAGATTGGCAATCTGGTAATCCAATGCGCCATCCTTTTCAAAAAAGTGGACGATATGATGTTCCACATCACAGGCTTTGATATCCTTTGATACATCCTCGATCATAGCGCCGGCGCCTCCGGTGCATATAAGTGGGATTCCGTCCACAAGGTCAATGAATCTGGAATGCACATGGCCGCAGAGCAGATACTTTACTTTATCCTTCCACGGTTTATACGCATTTTGAAGACGGGAAAATTCTTCTTCGGAAACACAGTTTAAAATAAAATGATTGGGAACCGGGATATGGAACGCGATGATCACCTGCTGAACTTCATCCATTGCAAGGACTTCAGATAGAAGGGTGAGCCCCTCTTCCTCGAAGGTACGCAAAGCATTGTCCAGCACAACTACAGCAAAATGTTCTGTGAGCAGAGCATAGTTTTTATGCCCGAAGTAATCAGTGTAAGCGCCTGTGTCATGGTTTCCGCGGAGACAATAGACGTCATTCCCGGCAAGGGTTTCCGTCATATCCTGTATAGTCTGGTAATAATGGTTTGTCCCAATCGGCACAAGGTCTCCAACCACCAGTGTAATATCATCCTTGCTGCTTTCCTCTAAAGCGCCGGCATATACTTTCATATTATACGTTCCGAGCCCCTCGCATCCCGGGTCGCCAATGACGCCTATTGAGTGTACATCCGTAAGCCGGATAATTTGTTCTGTTACTTTTACGATTCTTTTACCATTCATAATCATTACCCTTTCCTTGCTTTAGCAGCAGATAGTCTGTGGGGCAGACGAGGGTGCGGCCTGCCGTTCTGATAGTTACAATTTTCTAAAATAATAAGATTTCCGGGTCAGTCCGATGCAGTATATTGTTCCGCAAGCCTCAATACGGAAATAATCGGTACAATCAATATCCCACAGAAAAAATTACTGACGCCGTGTATAAAATCCCACGGCAGTCCTGCAATAATCCAGGAAATCATTCCCTGGAAGCTCATCCCAAACATAATGGCCTGCGCCGGGGCGTACAGAGTTCCAAATAAGAAACCATGTGCAGCACACACCGCCATATACACGAGAGGCCGCACTCTCTTGGGCATCTTTTCAGGAAGGAGCATGACAATTCCCCACAGGACAGTCCATATATATAAATAAGGCACCCACCATGCTGCAAAGCCGCTGAAAATCCCATTCAAGATGACATAGATATAAATGGGATACAGCGCTTTTTTACGGTATACTACTGTAAAAGCAATCGTAAATACGCCGAGCAGATGAATATTTGGCGCCAGTTCCATCAGGATTTTTGATGCATACATCACGGCCCCCAGCATTGCAAAGACCGTGATTTCTTTCGTTGTAGGTTTCAACCTTTTTCCACCTTAAAGGCGTAGCTGTCTCCCTCTGTAATCTCGGTAGAGTCTACACCTGTCTGTGCATATTCATCGTTTACATAGAAAGCCCAGTACGCACCGTCTTTGTCATAATCCACTGTGATGCCATTCACTGTTTTTACATAGAGGCCATATTCTCCGTCATCCCCGTCTATTAAATCAAGTTCCTGCAATGCTTCCCCAACAGTTTCTTTGCCTGTGTGGACTTCAAACTGTGTTTCGTTTCCGTCCTGGTCTGTCACGGTAAAATCAAATTGTGTACTGCCTTCCCCAACAACCTGAACATCCGTCTGAGTATCGGCTTCTTTTTCTGCCTTGGAGTCAGAATCGGCTTCTGTTTTATCAGCAGTTTTATTGGAGGTATCCTGTTCTGATGTAGATGCGGCGGAATTTTCCTTATCTGTGCCGCCGCCGCAGCCGGCAGCAGCCAGCGCAAAAGACGCAGCCAGCATCATACAGAGAATAAATGACTTTTGTTTCTTTAAAAATTTCTTATTCATATTCCAAACTCCTTTTCTTTTTTGTATGATATGTTTCCCTGCCCTCAAACGATTTTCTTCGTTAGAGCGCGGCTTTTATTATAGCATATAGAAAAGAAAAAAGGAACTGCCTGATTTTTGTTGATTTCATTGACTTTTCGCAGGTTTTCTTATAGTATTATTATACAAAATAATTTATAATAATTTATATTCGGAGGGCAGAATTCATAATTTATCAGATGTCCCACGGGTATACTTATTGAACTTCCTATATTCAATAAGAGATACAGTTTGGCTTTGTTCTTCAGAAAAGTACAGAAAAAAATAAAAAGGAGATTGGGAGATGAAAGGAAAGAAGACACAGGATAAGCCCAGGACAACATCTAAAAAAAGGAAACGAGGTATCGCAGCGAAACTGACCGGTGCAAGTGTGGTTATTATCGTAGTTATGGTGGTGGCATTGCTGCTGATCGTGTATGGCCGTGTTACTAGTGCACTGTTGGATAAGAGCGAGAATTTAATTCAGGAAACTACGGATAAAGCAGTTCATGAGACTAGCGGCTGGATTGACAAAACACTGACTATGCTGGAGATGCAGCGGGATACCATTGAGTATGAGAATATGGATACCCCTGCAATGATGGAATATATCCGGCACACGGTGAATCAAAATGAAGCATATCCGGCCGGATTGTATGTGGCATATACAGACGGTTCACTTTATCATGCATCATTCGTGCCGGGACCTGAATATAATGCACGTGAGAAATCATGGTATCAGGACGGCCTGCAGTCAGAAGATTTTCAACTGGGAGAGGTCTATTTTGACGAGGACAGCCAGTCCTATGTAGTAGGTGCTTCCGGGATATTAAAGGATGCGAATGGGGCAGCGCGCGGTGTTGCGGCCGCTGATGTATATCTGGATTCTATTTCGGATATTGTAGAGGAAATCCAGTTAGAGGAAACAGGCGGGGTATTTCTTGTGGATACTCAGACCGGAACGATCATCGGACATCGTGATGAGGGCATGACCGGGCGGAGTTTAAGCGAATTCAGCGGCGATATGTATGCGTATGCTGCGCAGCAGATAGAAAAAGGGCGATCAGGACTGTCCCTTTATGATGACAGTACATACATACAAGTTGAGCAGGTTCCGAACAGCGGTTGGATGGCAGTGGCTTATGTATCCAGAGGAGAGGCTCTGTCAGAACTGCGTACATTAACAATGATTATGATTATGGTCTCTGTTGTCGCAGTACTCGTTGCGGTCATTCTTCTGATTATCCTGGTGAGAAATATTATTGGTAAACCAGTGGCTGAATTGAGCGGGGTTGCTGCGAAGATTGCAGAGGGCGAACTGGACCAGACAATTCGTCATGACTCTAACGATGAACTGGGTGAACTGGCGGATAACTTCGGACAGACCGTGGTCCGGCTGCGTGATTATGTAGATTACATCAATGAAGTTTCCGAAAAACTGCAGGATATTTCCCAAGGTGATCTTGCATTTACGCTGCAGCATGATTATCAGGGTGAATTTGCGAAGATTAAGGAATCTTTACAGCAGATTTCTTTGTCATTGAATGAGACATTGGGACAGATTAACGTAGCAGCAGGTCAGGTGGCGGAAGGTTCGCAATATGTTTCGGAGGGGGCACAGACATTGTCTCTGGGCTCTTCACAGCAGACTGATGCGGTAGAATCTCTGGCGGCTCATATGAATGAAGTATCTGACGGGATTCAAAAGACTGCGGCAGGAGCTAAAAAGGCCAGCCAGATTTCTCAGGACGTTGGGAAGCGCATTTTGGAAAGTAATGATAAGATGCAGCATATGAATGAGGCAATCCAGAAGATTAGCGAGAAATCTACAGAAATCCACAGCATTATCAAAACTATCGAGGATATCGCGTTCCAGACGAATATACTGGCTTTGAATGCGGCTGTGGAGGCGGCGCGGGCAGGTACGGCAGGAAAAGGCTTTGCTGTTGTGGCGGATGAGGTCCGCAACCTTGCCGGTAAATCTTCCGAGGCGGCGAAGAACACGACCGTATTAATCGGCCAGACAGTAGAAGCAGTGGAGGAAGGTTCTCAGATGGCGCAGGATACGGCGGCTTCCATGATGGAAGTGGTGGCCCAGTCAGAAGAGGTGAGCAAGCTGATAGAGGGAATCGCGGATTACTCAGCAAAACAGGCGTCAGCGACCGAAGAGGTAATCAGCGGAATCGAAAGAATCTCGGATGTTGTACAGTCCAACATGGTTACGGCAGAGAAGAGCGCCGCTGCCAGCGAGGAGTTGTCCGGACAGGCGGCGATGCTGAAGCAACTGGTATCCAGGTTCCGGCTGAAATAAAAATTTTAACAGATGATGAATCGCACCTGCAGCTTGTCGGGTGCGATTTTTGCAGGGAGAAGAGCATTGAATACAAAATATAGGAAATTAAACCTGATTATTCGATTTTTTGACGGATCAAAAATATATTTCGTGACTGCTATGGCCGCCTCACTGGCAGCAACAGTTTTGAACGCGCTGACTCCGCAGATTTTCAGATTCAGTATAGATTCCGTACTGGATGGCAGTGATCATGTGTATTTGTCAGAGCACCTGTGGCTTCTGGCGCTTCTGCTCATTGGGGTGGCGGTGCTGTCGGGGATTTCCCAGTATGTCTGCCGGGCAAATACGGCGATGGCAGGGGAAAACTTTGCAAAAAATATGCGGGATGCTCTATTTGCTCATGTACAGAAACTTCCTATGCAGTGGCATGACCGGAACCAGACAGGTGACATTATCCAGAGGTGTACTTCTGATGTGGAGGTAATCCGCAATTTTGTGGTCACACAGCTTCTGGAAGTATTCCGTACGGTTTTTCTGATTACGGTCTCCCTGGCAATGATGCTGTCCATGAATGTGAAGCTGTCCATGGCAGTGTTGGCGTTTATTCCTGTCGTAGTTGTCTATTCCGCGGTCTTTTACCGTCTGATTGCAAAGCGGTTTATTGATGCGGACGAAGCCGAGGGAGAGCTGTCCACAGTGGTGCAGGAAAATGCGACAGGGGTACGGGTGGTGCGTGCCTTTGGACGAGAGAAATTTGAGATGGACAGGTTCCAGGAGAAAAATGAGATTTTTGCAAAACTCTGGATTCGGCTTGGGACACTGTCCGGCGTATACTGGGGAGTCGGAGACTTGATTACCGGTTTCCAGGTGGTCACAGTGGTTGTTCTTGGGACCATGGAAGCCGTGCACGGAAATATTTCCGTCGGAGAATTCGTTGCGTTTGCTTCTTATAACACAACACTGGTATGGCCAATCCGGGGGCTGGGTCGTATTCTTTCCGATATGAGCAAGGCGGGAGTATCGTTTGAACGTGTGGATTATATCATACGGGCAGAGGAGGAGGCGTATGAGGATTCGGAAAAAGATATTAAGAGCACTCGCTGCGATGATGGAGTTGAAAACACAGCTTTCGATATTCGATTTGAACATGTGGATTTTGCATATGGCGCAGAAAAAGGTGAGAGCGGATTGCATCCGGCAAAAAAAGTGTTGTCTGATATTGATTTCAATATTCCGCAAGGATGTACCTTTGGCATCCTGGGTGGTACTGGAAGCGGTAAATCCACAATTATACAGCTTCTGACCCGTCTTTACGAATTGGGAGAGGGACAGGGGAGGATTCGGATTGGTGGAAAAGATATCAGGGATATCCCGCTCGGACAGCTCCGCAGACAGGTAGGAGTGATACTTCAGGAACCATTTCTATATTCCAGAACAATCCGGGAAAATATTGCCGCCTGTGCTCCGGATGTATCTATGGATGAAATCCGTCATGCCGCGAAGATTGCATGCATTGATGAGGCAATCATGAATTTTCCGGACGGTTATGATACGTTGGTGGGTGAGCGGGGCGTGACGCTCTCAGGCGGACAGAGACAGCGTGTGGCGATTGCAAGAATGCTGCTTCAAAAGGCGCCGATTCTGGTCTTTGATGATTCGCTGTCCGCCGTAGATTCACAGACAGATTTCCTGATACGTAAAGCACTGAGTAATCATATGAAGGATGCTGCGGTGATATTGATCTCTCATCGAATCACGACACTCATGGGTGCAGACCAGATTCTGGTATTGAACCACGGGCGGATTGAAGAGATGGGCAGCCACCAGGAACTCATCCTGAGACAAGGCATCTACCGCAGGATTTATGATATCCAGATGAGCCAGGACGACAGGGAAAGAATGAGAACAGGAGGTGTGGCAGATGGCAGCATATGAAGAGCAGGAATATAATAAACCGTTCAGTTTTCGAACCTGGGCAAAGATGCTTCCTTTTTTTAAACCATATAAAAAATATTTTGCAATCACACTGGGATTCAACATTTTTCTTGCTGGTGTGGATGTGGTTGTGCCGTTGTTTCAGAGCTATGCCATTGACCAGTTTATCACACCAGGCAGTCTGGAAGGGCTGTGGGATTTTGCGCTCATTTATGGGTTGGTGATTGTATTTCAGACAGTCTGTGTCTATTTGTCTGTCCGTGCGGCAATCACCATTGAGATGAATCTGGGAAAGGATTTAAAATGGGCGCAGTTTGAACACTTGCAGACATTGTCATTTTCCTACTATAATACCACTCCGGTTGGATATATCCATGCGCGGGTGATGAGTGATACCTTGAGGATTGCTACGATGGTGGCATGGGGGCTGGTGGATATGTTCTGGGCGCTGATCTATGTGGTCAGTGTATTTGTGATCATGTTTCTTTTGAATGTCCGTCTGGCACTGATCATACTGCTGATCGTACCCTGTATTGCCGTACTGACTGTATATTTTCAGAATAAAATTCTTCATTGGAACCGGAAAGTGAGAAAAATAAATTCCCAGATCACGAGTGCATATAATGAAGGTATTACCGGAGTCAAAACCTCGAAAAGCATGGGGATTGAAAAGGACAACGAAGAAGCATTTTTCCGGCATACATCGGAAATGCAGAGAGCGGCAGGCCGCTCTGCAAAGCTGAATGCGGTTTATGTACCTGCCATCCTGCTGTTCAGTTCTGTCGCAGCGGCAGCAGTGCTTGCACAGGGCGGATATATGGTGCAGGAGGAAATCATGAAGCTTGGCACATTATCAGTATTCATCTCCTATGCAGTCATCATTTTTGAGCCGATTCAACAGTTGGCAAGACTTCTGGCGGAACTTATTTCCTGCCAGGCAAATATTGAACGTGTGACGGATTTATTAGAACAGGAACCAAATGTAGTGGACAGGGAGGATGTCATTCGAAAGTATGGGGACTCCTTTTGTGCGAAAGAAGAAAACTGGGAGAAAATCAAGGGAGATATTGTGTTCGAGGATGTTTCCTTTATGTATCCGGATGGAAAAGAATATGTATTAGAGCATTTTAATCTTCATGTGCCCGCAGGTATGAACGTAGCGATCGTTGGCGAGACGGGAGCAGGAAAGTCTACGCTGGTAAATCTGATGGGACGCTTCTTCGAGCCTACGGCAGGAAGAATCCTGATTGACGGCGTAGATTACCGGGAACGTTCTCAGCTCTGGCTGCACAGCCAGATGGGGTATGTGCTGCAGAATCCCCATCTGTTTTCAGGAACTGTCCGGGAAAATATCCGGTATGGGCGGCTTTCGGCTACAGATGCGGAGGTCGAGGAGGCGGCAAGGAGCGTTTCGGCGGATGAGGTCGTGAAAAAACTGGAAAAGGGATATGAAAGTGATGTGGGAGAAAGCGGCGGCAGGCTTTCTACCGGGGAGAAACAGCTGATTTCGTTCGCCCGTGCAATCCTTGCGGATCCGGCTGTTTTTGTACTGGATGAGGCAACCTCTTCGATTGACACCCAGACAGAACAACTGATTCAACAGGCAACCGCAAGGCTTCTGAAAGGACATACGTCATTTATCATCGCGCACCGCTTGTCTACGATACGCCAGGCAGATCTGATCCTTGTGGTGAAGGACGGAAAAATCATGGAACGGGGAACACATCAGGAACTGTTGGACGGAAAGGGGTATTATTATGAGCTGTACTCCAGGCAGTTTGAGGAAGAGGCATCGGTGAAGGTGTTCGAGGGATGCTAAAGATAAAAATGTCCGATTCTGCAAAGTGTTAATTTGTCATTTTTATATCAAACGAAACGCTTCGCTCACATAAATTCCCAAAAATTATGAGATTATAGAAATAATCTAAAAATATATTGACGCAAACTTACATTGATGTTACAATATGCACTATAGAAACAAGAACCCGTGTCAGAGTATATGAAAAATATCCAAAATAACAAGAAAATTTGGAAAATGAGGGAGAACGAAACGTTACGTTCCTTTCGGCTTATATGTTCACAACGGGCAGACGAAAGTGTTTCGGATGAAAAGTTCGTGGAGGAGGAATGAAAGTGGAGAAAATCAAACAAAATGCATTTGTTAAGAAGGTGGGATTTAACAGAATTGTCCTGATCTTCGTGTTGCTGCTGATGTATCTGGCATTTGGGGTTCTTACAGGCGGAAGTTTCTTTGGGTTTTCGCGTATCTCGAATACGCTGAACTATGTATACTTTCTTGGTTTCCTTTCCTTAGGAGTAACATTCGTTATTGCTACGGGAGGAATTGATTTCTCAATAGGACCTGTGATGTTCTGCTGTTCACTGGTTTCCGGATACTGCCTGACGACCTATGGCGTTCCGATGGCAATCAGCCTGGTGATGAGTATTCTCATTGGGACGGTATTTGGGATTTTCAACGGATATCTGGTAGCTTACTGGAAGGTGCCGCCTTTTATCGTATCTATGGCAAGTATGAATATTGCAAAAGGTATTGCAGCCGTATTTACGAAGACACAGTCCGTAAGCTGGCCGCAGTCAACAACAGCAGACGGCTGGTATCGGAACTTTGTAAGTATGAATGGGATTCCGGTTGGATTGATTATCTTTTTGGCAGTTGCAGTTGTCTGTGCAGTCGTTCTGAATAAGACGAAATGGGGACGCTACATACTCTGCCTGGGAAGCAATGAAGAGGCAGTGAGACTTTCAGGTGTGAATGTAAAGAGATGGAAGATGCTGGCATACATCATCTGCGGTACTCTGGTAGGTATTGCTTCAATTTTCTTTGTAGCTGCATATACGACCGTACAGCCTGGATATGGTGACCAGTATAATAATGAAGCAATCGCAGGATGCGTAATGGGCGGTACGTCTATGGCAGGTGGACTTGCATCTATCAGCGGTACCGTGATTGGTGTAATTATCATTTCTCTTTTACAGCAAGGTATTCTTGCGTTGGGATTTACAAAAGAATATCAGTATATTATTACTGGTTTGATTGTTATTGCGGCGGTTTATTCAGATGTTTCCGCAAGACGCAGGAAGAACTAGGGATAATATAGAGAAAGGAGAGGTGAGAAGATGGGCGATATTATTTTAACGATGAAAGGTATTGATAAGTCTTTCCCCGGCGTCCACGCGCTGGATCATGTAGATTTAGAGGTAAGAAAAGGGGAAGTCCTTGCACTCATGGGCGAGAACGGTGCAGGAAAATCCACTTTGATGAAAGTATTGACAGGTATCTATAAAAAGGACTCCGGTACAATCACATACGAGGGCAAAGAGGTTGAGTTTAAGAATACAAGAGAAGCCCAGGATGCAGGAATTGTAATCGTGCATCAGGAATTGAACATGCTGGGTCATCTGACAGTTGCACAGAACTTGTTCATCGGCAGAGAATTCAAAAAGGGAATCCGGATTGATGATAAGAAGATGAACGAAGAAGCGAAAAAGCTTTTCGACAGGCTGAATGTATCGATTGACCCGAAAGAGACGATGTCGAACCTGACAGTCGGCAAGCAGCAGATGTGCGAGATTGCCAAGGCGGTTTCCTTTGATGCCAAAGTTATCATATTCGACGAGCCATCCGCAGCTCTTACGGAATCCGAGATTGAAGAGATGTTCAAGATCATCCGTGATCTGAAGAAAAAAGATATTGCTATGGTATATATTTCCCACCGTATGGATGAGATTAAGGTGATTACCGACCGTGTGACGGTTATGCGTGACGGTACATATGTAGGGACATTGATTACGGAGAAGTGTACGAAGGAAGATATCATCAACATGATGGTTGGACGTGTCATTTATGAAGACCCGAAGACGGTGAGCGCGGTTCCTAAGGATGCACCGGTTGTTTTGAAGGTAGAACATCTGAATGCCGGAAGAATGGTACAGGATGTAAGCTTTGAACTGCATAAGGGCGAGATTCTTGGATTCTCAGGATTGATGGGAGCAGGACGTACGGAGACGGCGAGAGCACTGTTTGGCGCGGACCCGAAAGAAAGCGGAGATATCTATGTAAACGGCCAGAAGGTTACCATTAATAACCCGCAGGATGCAGTTAACTGTGGTATCGGTTATCTTTCGGAAGACCGGAAGAGATACGGAATTGTTGTACAGAAGACGGTAGCTGAGAATACGACAATGGCTTCCGTGCAGAACTTCATGAGTGGTATCTTTATTGATAAGAAGAAAGAAAAAGAAGTTGCGGAGCAATATGTAGAAGCGCTTGCAACCAAGACCCCCGACGTGGATCAGCTTGTTGTCAACTTGTCCGGTGGTAACCAGCAGAAAGTCGTTATCGCAAAATGGCTGACACGTAACAGTGATATCCTGATATTCGACGAGCCGACCAGAGGTATTGACGTTGGTGCAAAGAATGAGATTTACAAGCTGATGAATAAACTTGTTGCAGAAGGAAAATCCATTATCATGATTTCATCGGAGATGACAGAAATCCTGCGTATGAGTGACCGTATTGTTGTTATGTGTGAAGGCAAGAAGACCGGCGAGCTCGACATTTCCGAGGCGAAACAGGAAACTATCATGAATCTTGCAACAAGAGAGATTGAATAGAGGAGGGGGAAGAAGATGGCAAACAAAAAGGCTTTTGGTAAACTAAAAGGGCGAGAGGCCATGGTATTGGGAATCGTGATTGCGATGGTTATCCTGTTCAGCATTCTTAGCCCCACATTCAGGACTTATCCGACATTGGTAAGTGTTTTGGATAATTCCTACTATATTACATTGATGGCGTTGGGTGTTACGTTCCCATTGATTACAGGCGGCGTTGACTTGTCCATCGGTACAGGTCTTGTCTCCTATGCATTGATTGGCGGATATCTTGTTATCCATAAAGGTGTGCCGATTGGTGTCGGACTTCTGGCCTGTATCGGAGTTGGTCTCTTAATTGGTGTATTTAACGGTGTCTTAGTTGCAATCATGGACTTACCGCCGTTTCTTGCCACACTTTGTACCTGTATGATTACGCGTGGTCTTGGACCGGCGCTCTGCGGAGGATTTGGTGTATCCTGGCCATCAGCAATCTCATCACAGGGAGCATTTAGAAAGATTTTTAAATTTACGAATGCAAGTGGGACGGTTGTACCGATTGGTATTGTTTTCATGGTCATCTTAGTAATCATTATGTCCTTTGTTTTAGACCATACAAGAGTAGGACGTTACATTCTTGCAATCGGAAGTAATAAAGAGGCTACAAGACTGGCCGGTGTGAATGTGAAATTCTACCATATGATGGCGTACATGATTTCCGGATTGTTTGCAGGTATGGCCGGTGTTGCATACGCGGCTACATATGCGACTATCTATCCAGGGTCCGGAGCGGGCTTTGAGCTGGATGCAATCGGCGGAGCAATCGTAGGCGGTGTCTCTGCATCAGGCGGCGTAGGGACGATTCTCGGCTCCTTCCTTGGAGTATTTGTCATTTGCTTGATGAAGGTGGGTCTGCCATTTATCGGGCTGCAGGCAAACTGGCAGCAGATTTTTACAGGTATCGTGTTAATTGCAGCCGTATTGGTTGACGTAATAAAGAAGAAAAAATAAGTAGAGGATATGTTGTTCGGGAGAGAACTTCATATATATAAAAAATCATTAAAGGAGGAACAAAGAATGAAAAAGAAGGTTTTAGCTGTATTACTTAGCGCGGCAATGGTGATGTCCTTAGCAGCATGCGGTGGCGGTGGAGACGACAAAGCGGCTGATTCAGGCAACAGTGGTACTGCAGACAGCGGCACAGAGGCAGAGGATTCCGGCAGTGATGACAGCAGCGACAGCTCAGGCGGCGGAGACAAGGGATATTCTTTTGAAATCATTGTAAAGAGCTTCCAGTCTACATACTGGCAGGCAGCCGTACAGGGCATCGAGCAGGCTTGCGGCGAATTAGGTGTAACAGCGAACTCCAACGGACCGGCAAACGAATCCGATATTGCTGACCAGATCACAATGATCAATGATGCAATCGAAAAGAAACCAGACGGAATCGGTTTGGCAGCATGTGATACAAAGTCCGTTGTTGACTCCCTTCAGAAAGCTCTGGAAGCAGGAATTCCGGTTGTATGTTTCGATACAGGTGTTGACGAAGCTCCGGAAGGTTCTGTATACGCAACAGTAGCAACAGACAACGAAGCAGCAGGCGCAGTAGCAGCAGAGAATATGTTCCCGGTTATCGAGGAAAAAATCAAAGCAGCTACAACAGACAAGAAAGTAAGAATCGGTGAAGTAAACCAGGATGCAACAGCATTGAACATCCAGCAGCGTGGAAAAGGCTTCATCAACAAGATGTTAGAGCTTTGTACAGACGCAGGCAAGAAGGTTGCAGTAGTTGGTAATGAATACTACGTAAACGCAACAGAAGGCACAGTTGCAGAAGGTGAAGCAGAAGTTATCATCGAAGTTGGTGTTCCGGCACAGACAACAGTAGATTTGGCTTCTACAGAGGCTCAGAAGATTATGTCCAAGGATGACACAATCGCAATCTTCGGTTCTAACCAGACAACCGCAGAGGGTGTTATCACAGCAAACCAGACATTGAACAAACTGGCAGCAGATCCGGCAGAAGGAATTATCGGTGTAGGTTTTGACGCTGGTACACCTCAGAAAGAAGCTATCACAAATGGACAGTTCATCGGTTCCGTAACACAGTCTCCATTGATGATGGGTTACAAATGTATCTACACATTGACTGATATCGCTGATGGAAAAGACGTATCTGACATTCCTATGGATGGTTACTGGTATGGCAAAGACAACATGGAAGACGACGATATCGCTCCTAACCTTTACGACTAATATTTGTTTTGGTAAGTAAATACGATGATCAAGTAGAAAGGAACCGGATTTACTCCGGTTCCTTTCGTAATAAGGAGGAGGAAGGCAAATGCGAAGCATTTCTCTCAATGCCTTCCGACGACCTGCCGCCGAGCCATGGGTGAGGGGGCGTTACATTATAAATAGGAGGAAAGCAAATGAAACAGGTTTTGGCGTTTGACTTTGGCGCATCCAGTGGAAGGGCGATTCTTGCCAAGCTGGAGGATGGCCGGATTGTCATGGAGGAAGTACACAGGTTTTCCAATGACCCGGTAATGATTGGAAAGACTATGTACTGGGATACTTTAAGACAGTTTTTTGAAATCAAACAGGGAATCATAAAAGCAAAGCAAAAGGGTGGTTTTGACAGCATAGGAATTGACACCTGGGGGGTAGATTTCGGCCTTTTGGATGAGCGGGGTGTGCTGTTGGAAAGTGCGGTGCACTACAGAGACGACAGAACACTTGGCATGCAGGATGAGGTTTTTAAGGCGATACCCAAGGAGGAGCTTTATAATCTCACTGGAAATCAGTTTGAGAATTTCAACACCGTATTCCAACTGTATTCTCTGGTACAAAAGAGACCCTGGCTCTTGGAAAGGGCAAAAACATTGTTGCTGACACCAGACCTGTTCAATTATTTCCTTACCGGAGAGAAAAAAGCAGAATATACGATGGCCACCACGACTCAGCTTATGGACGCGAGGAATCAGGTGTGGTCTAACAGAGTATTGGATGCGCTTTCCATTCCAAAAGAAATTCTGCCGGAAATCGTGCCGAGCGGTACGGCCGTAGGGGAAATTTCCGCGGATATCTGTAACGAGCTTGGAATCCAGCCAGCAAAGGTCATCGCTGTTGCAAGCCATGATACACAAAGTGCTGTTGTAGCAGTTCCTACAGAGGAAGAAGATTTTATGTTTATTAGCTGCGGGACATGGAGCCTGTTTGGGACAGAGCTGAAAGAACCTGTGATTGGAAAAGAATCTTTTGAATTCAATGTAAGCAATGAGGGCGGGTATGGCAATACATTTACATTCCTGAAAAATATTATTGGTCTGTGGCTTGCTCAGGAGAGTAGAAGACAATGGATTCGCGAGGGACAGGAGTATGGATTTGGAGAACTGGAACAGATGGCGCAGAAAGCGGAACCATTCCAGAGTTTCATAGATCCGGATTCTCCCGAATTTAACACGGCAGGAGACATTCCGGGAAGAATCCGTGCATTCTGTGAAAGAACCGGTCAGAAGGTTCCGGAGAGCATTGGAGATATCATGTGCTGTATCAATCAGAGTCTTGCATTAAAGTACCGTTATACTTTGGAGCAGATTGAAGCCTGCACAGGAAAGAGTTTCTCCATGATTCACATGATTGGCGGAGGCATTCAGAGTAAACTTCTCTGTCAGATGACAGCAAGTGCCAATAACCGTAAGGTGATGGCAGGCCCGGTAGAGGCTACCGCATTGGGAAATATTGCAGTACAATTGATGGCGTTAGGCGAGATAAAAGACGTGAAAGAAGCACGCCGGATTATTGCAAATTCAGAACAAACATATGAGTATCTTCCAACAGACCATGAAAAATGGGATGCTGCATATGAGAAATTTAAGACGATTATTCAAAAATAAAATTTAGAATGGAAAATAACAACTGTCTGCATAAGAGTTGTAAGTTAAGGCAGGCAGAAAGAAGGCAATTCATTTGCAAAGCAAATCATCTATAAATAAAAAAGGAGGACATTAAAGATGGCAGAAAGCAGATTGATCGGAGGACAGCCGGTAATTGGTATCCGCCCAACTATTGACGGAAGAAGAGGGGCATTGAAGGTTCGGGAATCTCTGGAAGATCAGACCATGGGTATGGCTCAGGCAGCGAAAAAGTTGTTTGAGGAAAATATCAAGTATTCCAACGGAGAACCGGTAAAGGTTGTAATTGCTGACACGACTATCGGACGTGTAGGCGAGACCGCCGCATGTGCTGAAAAATTCCGGAAAGAGGGAGTGGATATCACCCTGACAGTGACTCCTTGCTGGTGCTATGGTTCCGAGACAATGGATATGGACCCGAATACCATCAAAGGTGTGTGGGGATTAAATGCGACAGAAAGACCAGGTGCTGTATACCTTGCATCCGTATTGGCAACCCATGCACAGAAGGGACTTCCGGCGTTTGGCATTTACGGACATGATGTTCAGGATGCAGACGATTCCGTAATTCCGGAAGATGTAAAAGAAAAATTATTGAGATTCGGGCGTGCAGCAGTTGCTGCGGCTTCCATGAGAGGAACATCCTATTTACAGATTGGTTCAATCTGTATGGGTATCGGCGGCTCAATCATTGACTCTGATTTCATGGAATCTTATCTGGGAATGCGTGTAGAGTCTGTAGATGAGGTGGAAATCATCCGCCGCATGACAGAAGGCATTTATGATGAAGCAGAATTCCAGAAAGCACTTGCATGGGCAAAAGAGAAATGCACCATCGGTTTTGACAAAAACCCGGATTGGCTCCAGAAATCTGACAAAGAAAAAGAAGAACAGTTTGAATTTGTAGTAAAAATGGCAGTTATTATCAAAGACCTCATGGGCGGCAACAAGAATCTTCCGGAAGGACGCGAAGAAGAGATGGTAGGCCACAATGCGATTGCAGCAGGCTTCCAGGGACAGAGACAGTGGACAGACTTTTATCCGAACGGAGACTTTGCAGAGGCTGTTCTGAATAGCTCCTTTGACTGGAACGGAGCAAGAGAGCCTTATATCCTTGCTACGGAAAATGACGTGTTAAATGGTCTCGGTATGTTGTTCATGAAGCTTTTGACCAACCGTGCACAGATATTTGCAGATGTTCGTACATACTGGAGCGGAGATGCTGTAAAGAGAGTTACCGGATATGACATTGAAGGAAAAGCAAAAGAAGCTGACGGATTTATTCACCTGATCAACTCCGGAGCAGCCTGCCTGGATGCATGCGGTGAGGCTAAGGATGCAGACGGAAACGGCGTGATGAAAGCATGGTATGATGTAACAGAAGAGGATCAGGACGCAATCTTGAAAGCAACCACATGGAATCCGGCGGACAATGGATATTTCCGCGGAGGCGGATTCTCTTCACGTTTCCTGACAGAGGCTGAGATGCCATGTACCATGATTCGTCTGAATCTGGTAAGAGGCTTAGGGCCGGTTCTTCAGATTGCAGAAGGCTGGACAGTGAAACTTCCGGCAGAAGTATCTGATACATTGTGGAAGAGAACAGACTATACATGGCCATGTACATGGTTCGCACCAAGATGTACAGGCAAAGGTCCATTTAAGACTGCTTATGATGTAATGAATAACTGGGGAGCAAACCATGGTGCGATTTCCTATGGCCACATCGGCGCTGACCTGATTACGATGGCTTCTATCCTTAGAATTCCGGTTTGCATGCACAATGTTCCTGAGGAAGATATCTTCCGTCCGGCAGCATGGAATGCATTTGGAACAGACAAAGAGGGACAGGATTACAGGGCATGTGCGGCATATGGCCCGATGTATAAATAAGCAAGGGAAGGAGAGCAAATATGTTAAAAGGCATACCAAAAATCTTATCACCGGAATTGCTGAAAGTATTATGCGAGATGGGGCACAGCGACAGGCTGGTAATTTCTGACGGAAACTTTCCGGCAGAATCCATGGGAAAGAATGCAATTGTAATCCGTTGTGACGGACATGGAGTGCCGGAAATTCTGGAAGCAATCCTGAAAGTTTTCCCGTTGGATACCTACGTAGAGAAACCGATGAACCTTATGGAAGTGATGCCTGGGGATGACGTAGAAACACCTATCTGGGATACCTACAAAGACATTGTTGCAAAATATGATGAACGTGGGGCGCAAGCTGTTGGGAACATTGAGCGCTTTGCATTTTATGAAGAAGCAAAAACCGCTTATGCGATTATTGCGACAAGCGAATCCGCGTTGTATGCAAATGTGATGCTGCAAAAGGGTGTAGTTGTAGAATAAAATAGCATTTTTTGAAGAAGGAGCTTTCGAGAAGCAGATAACTGCCACTGTATTCTCGGGGCTCCTTTTTTAGCTGTTGCTTATAGGAGGTATATACTCTGTAAAGTGATATTTTTTGCTCTGCGGGAGAATTGTATCTTGACATTTTTCAATATATATATTAAGATAAACCCATAAAGCGAAACGTTTCGGTTTTGGGATTAGGAGGAAAAGAAGATGCCATTAGTAACATCAGAAAAAATGCTCACAGACGCACAAAAAGGTGGTTATGCAGTAGGTGCATTTAATGTGGAAAATATGGAGATGGTGAAAGCCGTCATTGCGGCTGCAGAGGAACTTAGAGCTCCGGTTATGCTGCAGACAACACCGTCTACCATCAAGTATGGGACATTGGAAACCTATGCGGCGATTGTGGCTGCAGAGGCGAAGAAAGCTACCGTCCCGGTATGCCTTCATTTAGACCATGGCAATAGTTATGAACTGGCGGCGGATGCCATTGATGCAGGCTATACTTCTGTCATGATAGACGGCTCTCATGAGAATTTTGAAGACAATATAGCAGTTAGCAAAAAGGTGGTTGAAAAGGCAAAAGCACAGGGGATTCCGGTGGAAGCAGAGTTAGGAAAAGTGGGCGGTAAAGAAGACGATTTGGAAGCGGATGCAGATACCAACACAGACCCGAATGAAGCAAAGGAATTTGTGGAAAGAACCGGCATCTCATCTTTGGCGATTGCAATCGGAACCGCGCACGGATTTTATGTAGGGACGCCGGTATTGGATAAGGAGCGGGTATCTGAAATTAGAAAACTGGTTTCTATCCCCCTTGTGCTCCACGGAGCATCTGGTCTTACGGATGAAGACGTCAGAGAATGTGTCCGGAGAGGAATCTGCAAAGTAAATTTTGCCACAGAACTGAGGGCAGCCTATACGGCAGCAGTGAAAAAGCTGTTAGAAGAAAAACCAGAGACTTTTGATCCGAAGAAATTAGGTGTTGTGGGAATGGAAAGTGTCAAGGAATTGGTGAAGGGCCGTATGAAGGTCTGCGGATGTGATAATAAAGCATGATAAGAGGCAGATAGATGCTCTGCGGCAGCGACGATAAAGCATGATAAAAGGCAGGTAGATTATCCGTGGCGGCAACAATAAAGGATATCGCAAGGGAAACAGGTCTTGGGCTTGCAACGATTTCTTCCTATCTGAATGGAGGAAATGTGCGGGAAAAGAACAGACAGAAAATCGAGGCGGCAATCGAGGAGCTTCACTTTGAAGTAAATGAGGTGGCGCGCGGGCTAAAAACGAATAAGACGAAGATGGTCGGGATTATCATCCCGGAATTGAATAATATTTTCTGCGCAGAGATCATCACGGAAGTGGAGGATAGATTACGGGCTCATGGGTATGCCACTATGATCTGTGATTGCCGTACCGATGAAAAACGGGAAGTAGAGGCAGTGGAATTTCTGAACAAAAGGAGAGTGGATGGTTTAATTATCATGCCGTCGGCTGGTTCCGGAAAATATCTTCGCACCTTTATGAATAAAAAGAAACCAGTGATTTTACTGGATAGGAAATTTCAGGATGTGGAGTGTGACAGTGTACTGGTGGATAATGCCGGTGCTGCAAAGGATGCGGTTTGGAGACTGATTCGGGCAGGACATGAAAACATTGGCATTATTGCAGGCCCGAAAGGTGTCTTTACCGCAGAGGAGCGTCTGTCAGGATACCGGGCAGCACTGGCAGAAGCCGGTATAGAACAGCAGGAAAGTTTTGTGATACGAACGGATTATACCATAGCCGGGGGTGCAGCAGGCATGCGGTCCCTCATCAAACATAATCCGGGGATGACTGCGATGCTGGCTTCAAACTATGAGCTGACAGTGGGCGCAGTGATTGAGGCAAATGAGCTTGGCATCCAGATACCGGAGCTGCTTTCGTTTATTGGGTTTGATAATCTGGAATTTGCAAAAGCATGTGTGCCGAAACTAAGCATTGTAACACAGCCTACGAAGGAAATCGGACATCAGGTTGCTGAGACGATGCTGCAAAAGATGGAAGGAACAGTTTCACTGGACGAGCGTGTGTGTGTAAAACTGAAAACGGGTTTTGTAGAAGGCAAAACCATCAGGAATGTAGGAAAGTAAGGAATTGCAATTTTTACAGTTCTAAAAAGGGGAAAAGATGAAGCCATATTTATTAGGAATTGATATCGGGACAAGTGCCTGTAAAATAGCAATATTTGACAGACAGGGCCAGGTGAAGGCGGCTGCGAATGGAGACTACCCGGTCTACTATCCGAAGGAAGGACAGGCAGAGCAGAATCCGGAAGAATGGTGGGATGGGGTCTGTCATGCGATAAAAAAGGCATTGAAACAAGGGAACATCAAACCGGAGGAAATCGCAGGAATCGGAATTGACGGCCAGAGCTGGTCCGCTATTGCAGTGGACAAGCACGGGAATGTTTTGACAAATACGCCGATCTGGATGGATACCAGGGCAGCGGATATTTGCGAGGAGTTGAATCTGAAAATAGGAGCGGATAAAATTTTCGGTTTATCCGGCAATTCACTGCAGCCATCTTATACAACGGCGAAAATTATCTGGTATCAGCGCAACCGCCCGGAAGTATATGAGAGAACGCATAAGATTTTACAGTCTAACAGCTACATTGCGTATAAGCTCACGGGAGAGATGACGCAGGACATGTCCCAGGGGTATGGACTGCACTGTTTTGATATGCATACAGGCACATGGAATGAGGAAATGTGTGAAGCGTTGGGGATTCCCAGGTTTATACTTCCGGATATATCTCCATGTCATGAGATTATCGGAACAGTTACCGAAAAAGCAGCCAGGGAATGTGGGCTGATCAAGGGAATCCCGGTAGCTGCCGGAGGCCTGGATGCTGCCTGCGGGACTCTGGGCGCAGGAGTCATTCATTCCGGTGAATGCCAGGAGCAGGGCGGCCAGGCCGGTGGGATGAGTATTTGCATGGATACGTATAAGGCAGATGAAAGGCTGATTTTAGGCTTTCATGTGATTCCTGGACATTGGCTTTTGCAGGGCGGAACTACCGGCGGCGGCGGTGTGATGCGATGGCTGGAAAGAGAATTTGCTGATTATGAGAGAGAAGAGGGAAAACGGATTGGAAAAAGTTCTCTTGAGCTCTTCAATGAGGAGGCAGAGGCAGTGCCGGCCGGAAGCGATGGGATGACATTTTTGCCCTATATGGCGGGAGAGCGTTCCCCGATTTGGAATCCAGGGGCAAAGGGCGTCTATTACGGGCTGGATTTCAGCAAAACAAAGGGTCATTTTATCCGGTCTGCAATGGAAGGTGTGGCATTTTCCCTGCGGCATAATCTGGAAGTGGCAGAAAAGGCCGGAGCACATGTGGAGGTCATGCGGGCTATGGGCGGCTCGGCAAATTCCCTTCTCTGGACACAGATAAAATCAGATGTGACCGGTAAACCGATCGTAGTGCCTGCATCCGATACGGCAACCACTCTGGGAGCGGCAATGCTTGCGGGAGTGGGTGTAGGGATGTATCAGGATTTCGAAGAGGCAGTCAAGCTGACGGTCCAGAATAAACGGGCTCATGAGCCTCAGAAAGAACAGCGGGCGGTATATGATGAGGCATACCGGAAGTATTTACAGATTTATGAGAATTTGAAAGTGATGATGAAATAAGCAGTGTAAAGTATCGTATGAAAAAAGATACGGTAAGCAGATAATTACTTGCGCTGCAAGTGGTTACAAATAAGGAGAAAGAACATGAAAGCAGCAGTTGTATGTGCAAATGAAGATGTGCAGTATTTGGATTACGAAGAACCCCAGGTGAGTGCAGGCACAGTCAAGATTAAAGTCAAAGCGTCCGGTATCTGCGGCTCTGATATTCCGAGAGTCCTGCATAACGGAGTTCATTTTTATCCCATTGTTTTGGGCCATGAATTTTCCGGAGATGTGATAGAGGTCGGAGAGGGCGTGACAAAGGTGAAAGTAGGAGACAGGGTTTCCGGGGCGCCATTAGTTCCCTGTATGAAATGTGGGGACTGCCAGAACGGAAATTTTTCGCTCTGCAAGCATTATACATTTATTGGTTCCAGACAGCAGGGAAGCAATGCAGATTATGTGGTGATTCCGGAGCAGAACGCAGTCCCGTTTGACAAAAGTATTTCCTATGAGCAGGGGGCAATGTTTGAACCCTCCACAGTAGCCCTCCACGGACTGCTCCAGAATGATTATCAGGGCGGTGAGTATGTTGCCATTTTAGGCGGGGGGACAATCGGAATGTTCACCATGCAGTGGGCAAGGATTTTTGGCTCGAAGAAGGCCGTGGTATTTGATATCAGTGACGAGCGGCTCGCCTTGGCAAAAAGGCTGGGTGCTGATGAAGTCATCAATACGAGAAAAGATAGTTTCATGGAAGAGGCAGTGGCAATCACGGACGGAAAAGGCTTTGGATATGTATTTGAAACCGCCGGGCAGGTGCCGACCATGCAGATGGCCTTTGAGCTTGCGGCAAATAAAGCTCATGTATGCTTTATCGGGACACCTCATGTGGACCTTACATTTACGCCAAAGATGTGGGAAAATATGAATCGCAAGGAATTTAAACTGACCGGCTCATGGATGTCCTACAGTGCGCCCTTCCCAGGAAAAGAATGGGAACTTACCGCACATTATTTTGCGACAGGGCAGTTAAAATTCGACCCAGGTTTTATTTTCAAAAAAATACCTATGAGCCAGGCTCAGGAGGCATTTCAGATGTTCAAGAAACCGGGCTTCGTGCAGGGTAAAATTTTGCTTGTGAATGAAGCGTAAAGGGGAGTGATTTTATGATATTAACGGTGACTCTGAATGCGGCGATTGATAAGCGCTATGTGGTAGAAGGTGCGAAGACCGGAGAGGTAAACCGTGTAAAAGAGTGCGCATACACTCCAGGAGGAAAAGGGCTGAATGTCTCAAAACCGGCTGCTGTCGCAGGCGCAAGAGTGGTTGCCACCGGATTTGTGGGAGGACACGCGGGGGCGTACATTGAGGACTCTCTAAAGCCATTTGGGATTGAGGCGGCCTTTTATCATATGAAAGAGGAAAGCCGGTCCTGTATTAATATTTGGGATACGGTGAGTAAGGTGCAGACCGAATATTTAGAGCCGGGTTTTACCGTGTCTGAGGAAGATTTCGAGGGCTTTGTAAAACAGTTCCGTGAATTGGTGAAAGATGCATCTGTCGTGACTATGTCAGGCAGTGTTCCGAAAGGACTGGACGAGACTGCTTACCAACGACTTGTGAAAATCGTCAAGGATGCAGGGAAAAAAGTCATTCTTGACACAAGCGGAAAATTACTTGCCGAGGGAATCAAATCAAAACCGACCATGATTAAGCCCAATATTGATGAAATCCGGATGCTGACGGGAAGCCATTGCGACCAGGAAAGTGAGATTATAGAGGCGGCAAAGAAAATTCACGAAAATGGTGTTCCGGTGGTTGCCGTTTCTCTTGGAGCCAAAGGCTCTGTGGTAGTAAGCGATGAAGGAATCTATCGGGCATTCGTGCCGAAAATCGATGCGGTCAATACGGTGGGCTGCGGGGATTCTATGATTGCAGGGTTTGCACTTGGTTTCAGTGAAGGGTTGTCGATACGGGAGACCTTGCGCAAGGCAAGCGCCATATCGGCGGCGGCAGCTTTGCGGGAGGAAACAGGATTTTTTGTGAAAGAAGATATGGAGAGGATTTTCCCGCAGATAGAAATTCAAAGCATATAAGAGAAAGGAAAAGAATATGAATTTTGTTGATCCGGCAATCGTGCCGAAGAAAAAATTATATACAGGTGTGGAAATGCCCTGTGTGGGAATGGGGACATTTGGCTCAGACCGAGTGAGTCCAAAGGAAGTGTCGGAAGCAGTCGCAGGAGCAATCCGCTGCGGATATCGTCTGTTTGACTGTGCGGCATGTTATGGAAATGAAGAACAGATTGGGCAGGTGTTCGAGAAGGCATTTGCAGAGGGCGTTGTAGAGCGCAAGGATTTATTTATCATGTCAAAGGTATGGAATGACATGCATAGAGACGTGGAAAAGGCTTGTAGAAAGAGTATTGCAGATTTGAAATGTGATTATCTGGATATGTATTTTATTCATTGGCCATTTCCGAATTATCATGCGCCGGGGTGTGATGTGGACTCCAGAAATCCAGATTCTAAGCCATTCAGTGTGGAGGAGTTTATGGATACATACCGCCAGTGTGAAGAACTGGTAGAGAAAGGATTGATTCGGCACATCGGGATTTCTAATATGACCATTCCGAAGATGGATGCCGTGCTTTCTCTGATGAAAATGAAACCGGCTGCAGCGGAGATTGAGATGCATCCGGCATTCCAGCAAAAGGAGCTTCAGGAGTACTTAGAGGCAAGGGATATTCTTCCGGTGGGCTATATGCCGATTGGTTCACCGAGAAGACCGGAGAGAGATATCATGGAGGAAGACATTGCGGATCTGGAGATGCCCGAGGTTCAGGAAATCGCCAGAAATCATGGCGTAAATCCTGCAATCATCGCATTGAAATGGGCATACCAGAACGGTCAGCTCCCAATTCCATTTTCCGTACATCACTATTACGAGAATCTGAAATGTATGACGGAAGACCCGCTGACAGAGGAAGAAATGGCGTCTATGGCTACATTAGAGCGTGGAAACCGTCTGGTTAAAGGGCATGTATTCCTGTGGGAAGGGGCCAAAGACTGGCATGACCTGTGGGATGAAGATGGTGTGATTGTGGAATAAGATATGAAAAATGGAGGGGCCTGATAAGGGCCCCGTTTTTATATACTATAGTATGTAGAAAAGCTGCCATTGGCCTCTTTTCTACAGTCAAATTTATTTATACACTCAATTTTTTTACAAAAAACCCAACAATCCTCTCACTGTAAGGCAGGAATATCCCGGCAACCGGACCTACGAGAAAAGCGCTGATGATCGTTCCAATCCCGACCGCGCCGCCGAAAAGAAATCCGATTGCCACAAAGCAGAAATCTACGGCAATACGGGTAGGACCGAACGGCTTAGACAGCTTATCGCTAAGCACAATGGCCACCAGATCATTTGGCCCGGTTCCTGCATCTGATTTTATGACGATAGTCATACCGAAAGCCAGTATCACACATCCGGCAGCGAGGATGATAAGACGCAGGATAAAAGGATTTCCGGAGTTGATGACTCCCCCGAGCAAAGCGGTAAAGAAGTCGATGATCGGCCCGCCGAATGCCATGCATACAACAGTTCCGATTTTTATGTAGCTTCGGTCAATAACCAAAAGAATCAATATGATGAGGATACAGATGGCCATATGGGTATAGCCGTGTGTGAGCATTTTTATAAAATTATGCAGTGTGCGGAAGAGGCCCTGCACAAAAACATTGAAAGGGTCAGCACCCAAATCTGTCAGCAAAAATAACGTTACGCCCAAGTGGGCAATGATGAGCCCGACAAATAATAACACCAGGCGCAGGATAGTTTCTTTTATACTTCTTTTCATCTGGAATCACCTCCGAACTCCTTAAATCATTTCTTCACTGTAATTATACTATAATTTATAGCCAGTCAATATTCAAGTATTTATTCTTATATGTACAGAGATTTCCATAAAATTTACAGAAAGCGCTCCGTATAAAAATGAATCTATAAATTAGTCAATAAAGACTAGAAATCTACCCTGTCAAAAAAGTGATTTATCCTTTAAAATAGATAGTAATATTATAGACAGGGAGAGAATGACAATGGCAAAAAAAGCATCAGAAAATATCCGCT
Organism: uncultured Lachnospiraceae bacterium; assembly: GCA_947564305.1. The sequence continues at coordinate 34,362 of CANOBT010000005.1, read as the reverse complement.
ATTATCGAAATGAAGGCGGACAGCTCATCAGTACTGTTGAGCGTAAAGTTATCGAGCAGGACGGATTGTATTTTAAAGATATTGACGGAACGGGCAAGGTAAGTATCGTGAATGACTGGCGCGTATCTCCGAAGGAGCGTGCAAAGGAGTATGTTAAGACGCTGACTGTGGATGAGAAGATTGCGCAGCTCTTTATTTCCGACTGGCGTATGGGGAAATATCCGGCTAAAGGCCCTATGTCTGTTGCAGAGATCGAACCTGTGTTAGATGAGTCAGGGGTATTGGATGAAGGAGAGTTTCGCGGGAAAACCATTTTCGGTGAGCAGTATCTTCCGGGAACTTCAAAGCTCATCAAGGAATGGTTTAACCGCCATCTGATTCTGCGTGCCAATGCGACGGCGGAGGACTTGACGGATTGGGTGAATCAGCTTCATGCGGCGGCCGAGGAGTGTGAGCATTTTGTGCCGGTGCAGGTAGCTTCCAATTCACGAAATGAGAATGGAGAACTGGTCTTTGGCATGAATGATGCGGCAGGTGTGTTTGCAGCCTGGCCGGGGACGTTGGGGATTGCGGCGGCTGTGAAGGGCGACAGTATCAAGATTATTGATGCATTTGCAGACTGTATTCGCAGAGAATGGGATGCGACTGGCATGAAGAAAGGCTATATGTATATGGCTGACTGTATGACCGACCCACGTTGGCAGCGTTCCTACGGCACATTTGGAGAAGATCCGGAGCTGATTACTGAGATTTTTGCGCATTTGCTTCCGGGAATCCAGGGAAGTGAAGAGGGTGTGACTCCAGACGGCGTGTCCATGACTGTGAAACATTTCCCAGGAGGCGGAGCACGTGAAAACGGTTTTGACCCTCATTATAAAGCAGGTCAGTGGAATGTCTATGCAACCCCGGAGAGTTTGAAAAAATATCATCTTCCCACGTTCCGTCCGGCCGTTCAATATCATGCAGCATCCATCATGCCATATTATTCCAAACCGGCTGTGGAGAAAAGTGCCGTGCAGCAGGATTTGGAAGGCAACGATATTGCGTTTCATCCATATGGATTTGCTTATAACAAAGTATTCATTGATGATATTCTGCGGCGTCAGATGGGCTTCGACGGATATATCAATTCAGACACAGGGATTGTACACAACATGTGTTGGGGAGTGGAGGCGCTTGACACAGCAGAAAGAATCGGCTTTGCAGTCACTCAGTCCGGCGTGGATGTGATTTCTGGTCTGTTTGATAACGAGGCAGGACGAGAGGCGTATGACCGTGGAAAAAATGGTTATTATGAAAATCACCCGATACCGGAAGGATTTCGGGCCGAGGATTTAATTCTGACAGACGAATCCATAGACCGTGCGGTTACAAGGACGCTGACAGAACTGTTTGCTCTGGGGATGTTTGACAACCCGTATCGTGAACCGAAGAAGGCAAAAGAAGTGATCACGACTCCCGCAGATTGGGAGGAAGCAGAGCTTACCCATAAAAAATCTGTTGTCCTTTTGAAAAATGAGGATACATTGCCCCTCACATCAGAAAGGCAAAGCGGCAAAAAAATCTATGCAGAGGCATTCTGTAAGAACCCTGAAGTTGGGACAGAGGCTGCAAAGTCGCTTCGTGAGCTGCTCAAAGGCTGTGAACTGACAGAAGACTATGCAGAGGCTGATTACGCAATCCTTTTGCTCACGCCATCTTCCGGTGAGTACTTCAATGCAACGCCCGGATATCTGGAACTGGATATCTGCGAGGGAAAAGAAGTGTGCAATGTAGACGAAGATGGAAAGCCGATGGCAGAGACCCATTTGGAAACAACGCTCTCCGGCGTAGGACGGATTCAGGAGATTGCAAAAGCGGTACATGCAAACGGCGGTAAGGTGATTGCAAATGTGAATGTGACGCTTGCATGGCAGATGGGCAATGTGGAGCCTTATGTGGATGCGCTGACAGTTGGCTTTGACACCTATCCTTCGGCGGTACTGGATGTCATGTTTGGAAGATTTTCACCGGTTGGAAAACTGCCGATCACACTTCCGAAGGGGGACAGTGTATTGGCGGTGAATGCGGAAGGAATCTGTGTCAGCCCGAATGATGTTCCGGGGTACGACAAAGATCAGTATATGCCGGAGGAAATGAAGGATGAAAATGGAAAAGCATATGCTTACCGCGATGCGGCGGGGAACTATTATGAGTTGAATTTTGGGTTGGCGTATTAAGAAGCCAGGCTTAGATAGCGGGCAGCCGTCACTGTACAGTGGCGGCTGCTTCTTTAGTTGGTTTTCTATTTTATGATTGTTTCAATCTTACACTGATGTGCTTTCGATTTTTTGCTATAGCTGATACCCGCTAATATTACCTCACCAGTATAATCATTTAAACATTTTATATAATTTCTATCCTTAATTTGCCTGATTGCGCCAGCGGCGTTCTTATTCCATTTTAATTCTACGATTAGCGGAGGCTTCTCAACCCCTTTTCTTGGGAGAAAGACGATATCCGTAAATCCTTTTCCTCCTTGAAATTCTCTTTTGGGGATATAATATCTTTGTGCGCTGAAATAGGCCAGCATTACCACATAAGTCAGGGACAGCTCATTATTATAAGAGAGGATATCTATGGAATCTGTATGGACATCATCTAATTTTTGAGCAACAAGTTTTTCATCACCATTTAAAGTTGCGTCTAAGAGTATATCGGAAGCGTTCAATACTTTAGTAACGACATCCCAACCTGCGAGTCTTACTGTTCTGACAAATTCTGCGCGGACCTCCTCATTTGGGATAAAAACTTCTGACTTCTCTTTATCATATGCAAGATACCCTAGGTGAATCAATAATGTCAGAATATCATCTTTTCCCGTAAAAGTAGTCATGTCGTTTTGGAAAGTTTCTACATCAACAGTACATCTGCCACCACCCAACATGATGATGATGGAATCTTTTAAGCCATCCATATTCATGGCAATGTATACTTTTAACGCCTCATAGGTTTCGGTTTTTGTCCAGTAGCTCTGAAATTCGTCCTCCAGGAGTGAATCTATGATAGATTTTGGATTATAGATATGTGCTGCTTTTTTAAATTGATATCCATCATACCAACGTTGCATTTCAAAAAAGTCCATGTGATACTGCAGACATAGTTGGCGGACTTCTTTTTCCGTAAATCCTACATATTCAGCCATCCAACCCGGATTTGTCATGGAAAATTCATCAAAAATATTCAAAGCGGAATGATTTCCATATTTTTTAATCGGCAGAATGCCAGTCATGTAAGCTAACTTTACATAAACCTGACCTTTAAATAAATCACGTAAAAAATCCAAATAGATTTTTTGAGCGGCATTATCATTTTTGGATTCTCTGAAAATGCAGTCCCATTCATCCAGAATTAAAACAAATCCTGTCTTATCGTACTCATAGATGGATTCAAGGGCACGAGACAAATGTGTTTCCTGTTCATCAATCAAACTGCCGAAAGTATTTCTAAGTTCTTTTAACACTTCTGCTTCCATATAAGAAACTAAATTTGCAGCTTTACCAGCACGTGTCAGAAAGCGCTGCATTTCAAAAAACAGAACATGATATTGATTTAGATGGATTTTAAAAGTGCTGTCCTGTGCAATTTTATAATTCTGGAACATCTGTCTGGAATCGCAATTTTTTCCATAGTAGGCAGCTAACATATTTGCAGCCATGGACTTTCCAAAACGGCGCGGCCTGCTTACACATATAAATCGTTTTTCTTTCCCCAGTCTATTGTTGATAAAAGAAATCATATTTGTCTTATCTACATAGATTTGACTGGAAACAGAGATTTGAAATGATTCATTGCCGGGATTTAAATAGCGTCCCAAGAATAGCGCCCTCCCTTCTTTTTCATAGTGTTATTTTAGCATGGGAACCAATTTGTATCAATAAAATTTCGTAACTATTCAGAACGGCAGCAATATGCAGAAACAGACTGTGCAAGTTTACTTGCTAAGGGCTGATTCTGCATATTGATATTGGGCAGAATGCCCATAAGCCTCAGACAGGAGTTGCTTTAGCAACGGATAATCTGCGTAGCAGATGGGTCTGTGGCCTGCCCTTCTGAACAGTTACAAAATTTCTAAACACAGGGTTCTATTTCCCATGCACATCATTCCGCCTGATAAATATACCTTTCCCCCGGCGAAAACATATGAAAAGCCTGCCCTGGATTGATTTTATATAAACAATCCACGAAATGAGCCGGATTGATGCAGTTCACATCATACAAGTCAAAATGCATCGGAATCAGCAGGCGGGCATGGATTTCCTGCGCCAGCAGAATCGCCTCCTCCGCATCCATATTTCCAATAATATCATGATGCAGTTTGTAGAAGCTCCGCCCGTTGACCGGAACCATCAGGATATCGACATTTTCCAGATGGTCCGTAAGTCCATCATAGATACAGCAGTCACCGGCGTGGAAAAGGGTCGTCTGATGGAAATTCATTTTATAACCCAGCTCTTTATAATTCCCGTTCTCATCCGTGTGCAGCTCTTCATGTGCGGCCGGAACCGGAGTCACACGGCATTCCCCCAAACACAGCTCTTGTCCGGCAACGGCACCAAGGATTCGTTCAGATTCAATTCCGTAAGACTGTATGGTATCCTTGATGGGAGCGGGGACAATAAATTTTGCTTTCGTATTGTGCTTGGCAATTGCGTGTAAGGTATCCGGGTCCGCGTGATCCGCATGGTCATGGGTGCAAAATACATAGTCGACAAAATCCAACTGCTCCGGCAGAATAGGAGCGTCATACCGGCGTACCCATTTTATATTTTCCCGGCAGCAGTTTCGGTCTACATAGTCTGACAGATACGGGTCAATGAGGAAATAACTGTTATGATATTTGATTAAGAATCCTTCCTGGCCAAGATAAAACAGGGCAATTTGTTCGTCCGTGAGCTGCGTTTTAGAAAAAAATTCTTTATTCATAGAGTCCTCCTTTACTGTGGTTCATTCAGTGATATCCATAGGGTACAAACTTGTAAAATCAGCCATTAGATTGATATTGACTATTATATCACAGGTGATAAAATTAGCAATAAGATACTCTGGAGCGATACAAAAAGGAGGGACCATATTTATGAAAGCTATCGTGATTAAGGAGCCGGGACATGTGGTATTGGAGGAAAAAAAGATTCCGCAGCCGCAGCCGGGATTTGTGCGTGTGAAGGTCAAGGCGGCGGCCATCTGTGCAACGGACTTGGAGGTGCTCGATGGAAATATACCGGCCAATTACCCTCTGACACCCGGCCATGAGTGGAGCGGAGTGGTAGACTCTGTCGGAAGCGAGGAAGATAATTTCTGGATTGGAAAAAGAGTGGTCGGGAGCAATGACGTCGTCTGCCTGAAATGTGATGCCTGCAGACGAGGTGAGTGGCGGTACTGCAGTGATTTTGAAGAAATCGGTTTTAAGAGGGACGGGGCCTATGCAGAATATGTGATTGTCCCTTCTTACGGACTCTGTGAATTGCCGGACAATGTATCGTTCATCCACGGGGCATTGTGTGAGCCTCTTGGCGTTGCACTTGGGACATTGGAAAAGGCAGGCGCAAAATTTGGCGATACGCTCGTGATTATTGGGGCAGGCTCCATCGGACTCTGTATTCTTGCTGCTGCGAAGGCAATGGGGATGCGGGATATCGTTGTTGCAGCCACCACGGAGAAACGGTTGGGAATCGCGAAACAGATGGGGGCTTCCCATACGATTGCAACAAAAGAGAATGATCTGGTGGAGGAGATGAAAAAAATCCATCCCTACGGAACGGATGTGGTCATTGATGCCACAGGAATTGAAATCTGCATCCAACAAAGCCTGAAAATTGCGAGAAAGGGCGGTACGGTTGCACTTGCAGGCTATGGCCGCGGAAAAATCATGAGTATCCGTATGGATGATATTCATATTAACAATCTGTGTGTGATCGGTGCGGGCAATAACTGGAATCAACACAAAAAGGCTGTCACTTTGATGGCAGAGGGGATGGTCGATATTGAAAATTTTGCCACGAACCAAATCGCGCTGGAAGAGTTTGCGGCTGGCCTCGAATTGGCAAGAAAACGTCCGGAGGGTTTTGTTAAGGCGGTGTTTGTGAATGAGTAGAGGGGAGAGTATACTTGGAATCGATTTGGGTACATCTTCCGTGAAGCTCATTTTAAGATATCGCGACGGCACAGTAGTCAAAGGGAAAGAAGCATATGAGGACCTGGCACCGTACGGATGGTGGAAAGCTGTAAAAAAGGCAGCGTCGGAACTGGATTTGAGCAATCTGGCTGCTATCGGGCTGTCCTCCCAGGTGGGAACTTATATTGTAGATGGCAGGGATGTAATTGGATGGAATAGTAAAAAAGGCGCGGAGGAGCTGGCGGAGGTGAAGGACAAGTATGATAAAAAAATGTTTGTTCGGGAAATCTCCATGCCCCATCCAGATATTATCTCTTATCCTCTTCCACGGCTGATGTACATTCAGCGACATCATTCAGAAGCAAAAAAAGTATGCCAGCCGAAAGATTACTTATGCGAAATGCTCACTGGAAATTGTGTCACTGACCCCTATTCCTGGAGAGGACTGGCGAACCTGTCGTCAGGCCGGTACAGTCAGAAATTTTTGGAGGAAATCGGGTTTTCAGCGGAAAGACTGCCCAAGCTCATCGGAATCTGCGACATTGCGGGTTATACCAGAAAACCTCCCTACGAGGAAAATGTATTTCCTGTGGGGGTTCCGGTTTTTACCGGGATGAATGACTTTTTCGCGTCTCTTCTGGGAATGGGAGTGTATCAGACGGGTGAACTGTTTGACATTACGGGAACCAGTGAACATCTGGGCGTGACAGAAGCCACGATGAATCTGGATACAGGATTGGTCAGCGGGCCATATCTCCATGGAAATGTTCATTATGGAGTGACTGCATCCTCCGGCGTATCTCTTGATTTTGGAAGGAGAATGTTCGGGTTTGAAAACATTGATGCAAGACAATGTTTAAAAAACAGACCTCCCGTTTTCCTGCCCTATCTAAATGGAGAACGGGCTCCGATTTGGGATGCGAAGGCTGCGGGGATGTTTTTCGGGATTCATGGAACCTGTGAAAAACGTGACATGGCATATGCTGTATTGGAAGGCGTGGTGTTCAGCCTTTACCACATCTATGAATGTATGGGGACGCCGGGGGCAGATAGAGTGCGGGTATCGGGCGGAGCTTCTGCAAATCCGATACTCAATGCGATGAAGGCAGAACTGTTCGGTGTGCCGGTCGTGATACCGGAAGAAATAGATACGTCTGCGCTTGGAGCCTGGATGACGGCGGCAGTCGGAATCGAATGGTTCTCCGGTTTTGAAGAAGCGATAGAGCAGATCTGCAGAGTAAAAGAGATTGTAGAACCCTGCAAACAATATCGGAAGATTCTGCAGCAGCGTTTTCAGATATATAAAGAACTATATCCTGTTACGAAAAGCCAGTGTGAAGAAATAAGGAGCTGTATCTAAGCATGAAAAGACAATGTGAAGAAATAAGGAACGGTATCTCATCATGAAGGGACAGTATGAACAATCTGAAGAAAAGGAGAATAAGAAAATATGAGTTGTGTGATTTTTGGTGCCGGAAAAATCGCCAGAGGATTTATCGGCCATTTATTGTATCTGAGCGAAATCCCGTTTACTTTTGTAGAACGTGCACAATCGCTTGTGAACCTGCTCAATGAGCGGGGTAAATATACGGTCAATATTTTGGGACACAGTGAGAAAAACTGCGAGGTGGGAGGTGTCCATGCGCTCAGCTTTGCGCAGGAAGAGGAAGCAGTACAAGCCATTGCAGAAGCGGATACAGTATTTACGGCTGTAGGAGGAAAAAATTTACCCTCCTTGATTCCGATTTTACGAAAAGGAATCGAAAGGAAAGCCGAAAAAGGCGGAAATCTGAATATTGTGACCTGTGAAAACTGGAAGCAGCCGGCCTTGCTCTTAAAAACCGGAATCGGGGAATCGCTGAAAGAACATGCAAAAAAATATTTTGCAGAACAGGTGGGAGTCACTGAGGCCGTAATCATGCGCTCGGCAATCGAGCCAGATGAAGAGCTGTTGAAAAGGGACCCGTTGATTGTCAATGTACAGGATTTCTGGGAGCTTCCGGTGGATGCTTCGAGAATCGTTGGAGAGCTGCCTGCAATTCAGGGACTAAAATTAATCCCTGAATTTACCGGATTTTTGGAAAGAAAATTTTATACCTACAATGCTGCCAATGGGACGGTCTCCTATCTCGGCGCTTTATTGGGACATGAAAAACTGGCAGATGCCGCCCATGATGAGCGAATCGTTAAAATTTTGGAGGGAGTCTATCAGGAGACCGCACAGGCGTTATCTGAGAAGCATCACTTTCCACTGGAAGAGCAGCTTGCATTTACTCTGACCTCAAAGCGGAAACTGCAGGACTATACGATTGTAGATTTTATTGAAAGAAATGCCAGAGACCCTTTGCGTAAACTAGGAAAGGACGACCGTTTGGTGGGTTCTGCAAGGCTTGTGGAGGAATATGGAATTGAGCCTCACAATCTGTGCATCGGTATTGCTGCGGCAATCTATTATGAAAATGACGGGGATCAGTTTGCAAGAGAACTGCGCCGTATTCGAAGAGAAGAAGGTATTGATGCGGTCATTAATAATGTCTGCGGCCTGGAGCCAGAAGGACATCTGGGTCTGCTCATCAAATCAAAAATCGAGTTATTAAAGGAATGGGGATGGATTCATGAGTAAAATTGCAGTTGTGGGCGCCGGAAAAACCGGGCGCGGATTTATTGGAAGACTTCTGAAAGAAGCAAACGAAGAAATCATTTTTATAGATAAGGACGAAAATCTAGTTTTGTCATTGGAGAACGCCGGAAAGTTTTGTGTGGACTTTTTTGGAAATGAGAGAGAACCGCTGGAAGTCAACCATTTTCAGGCATGTACGTGGGAAAACGCATCGTTGGAGGATGTGGAGCTGATTTTTGTTTCTGTGGGAGGACAAAATCTTACGGAAGCAGGAGAGAAGCTCGCAAAATGTCTGGATGACAACAGGCACTATTATCTGATTACTTGTGAAAATGCTTCTCATCCTTCGCAGACATTGAAGAAAGCCGTTGGAAAAGATAACATTTCGGTCAGTGAGGCGACAGTATTTTGCACTACGATTGAGGGGGAAGGGCTGAATATCCACTCCGAGAATTATCCCTATCTGCAGTGCGATGCGGATTTGCTGGACGGATATGTGCCAAGGATAAAACAAATCCGTCCGATTGGACAATTTTCTGATTTTTTGACAAGGAAATTGTATACTTACAATGCGGCAAGCTGCGTGATTGCTTACTTGGGTTGGGCAAAAGGATATACGGATTATGCGGATGCGGCGAACGACGAAGAAATCTTAAAGTTGCTGGATAAGAATTATGCTGCGACAAACAAAGTGCTCTGCCTGGAGTTTGGCTATGAAGAAAAGGACCAGGAGGAATTTGCTCTTTTGTCGAAAAAGAAATTCTGTGACCGAACGATTATAGACACTGTTTCCAGAAATGCCAGAGATCCTCAGAGAAAACTGGCGGCCCCGGAGAGGATTATGGGTCCGATTCGATTGCTTTACAAATATGGAGAAGACGCTTCCGTACTGGAAAAAACAGCGGCCGCCGCAATTCTGTACCAGGCAGGGCCGGATGATGCGTGGACAAAGATCCAATCGGAAAAGACAAGGGAGGAGATTTTACAAGAAATCTGTGGAGTCAGCCTCGAGGAACCAGTATTTCAAAATATCATGAGATATATGGAAGAAATCGAAACAGAATTGACTCATTCCCAGAGGCTGCCGTACAGTTGAAATTTTTAAAAATTACCGGAAGATATCGAAAGCATCCTGCCTGCCCGTCTTAAAAAAATAGTTTACTTCTGAGGTTTTTCCTCAGAAACATCGGGATGGAGAAATGTATATTGCAGTACTTTTAATTCATTCGTGTCAACGGTACTCAATATGACATTTCCGCTATCCAGATACCAGACATCATTGGGAGAAACAAGGTCCGCAAACTGCTCGGAATGAAATTGGAATCCGCTTTCTCCCAGCATGTCCTCTGCTTCCCCGTGGATTTTGTCATACACATCTGCAAGGTCCTCGGAATCATCGGTCTCGTAAAGCCATGACATACAGACCAGTTTTTCCTCATCATCAAACATATATTTGATCGTTCCATTCAGCCCGTCAAATTCCTTTGGAAACGTATAGGTCGTGCCGTCATACACGGAATCATAGGTTTCCATAGAATCCCCTTCCAGCTTCGTGATGTCTTCCAGCGTGTTTTCCCATGTAATCGTGGTAAATGGGCACGTGACAGCTTTTTTTTGGCATCCTGCAAGACAGGCAGTAAGAACTGCCAGGGTCAGAAAGAGAGAGAGACATCTTTTTGTTTGTTTCATTGTAGAACCTCCAAAATCTCAAAAATCACATAATAATTCAGGGCAGCAGAGATGGCTTATGACTGCTGTTCTGAATAAACAACATTTTTTAACATTATACATCAAAAGAGGAATAAATGAAATGGCAAATTTTTATGTTCACTCTATGTTCGCTTGTTCGCCCCATGTTTTTAGAGAATATGAGCTTTTCTATTGACTTCTCAGAGGGATATGTGATTTACTAAGAAGGACAATAAACAGGTTTGTGTTCACTGTTTGTTCAGTGAACACGAGCAAGAACAGAACGTTTCATGAAAGAAAAGGAAGGTGAGATTCGTGTCAGCAACAATGCGTGATGTAAAAAACAGGACAGGCTTATCTCTGGCAACGATTTCCAAGTACTTAAATGGAGGAAACGTGCTTCCGGAGAACAAGATCCTGATTGAAGAAGCGATTAAAGAACTTCATTATGAGGTGAATGAGATTGCGAGAGGTCTTGTGAAGAACAAGACCAGGATTGTAGGGGTTATGGTTCATGATATTGAGTGTTATTTTTCTGGGAAACTGCTGCATTATATCGGGCAGGAGCTGAGAAAATATGGATATGCGACTATGATTTGTGATTCTTGCAATAATGAGGAAATTGAGGCAGAAAACTTAAAATTTCTGGTGAGCCGGAGAGTAGACGGAATTATCGTACTTCCGGTCAGTATGGAAGGCGGTTTTTTGAAGCCGGCAAAACAGGCGAAGATTCCCATTGTCCTGGTGGACCGTTCCTTCCAGGATGAGGAATTTGACTGTGTCGGAATTGATAATAAAATCGCTGCTTACCGTGCGGTCAAGATTCTGCAGGAGCACAATCACAAAGATATTGCAGTGATTGCTTCGGATGTGGAATATACCGGAGTGGAACGAATTAAGGGCTACGAAGATGCCATGCGCCAAGCAGGGCTTGAGATTAAGGAAGGGTACATAAAGAAAGGACGGCATTCTACCGAAGTGGGGTATGAGAAGATGAAGGAATTGCTTGCAAGCCCTAATCGTCCCACTGCGGTCCTTATGGGGAATTACGATACTATGCTGGGCGGGGTTTTAGCGGTCAACGAGTCAGAATTTTCCTGCCCCGAAGATATTTCCCTGATTGGATTTGATGCTTTGATGATTACCGGGGTCGTACAGCCTAGCTGGTACATGATTGTACAGCCGATGGAGAAAATGTGTAAGAAAGCGGTGGAATTACTGTTAAATCGAATTGAAAAGAAGGGGGACGAGGCTCCGGTAAAAATGAGCTTTGGAATCAAGATGCAGGAGGGGGATTCTGTCAGGACTATTGAATAGAGCCGGTTATTGTTTACGGGACATGCGGCGCAATATGCTGTCCCGTGGACATTACCGTGACCTTGCGGCAGTAAATGCGATAGTAACGTAAATTCATCAGTTTCATCAATAAAAGGACTTGACTTCTATATGCGCCATATGTTACAATTTCCGTGCGAATGGAAGAAGGTCTTTTTTTTATGCCTAAAATTGATGGCTTCGCAACCATCAGCAACAAGTAGTGAAGTAAATGTGTATCTTTTGGAAACGCCCCTGTACCTGTCTTTACAGGAGTATTTCGGGAGGATGCCTATAACAAAAAGCGAGGTGGAAGTTGTGCGCACAAGAATCACATTGGAATGTACGGAATGCAAGAACCGTAATTACAACATGATGAAAGACAAAAAAACTCATCCGGAACGTATGGAGACGAAGAAGTACTGTAAGTTCTGCAGATCACACACACTGCACAAAGAGACGAAATAGTCATTTGAGAGGATGTGGATGATATGAGCGGAAAAACAGAAAAAACGCAGAAGAAAAGCTGGTTCAAAGGACTTCAGGCAGAATTCAGGAAAGTAATCTGGCCGGATAAGAATGCACTTGTCAGGCAGACAACAGCAGTCGTGTCGGTTTCCGTATTACTGGGAGTGATCATTACGATCATCGATGCAATCATGAAATATGGAATTGACCTTTTGGTAAGGTAGGAAGCTGCAGCAGAAAGGTGATTTTATGTCAGAGGCAAGATGGTATGTAGTCCATACCTATTCCGGGTATGAGAACAAAGTAAAAGCAAACATTGACAAAACAATCGAAAACCGCCATCTGGAAGACCAGATTTTGGAGGTCCGGGTTCCTTTGGAGGAAGTTGTGGAACAGAAGAACGGCGTTCAGAAGGTCAGTATGAAGAAGCTGTTTCCGGGTTACGTCATGATCCATATGTTTATGAACGATGACACATGGTATGTAGTCCGCAACACACGGGGGGTGACCGGATTCGTCGGTCCGGGCTCCAAGCCGGTTCCTTTGGAGGAAGATGAGATGGAGAGGTTCGGTATCCGTCAGGAAGTAAAGGTCAACTTTGCGGAAGGCGATACCGTCGTTGTATTAAGCGGCGCCTGGGAAGGTACGGTAGGTGTTGTACAGACCGTGAATGAACAGAAAGAGAACCTGTCGATCAATGTAGAACTGTTCGGCCGTGAGACACCGGTTGAACTGAGCTTTTCAGAAGTCAAGAAGATGGATTAAGAAGTGGGAGGGATTTTATCCCGCGAATACCACAAGGAGGTAATGAAAAATGGCAAAAAAAGTAGAAGGTTATATTAAGTTACAGATTCCGGCCGGCAAGGCAACTCCGGCACCACCGGTAGGTCCTGCACTTGGACAGCATGGTGTCAACATCGTTGAATTTACAAAGCAGTTCAACGCAAGGACAGCAGATCAGGGTGACCTGGTGATCCCGGTTGTCATCACGGTTTACAGTGACAGAAGCTTCAGCTTCGTTACAAAGACTCCTCCGGCAGCAGTCCTGATCAAGAAGGCATGCAACATCAAATCTGGTTCCGGTGTTCCGAACAAGACAAAGGTTGCAAAGATTACGAAAGCCCAGGTAGAAGAGATTGCAAAGACAAAGATGCCTGATTTGAATGCAGCATCTTTGGAAGCAGCGATGAGTATGGTAGAAGGAACCTGCCGTTCTATGGGGGTTACTGTAGAAGGGTAATAGGTCCATAACAGAAGTAACGAAGAGGAAAGCAGTGGGAGGGGTTTTAGTCCCGCGAATACCACAAGGAGGTTATTTAGAATGAAACGAGGAAAGAAATATATCGAAGCTGCAAAACAGATCGAAAGAGGAAATCTTTACGAAAAGGCAGAGGCTATCTCCTTAGTAAAGAAAGCAGCAGTTGCAAAATTTGATGAGACAATCGAAGCTCATATCAGAACCGGATGTGACGGACGTCATGCTGATCAGCAGATTCGTGGCGCGGTTGTACTGCCTCATGGAACGGGTAAGACAGTCCGTATCCTTGTATTTGCAAAGGACGCGAAGGCAGACGAGGCTCAGGCAGCAGGCGCTGATTTTGTCGGTGGACAGGAATTGGTTCCGAAGATTCAGAACGAAGGCTGGCTTGATTTTGATGTAGTAGTTGCTACACCGGATATGATGGGTGTTGTTGGACGTCTTGGACGTGTACTTGGACCTAAGGGACTTATGCCAAACCCGAAGGCTGGTACGGTTACAATGGACGTGACAAAGGCAATCAACGATATCAAAGCTGGTAAGATTGAGTACAGATTGGACAAGACAAACATTATCCATGTGCCGATCGGTAAGGCTTCTTTTACCGAAGAACAGTTAGCGGACAACTTCCAGACGCTTATTGATGCAATCATTAAAGCAAGACCGGCAGCAGTAAAAGGACAGTTCCTGAAGAGCGTGACAATCACATCTACAATGGGACCTGGCATCAAGATTAATCCGATGAAGCTGCAGTAAGATTCTGTGAGAAAAGATTCGATACGGTCTGCCAAAGATATCCTGGTATATGCCGGAATTTTTGTTACAGAATGAAATCGGGCTTTTTAATGAGTTGCGTAGAAAATCGAAGATAGATTAAGTAAATACGTTGAAGAACAAAAAGGCGCTTTTGTTTTGTGGTCCCTGTACGGGGGCATGGAACAGGGCGCTTTTTGTTTTGAAAAATGTTTGGATAAAAAATTGTACTATAAAGTGGGTGAATGCGTACAGTGTGTGAAGATACGGCAAAAGAAAGCCCATAATATGTTCATAATGTCTTAGACAATCCCTTCAGATAGGCAAGAGCAAGCTGCTTGTCCTCCGGGGAAAGTGCGGTGAAAAGAGACAGGCACTCTGCCTGGTCGGCGGTCAGAGAACTGCTGCTTCTGTCTGGTTCAAAAAAATCAGTGACAGAAATGCCAAACCCGTCACACAGCCTCTGCAATGTGGGGAGGGACGGCATGTTGTGCTTGTTGATCATAGTGCTGAGTGTAGAATATGCGATTCCGGAGACTTTTGACAACTGATAATAGGACCAGCTGCGTTCATCGCAAAGTTCCTGGATTCTTTCTAAAGGATCAAATTCTTTCATGACTAACTCCTCTCTGACTGTTCCCGTGAAAACAAAAAGGAAAGCGGATACTCTGCTGCCTGTACAGAGACTTTAAATACCATAGTATGCAGAAAAGCTGCCAGTGGCAGGTTTTCTGTATTTTGGCTAACAGACCGGACAGTGATATATTTTTGATTTTAACGAATCAGTTAATAAATGAGAAGTCTATATAGTACGCTATACATATGACGTTAATTCGATAATTCAATCATTATTTTTTCCAGATAAATAAAAAATAAACTGGTATAATGTTACCAGAGAAAAAGTGTGTAAACGGCGGATAAGCAGGCAATCAATCTGCATAGCAGATTGGCTACAGGAAACGAGGTGTTTATTATAAAACCAGAAATGACAGAAATATCGAGATGCCTTTATGATGCGGCGAGATCAGACATTCTGACCATTCAGGACGCGGTAGAATATCTGGAGAAAAACTCGAAGATTCGTACTCTTCGGGAGAAACTGGAAAAATTCAGCCGCGGGAAGAATCTGCGTAAAATTTTGGTACAGGGACTTATGGAACACGATCCGAAACGCAAAAAAGACGCGGTGGAGCGGCGTGTCAGAGGGTGGCTGAGTACAAAAAATCCGGTCAGTTCAATCAAAAAGCAGGATGCAATTGAAGTCTGCTTTATTCTGGAGTTGTCTATAGAGGAAGCCGATGAACTTATCACAATGATTTCGGAAGAGTCGCTGCATTATAGAAATCCGGACGAGATTGTATATATTTTTGCTTTGCAGCATGATATGTCTTATACGGAGGCAGCAGAGCTGCATACACAGATGAAATCACTTCTTTCCCGGGCAAAAGACCGGATGACACCGTCAGAGGATAGTTTTACCCCGATTATAAGAGAGGAAATCACTGC
Organism: uncultured Lachnospiraceae bacterium; assembly: GCA_947564305.1. The sequence goes on along the minus strand of CANOBT010000005.1, from coordinate 18,600 downwards.
GCTGGATACAAAGGAAGAACTGGCAGACTATCTGGAGCATGCCGCGGAAAGGCTTGGAAGATACCATAATAACGCTTATGAGATTTTTCGGGATATGATGGATATTCTGAAGGAGCCTGCCCTGGAAGAAAACCTTGCGGCCGCGGAAGTGACCGGGCAGGAGCGCCTGAGTGTGCGCAGTATCCTTAAAGAGTATATGTATGAAAGAAATGTCCTCTATGCAAAGGAACTGGCAGGAAAGAAAAAGAAAGGAGAACTTTCCGGGGAAGAACGGCTGCTGTTTACAAAAGTGCAGGAAAATGTGGCGGCAAACTGGCCGGATGAAACCACATTATCCAGGATGAAGTCCAGAAAGACAGATGTGACCCGCAAGGTTCTGATTCTGTTATTTCTTGCCGTTGACCAGGGAGCGGATGAAGAGGATGAACTGCAGAATGGCAGATATATGGACGGCGGCGGATATGGCGATGATGGCAGGTATCTAGATAGAGATGAGGACGGCGATATAGATACACTCAGAGAGGCTGCTTTTGAGAGTTTATACAGCCGTCTGAATTATATGTTGGTATTGTGCGGTTTTGCGCCGTTGGATCCACGTTCTCCGTTTGACTGGCTGGTTATTTACGGTATCTGTGAGGAGGATATGTGGGGAGTAGATATCCGTATGAGAGGTCTTTTCAGGAAGATGTTCGGCGAACGACCGGATGAGGAAAAAGACAATGGAAACTAATTTCAAAACTATTGCCGGGAGAAGGTTAATATATTTCTGTCGAGCATTTACGCGTAACAGAAATGGAGAGGATTATGGACAGACGAACGTTACTGGAAAAAGGAGCCTGCCTGAATTTTCCAGGAATGCCGTGTACAATTGAATCATTAGCAGGCAAAGGGGCTGATGCAATTGTATATCTGGGTTCTTATCCGGATGAACAGCAGCCACACCTGCGGCATCGCGTGCTGATAAAGGAATTGTTCCCTTATCATCCACAGGGAGCCGTTTATCGGGATGAAGAGGATAATATCTGTTTTGATGAGGATGGGGAGGAAACCATGCGCCTGCACCGTATGAGTTTTGGCAGAGGAAATGAGGTGCATATCCGTCTGCAGGGCAGCCATCCAGAAGAACTTGATTTTCATGTGAATACATTTTCTATGCATCATACGCTGTACTCTGTCCTGGGATTTTCCGGCGGTCGGAGCATGGACAGGGAATCAGCTTTGCCCGGAGCCGGCAAAACGCCGCTGACAGTCCATATCAGAAGGATGATGGGTGTATTGAATGTGCTGGAGGCATTTCATGAAGAGGGATACCTTCATCTGGATATCAGTCCGGATAACATTCTTTTGCTCGGAGAGGGCAGGAAAGAACGCGTCAGCCTGATAGATTACAACAGCGTACATACATTGGAAGAAATCCAAAATAGGAAATCCGTTTATTACAGCGCGAAAGAAGGATATACAGCGCCGGAAATTCAAATGGGCAGGATTCGTTCTATCGGTTTTTCTGCAGATTTGTATTCCGTGACAGCTGTATTTTACCGCTGTATCACGGGGCGGAAACTGACGGCAATGCAGATGATCAGCCGGGCAGTTCCTGCTCTGTCGGATGCAGAATGCGTAAAAGGCATGCCGGATACTGTACTTGGCATGCTTCAACGCATTATGAAGCGGGGATTGGCGCCGTCAATCCGTCTCAGATATCCGGATGTTCCGGCAATGCGTAAAGACCTGGAAGAACTCCAAGACCGGATTGAGGGAAAGGGAATTACTCACTGGGCGTTGTGGGAGGTCGGCCGGGCCAGTATCCTGCGCACGGTGAAAGCCAATCCTGCCCTGGATTATATCCGGGAAGAAGAGAAGCTGTATCCAATTGCAGGTGCACACTCAGATGGAAAACGTGTCACTTTACCGGAACTATTCCAATCTGTCATTATGTCAGAAGGATGCCCGGCGGTGCTGCTTGGAAGCGGAGGGATGGGAAAGACTACGGCTTTGCTGCGTATGGCATATTTACAGCCGCCGCAGTATTGTGATGTGAAACCGGCGGTTTTCTATATTTCCCTGTATGGCTGGAATAACAGCGGTGATGACTATATTAAGAACAAAATATTGGAAAATCTGAGATTTAAGCAGGAGACTGACAGTATGGAGATGGCAAAACACGAACTGCTCCGACTGCTGTCTGCTCCATTTTATACTTTGCCGGACGCGAAGCGTCCGTTTGTGCGAAGCACATTAGATGCGGGATGCCCGAACGGGTATACTTTGCCGGACGCGAAGCGTCCAAAGCTGCTGCTTCTCTTAGACGGATATAATGAGGCATCCGGGGAATTGACCTTGCTGCTGAAAGAGATTTCAGAACTTTCTGCGCTGGCCGGATTGAGGATTCTGCTTACAAGCCGCAGCCCAATTTCTGGCCTTGACTGCCAGGAAATACGGCTTTGCCAGATGGATGAAGCGGAAGTCGTGGGCATACTTGCTAAGAACGGTATCCTGCCGCCGGAAAATAAGAAGCTGCTCCGGCTTTTGTGTACGCCGATGATGCTGTCAATCTTTGTAAAAACAGCATTAGACGGGGGAAAACAATTATTGATCGATTCAAAGGAAGCGGACCCGCAGAAGCAATTACTTTCCAGATATTTATCCGCAATGCTGGAGAAAGAAGAGAAGAACGCCCCTGAAGATCCTCAGAGAAAGTGGGGGACAGAAGCTGCGCTTTACTATGTTCTTCCCAAACTGGCAGATTTCTTAAAATCAAAAGGGACTGCCGCTTCGGACCAGGAACTGCTGCCTTTGATCAATAAATGTTTTCACAGACTGTCGAAGAGTGATATGACGGCAGTATTTCCGGAGTGGATCGGGCGTTTATCTGATATCCGGGGGAATGCAGGAAATGCCGAGGAATGGTATGGCCTGATGGTCCATAGCATCCTCTGGAGGAGGCTTGGGCTGCTCATCCGGGATGAGGATGGAAAATACAGGATCGTCCATCAGTTAATTGAAGGCTATCTGGCAGAAATCTGCAGGGATTTTGAGCGTAAATTTGCCTGGCGGCAAAGAAGCAGGAATGCAGTCATTGCCCTGGTCTGCCTGCTGCTTGCAGGTGCTTCCTGGAAATGGCTCTATCTTCCCTATCAGGCATCCCTTGTGCAGGAAGAGAAAAAGGTGCATTATGATGAAGCACTGTCCGACACCGTTCTGAGTACAGCGTTTCAGGCATACATAAATCTGGCAAGGCAGTATGAAAGTGTCGTAGATATTTTGGAATGCCTGCAGGAAGAGGAGACGGACGAAAAAGAATATGAACGTGCACTTCTGGGATTTGACACGGTCATTTCCACCACTTCTGCAGACCATACAGAGCGGATGAGCGGTTATGCGGATACTCTGCTGACTACCGGGGAAGTGATGCCGTGGTCTGAGGAACCGTTGGATGCGGAAGCTTATAAAAAACTGGTATCCCTCCCGACAGAACGGGCGGAGAATTATCTGAAATATATAGAGATTCTGAAAGAGTTGAAAAATGACCGGACGATCTGGGAGGAGTTCGGAGAAGATTATCTGGAGGAGCTTGCACTGGCGGTTGAGTGCGATGCGCATGTCGCCGGAAAATATTATAAAATTCTGATAGAGCCTGAACTGGATGCGATGGAAGAAAACGGGTCACAGGAAGAAAAGAAACAGCGGCATCAGTTTGCCAAAACACAGGCGGATTATCCGAAACAAAACGAAGTTACAAAGATGTGCGATGAGGACAGTCTTGAACAATATGAAGAAAATCAGGATACGGCCTGGGAAGTATTATATAGGAATACAGCAGTCTATATGACGGCCAGGGGCTCTCAAGGAGAAAACACGGAAAAATAAAAACCAGACAGTGTAAAGTATCGTATGAAAAAGATATAAATAGAAAGGTAATTCTTATGAAAAAATATTTACTGAAGCTAACGGCGTTTTGTATGACGGCAGTGATTTTATTATTTGTAAACGGCTGCGCCTCTTCAACGGATGACGCCAGGGAACGTCTGCTGACAGTGTGGTCTGATTATCTGCGTGTCCAGGATGAGATGTACGCGAGTGAATTATGGGCATTAGACTATGTTGAAAGATATCTGGATACCGGGGACTGGAACGACCTTGCAAAGGCAAGGACCGCATGTATTGTATCCTCCCGTTTTCTGTCAGAACTTTCTATGACAGAAGAGGATATCTCTGATGAAGAATATCTTATCCTGGCAAAAACAGGAATGGATGTCACCTATCAGTCTGCCGAATTTGAATCTGTTTTCGCCGATGTGGAGAATGAGCATACATTTGTCAGGAACCGCATATTGGAAACATTGGAAGGCGGTGTGTTCCTTTCTGTCGATATCGGATTTCTGGAAAGAGCAGTCAATCTCCGGAAAGAGTATATTTCATACATGTGCCAGTGTGAATGTATTTCCACAAATTATCTTTTGCTCTCATACGGAGATGAAGAGAACATATCTGCATATTGGGATGAATTGCCGGAGAAATATCCCGCACTGTGTGCAGGACGCCAGGAGTGGAATGACAGCGAAGCGGCTTTGGAAAAAAATATGGACCTATGTCTGGATGCTATAGATGATGCCATGGCAGAACAGGCAGACCTTCTGTCCGCTATGGGCGCGGACCTTTATAAAATGACAAAGGTGATTGAGAGTGGAGATGAGAATGCGGTTAAAGAGTGGACGGATCAGGCCTTCCTTATGGAAAATACCCCCAAATTGCTTCCAATGCCGGAGTGGTACAGTTCTGAGACGGCAAAATATCTAAGCTTTGTGACAGAAAAGGATGGGACGATTTTGTACCCTGAGACGGGTGATGCGCTTCAGGATGCTTCATACGGGGTTTATATGGAGATACCGGATATTTCGGCTGACGAGATCCATGATTATGCAGATGAAGTGCAAGCATTTGCTGAAGCCGTGTGGAAAAGTGAAGAGATGGATGAGTGGAATATCAAGATGCCGGATTACACTGTCCAGATTACCGTTGAAGGCGGTACGGCAACGGTGCTCTTTGACGGGGCGGATGTGACTTTTGTGCCGGTGTGGTATCTGGAGGCGGGGGCGGAATAGTTATTTCACGCTGTTTTTGCGGAGTAAATGTGATATGTAAAAAAAGAATAGAAGCGTTTACATCATAAACGGCATTGGAAAGCCTGGAAGAGTGGATTCATTCTTCCAGGTTTTTTTGCACACAAAGCGGAAACCATTTTCAAAACAAGAAATGACTTTTCTTAAAATATATATAGTTTATAAAAGTAATGAGGAAGGAGCTGTTACAAATGAAAAAGAGAATACGCAGCTTATGGATTAAAGCTTTAAAGGGAAACGCCGCGGCATACAGGAAACTTGGAATCTTGTTTTTGCAGGGGAAAGAATGTAAAAGAGACATGTTATTGGCAAAACTTTGTCTGGATAAGGCGGCGGAGCTAGGGGATGAACGGGGGTATTTTATATACCACAGGGTGTTTTCAAGAGGGAAGAAAGTGATTGATGATCTGTCTTACAGAGATATGTACAGGGATTACTGGGGGACGAAGGATTGGAGGGTGAGGAGGAGGTTGGGGAGGTATCTAATAAATTATCTATATCTTGAAATAACGGAAAAAAGTTGACTATATAACGGAAAAAAGTTATACTATAACTATATTGTGAATAAGTTCATATGAAGGAGATGAAAGTAATGGGGTCATTTGTAGACGAAAAGATTATGTCGGCAGGCTATATTGAATCGGCATCTAATGATATAGCACTCCAATGGAAGAGGTCATGTATGTGTCGGAATTTCAAGAGAAAATAGATTCTTGCGCTAATCTTTCTCAGCAGCATATTCTTTCCATGCATGGAAAGATGGTAATTGTTTTATGGTCTCAACCACAGAATATTTTTAAGAATTACGGAATCTTTTTAAACGGTTTATCTGAAACGAATCCATATAATGGAGGGATGTTTATATAAGCTATTGACTAAAGGATTTATCAATACGATAAGGGGTGATATGTATGTCAGCAGCAGGAAATTTTGGAAATTTTTATGTAATGACAGCATTGATTAATGCTGCAACAGGAATGGTGAATGGTCATTTATCCAGAAAGCAGCAGGAAGAGATTGCAGAGAAAAATCGTGAATTACAAATCAGCCTGGAGAATAACCGACAACATTTCCAATTAGAATTAAATGAAAGAAATGCGGAAATACAAAGACAGCTAAGTCTTGAAAATCATAAAATGAGATTGTTGGAACAACAGTTAAATTTTGAAAAGTTGTGCCAACAGGCCGAATGGAACCGTTTTATGAACAGTTGGCCACTGATGAATGTTCCCAGTGTGATTCGTGCGGAACAGATTCTTGCTGATAGCACCGTTTCCCTGCGCGTAATCTTTGCACGAAACAATGACCAGATTTTTTCAAAGGTAGTTTATCCTCAGGTTGAGCAGGGGCTTAGGGACTTTGTTGATTTATACCATAATGAATTTGCTTCAAAAAATATAATTTTTTACCACAATGCTTTTTCGGGAACTGTTTCCGGAGGAGCGATAGATGCTAATATCCATTATGCTTTAAAAGAACTGCCAGTAATCATTATTGATACAAATGTTTTGCTTGATGAAATAAATGTATCCTTAACGATGTGGGGGCTGGGGGATTCTGAGCAGAGTCACTTTACCGTGTTTCGGATTCCCTATCAGGTACATACTGAAAATGGTAACATTGACCTTAACTATTATAAAAGATTATCAGAAAAGATTTTATCAAACTTAAAGTTTGTGTTAGGCTACGCCTATGATGCATATAATTTAATTCAGTATAATAAGGTTCCATTGCTGCCACAGGTTGCAGCGTATGAATTTGAAGAAGGAAGAAAAGGATGCATTTTAAATGAGCCGGAAATGCGAGTGGCCATTGAGCAAAAATACGGTGAAATTTATTCCATGGTTATAGGCAAAAAGGAAATAAATGGGGAGAAACCATTTGCATTGCTTCCGGGAAGCTTTAAAAACAGCATCCTTTATAAACTTCGTATGGAGTATGCAGAGTCAGTCCGTGGATATATTTCGGAACACCAATACATTCAATATTTGGATGAATCAATTGAGGCCTGGGTTTCACTGCGCAGCAATAATCCAGCAGAAAAATTTTTGAATAACCTGCTCTCTGGTGATTTAGATATAAAAGAATATTTCGGAATTGAAGACAGACAGTATTTTGAACAAATCAATCATTTATATGTAAGAGATGGTTGGTTGGGGAAATATGGGATGTTGGTACCGAATATCTGCGACAAACTTGAGGATTATATATTGATTGAACAATCCCGCATATCAGCAAAGATTCCCGAACAGAATCAGGGGAACAGAGCAGGAAGAAAAACGAAAAAACAAATGATAAAATTTTAACCTGTACATTGTGCGATTTTTGGATAAAAGAATATACTTGAAATCTGATTTGCAGACAGCAGACATGCCAGTGATTAATTTACATCGCATATTGGATAAATGCTGTGGAGGTACATAGATGAAAATATTGATGATAGGAAATAAAGAATCCGGCAAAACTACATATATGGCCAGTGCCTTTGGATTGTTAAATGGCGGAATTGCAAATTTTCATATAGACACTGACAGTTCAACAAGAAATTGGTATCAACGTTTATTTGAATCTATTAAGGGAGGTGGTTATCCACAGGCAAGTGACAAAAGAGACGGCCATAGGTTTAAATTGAAATGTTTAGGTAAAGAAATCCTTGACTTTGAATGGATTGACTATAATGGAGGAATTATTAAAACAATTGATGCAGATGAATTTATGAAGGATATAAGTTCCTGTGATGGTACTATGTTGTTTTTTGATGCGAAGGCATTGTATGAAAATGATCCTTCCGTTCATCAGGTCAGGAGGATACTGACGCTTATAAGCCGGAAACTTGGCGACATTAGTGCTCCTATATTTTCTGTGATTCTGGTAGTGACGAAGATAGATCTGCTGAATTCTATCCAGGAGTTTAATCAGGCAGTCATGCGGTTAAATGCGTTTATAGAAAATGCGAAAGGTAATGATAAAATATATGCGAGGATTGTACCGATATCATGCTCCCAGAATGGATTTTATAATGTAGAACTTCCGATTCTTGATATGTTGGACAGCGGACTGCAGACAGAATATTATTCCGTTGCATCCAAAGTGAATGAAGAAGCGGATTCAGCCCAGGCATGTCAAAACAAGAGTGGAATTATTGACTTTATCAGCAGTAAATTAAATGGGGTGCCTACATATGGCGAAATGGCTAGAAGCCATTGGAGTAAGGCGCAGGAACAATATGAAGTGTTTAAATCTATAGAAGGCCCAATGGAACAGCTGAAAGGCTATGTACAGTCTTATGAAATTACCTGGCCGGATTTTAATTGCAGCAGGAAAAATACAATACGAAATGCAATAAAGAGAAGGCTTATTAAATTTTAACAAATGATAAAAGAGGAGAATTTTAATGGATAACAAAATAACGATTATAGGATATACTGGGTCAGGAAAGACAACGTATCTCATTGGAATGTATATGTGCATGAGTGGGGCAGGATGTAAAAATTATACAATAGGGACAAGGGATCCTAACCAGGATGTAAATCTTGAGAAATTGTGGGAGCGGCTATGTGATGGAAAGTTTCCAGATGCAAGTTATAATTCTGAAAAATATACATTCCATATAGCGCATAATTATAAACCGGTCTGTGATTTTGATTGGTTGGACTACCCGGGTGGTATTTTAAGCGAGCCAGATCATAAAGATAGTGCGGCGTTGAAAAAGAGTATTAGTTCTTCCGATTGTCTTTTATTAGTTCTTGATGGGGAAAAATTTAAAATTGACGCACAGGATGAAAGAGAGTATGGTGAAAAATTAGCAAAAAAAATTCATTGGGATAAAGGAATGCGAAACGAATTGAAAGAGTTTACTACGCTTGCTCAAGATGGAATCAAAATCCCACCGATTTGTATAGTGATTACAAAATGTGATTTGCTTGAACTCGATATAGATTATTGTAAAGTGATTGAACGTGTACTGAAAGAAACTATGTCACCTTTATTTGAGGGGACGGATGTGATTATTACAGCTGTGTCGCTTGGAAGTGATATTGAAGAGGAGGGACCGGAGCCTCATTGTATTGAGGAACCTATCGCATTTGCTGTCCTGACTATTTTGATGAAGTATATGAAAGAACTAAGCGAGAAAAAATCACAGAATCGTCAGGTGTTGAATAAAGAACGGAATTTTCTTACTAGATGGTTATACTCAGAAGAAGTTAAAGAGGCAGGGAGCAAATTACAGAATTTGGATGAGGTTGGAAACAAGTGGATGATAGATGCATTTGAATTGCTTGAGTTATTTGATTCTGATAAAGATATTTTTATTAAGGGTATCAAGCGGAATCTTAGGGAATATATGCGAGACGAGTTTTCAAAAATTAATGCTTAAACGGATATGTTATGACGAAAATGTACTAATGTAATAAACGAGTAACATCATGATTGATAATAAATATATGATTGCGCAGGAGGATAAACATGAAAATCAAATATTCGCCTTTGCTTTATGGCAGGACATATGCTGTTGACTTTGGCGCTCAATTTTTGACACAGCCGCGTTTTTTCACGGAATCTGATGCATCATGGGCGTTTTCCGTTGTTAGCAGCAGTATGGATCGTTCTGATTTTACTGGAAACGATGGCCGACAGGTTGTTTTTGGCAATGGTAAGTTTGTAGTGGTTGGATTGGTTACGAAGTTTGACGAATTGTTCATAAGGTGTGGACGTGAACCTGAATTTAACCATTTGGATCGGGAGAGAGGAAGGAGGGCACATGGTTTTATAGGAATTGTTGTTCCAGTTAAAAGTGCGGCTGCGGCATTTGATATTCCGATGGAAATCTGGCCAGACCTATACTGTGAAACAATGAACGTTCGGTGGAAGCAGGTTACGCCTGGAGAACCAACAAAATTTGATCTGCGTGAAATGGATGTTGAGGAAGCTGACAGGAATTTAAATAAGGATATGATTCAAGCTATTTCAGCAGGATATAGAAATTCTGAAAAGGTTTTTCTTAAAAATAATAAACCACAACGTGAGGAAATCGTACATTGTGCCTTATCGCTTGCACTTCGTGGAGATTCGATTGTATTTTGTTCCGATGTTGATGAAATCAGACCCGAATATAGAAATTATTTTAATGTAGCAACATGTACGAATCCAGAAAAATTGTATGCTGAGACAAAGAATGTCCAAGATGATTCTGATTCTAATATAGATAATGAAGTCCAAGATGGTTTACAAAATGAAGTGCGGGGATACGATCGTGTTTTAGAAGATTATGGTGGAACCCAAACTCGAAAAGCACATAAATCTCAAAACAGCCGAAAAGCAGAGAAACCCAATAAACAAAAAGCAGTTAAGAAAGAAATGTTTAAAGGCCAATCTAGACGTAAAAGTGTACAGTCGTATGATGATGTACTTGAAAGCAGTACTGAAAAAAAAAATTACGTCCAATCCGGAATGCGGTCAAAGACAAAATCAATGGATGAAGAAATCGAGCGGTACAACAGGACAAAGAAAAGTAACTTCTCATCTTTAGATAGGGGATTCATACTTGGCGCTGCCGGGGGTTTTACATATTGCGTGATTGGAGCGGTTAATTCAGCAGATCCAGTTGTATTGGCGATGGCCGGAACTGCAACTATAATTATTACTGGAATTGAGGCAAAAAGGATTATAGACAGGCTTTAAATATTGTTGATATTGTCAGGAATAGCAGAAAATTACGATTGACAGAGGTTATGCTTATGAAGTTATTTTCGAGGAAAAGATATAAAGGGAACATGGGTTATAAGGAACAACGGTCAGAAGCGAATTCTATTCCAATAAAAGATATTGGGAAGTATTTCCTATATCATGGTTTATTTGGATTCTGCATAGGGGATGCATTGGGCGTTCCGGTTGAATTTTCTACCAGGGAACAGAGAAGGAAAGACCCGGTTCGGGAAATGCGGGCCTATGGAACACATGGCCAGCCGCTTGGAACCTGGTCGGACGATACTTCTCTGATGCTTTGTCTGATTGATGCTGTTAATCAAGGATATTCTATACGGAAAGTTGCGGATAATTTTATCCGCTTCTATAAAAATGGAGCATTTACCCCTTATGGAGAGGTCTTTGACATCGGTAATTCTACAAAGGACGCAGTGGAAAAAATGTGCAGGGGAGAGAATCCGGCTGACTGCGGCGGTATATCGGAGTTTGAGAATGGGAATGGTTCCTTAATGCGGATTCTACCGCTTGCGTTTTATGGACGGCGGATGAAAGTTCCGGAGTTCATTTCTCTGATTGAGGAGATTTCCTCGCTGACCCATAGACATCCGCGGTCCAGACTCGCATGTATTTTCTATGTAAGATTTACTATGTATCTTATGGACGGACATTCCTTCAGGGAAGACGCAAAAGAAGAAGCTTATGACAGGACGCTCATGTTCATGAGAAAGAATTGCTTTGAAGCATACAAAGACGAGTGGAAACATTTTGACAGGATTTTCAGCAAAGAAATCTTGTATCTTGAAGAGGATGAAATCCGAAGTACCGGATATGTCGTAGATACACTGGAAGCGGTCCTGTGGGCTTTTTATCATGCAAAGTCTTATCAGGATGTAGTCTTGACGGCGGTAAATCTGGGGGAAGATACGGATACGGTGGCGGCGCTTGCCGGTGGACTCGCCGGTATTTTCTACTGTATGGATATTGAAAAACGGATTCCAAAGGAATGGATTCAAAATCTTGTAAAAAGAGAGGAACTGTATCAGATGTTCTGCAAATTTCATAAAATCTGCAATACTGCAATATACCTTGCCTGACGTATTGCAGAATTGAGTAAATCCTCTTCATACGGATATTTCCTCATAATATTAATAAACGGGCCGTATAAACAGTATTGGAAAGCCAGGAAGAGTGGAATCATTCTTTTTGGCTTTTTTGTCTGCTCTCTTATTGGACGTAACGAAAAAATGTATCAAAGACGATGATATTGACATCTATATTATAGATTTTTCCAACATCAAAGAGGGAAAAAGTAAACCTTAATAACAAAAAAATAAGAAAGGGGCTATATAACATGTTAGAGAATTTTCTAAATGCAATCGGATTAAGTGATGGTGACAGTCAGGATAATATGGAACAAGGTATTGACGGTCAGTGGGTTGACACGGACGGAGATGGAATATACGATTCATTCTTGACTGATATGGACGGGGATGGAATATATGAATCTCTCCTTACAGACTCTGATGGAGATGGAATATATGAGTCTCTCTTCACAGACTCTGACGGAGATGGTGTCTTCGATACATTGGCAATGGATTTGGAAACAGATGTGGACGGAGATGGAGTAACTGACTTTATCATATTTTCAGAGGACATTCATGGCGAGTCCGTCTTTGATACCGTAACTCAATGGGAAGAGCGGGAGGAAAATGGAAGTCTGTTTTTTTCAGAATCGACAGATGCGGAAGCATACAATATATATAACCACTTTACTCCTGAAGAATCAGATGGAGTAGGAATTACAGGCAATCCGGGAGAAGCCGTGGAATCCTGGCACCTTCAGTCCGGAAACACCTGCGCCGTGGTTTCTCAGGAATTTGTGTTGGAAAGTATCTTTAATCGAGAGTTTGATGAACAGGAGCTTCGAGAGATTGCCGAGGACAATGGATGGTATGACAATGGGACAAACATAGAAGATGTCGGAAAAATATTGGAATATTATGGAGCTAATGTAGAGCAGAGTACCGGGAACAGTCTGGATGATTTAAAAAGCAGCTTGGCGGATGGAAATCAGATTATCGCGGGAGTAGATGCAGACGAACTTTGGAGTGGTCAAAATGAGGAAATGTTTGGACCGGGAATGGATGCCAACCATGCAATTCAGGTCATAGGATTTGACGAGAGCGACCCGTCAAATCCTATGGTCATTATTAATGATTCAGGTGTTTCAAATGGACAAGGCGTTATGATTCCGGCAGAAGAGTTCATGGATGCATGGGAAGACAGCGGATGTTTTATGGTAGAGGCATCCTAAAACAAGTATGAAAAACGAGGATTGGTTAATCTGACAAGGAGGAAAAGGAAATGGAACAGATTAAGATGAAGGAATTGATTACCGGTTTTAACCATAGCGACCTTCGAAAGAAGCTGATTCCGTCAGACATTGTATCCGGATGGCCATGTATCCGAATGATTGACCGGAGGCTGTGTGTTGTTATACCTTATTTCAATAGGAGGCCTTGTGAAAAGGGATTTGCACTGTACCCTATCTATTGCTCCGTCACAATTATGTGGAAAAATCCCGGCAGGATTCTTGATTTTACCATCTACCATACACTTCCTGAATGGGAGGATGTAGATTATTCAAAACCTGTCGGAGTATTTAAACACCCAGCTCTGAAGGAGGTGGAAACTCGCGGAGAATATCTGGAGTTATGCAGCAGACTTTATGGTTATTATGATGAAATGGTCAGGGCAGTTTTGAATCATCAGGTCTTTGAAAAAGAGGATGAGATGGTGGAGCTGTTCTCAAAGCTGATGGAGCCGTCTCTCTACCCTTATTATGAGAGGATCAACAAAAAATTTTACTCAAATTTTTACAGAGCATGAGTTGGAAATTGTCAATGCAAAAAATATTTTAATTCAGCAGGAGGATATCCCATGTGTAATTTATTCAAATTCAAGAAAAATATAATCAGAAAAGTTCATCAAAGCTCTATCTTAGCAGAGCAGATGGGCTTCAGCTCATCTGCGGAAGTAATAAAGGAAGTGGAGAAAGCCTTTTCCGAAAAGGAGCTTTTGGTGGTCACAGTAGGTGAAATGCGGCGTGGCAAGTCTTCCATGCTAAATGCACTGCTTGGGGAAACAGATTACATTTTCCCAGTAGATGCCAACGTATGTACCAATGTGGTGACAATCGTGCGGTATGGCAGGCAGGAAAAGGTAGAGGCTCTCATTGAAGAACAGAAAAATGGCATTATGACCCCCATAGCAAAGACAATTACCCGGGAAGAAATTCCAAATTATGTATCCGAGCAAGGGAATCCTTCCAATTTTAAAAACGTAAAAGTGCTGAATGTGGAAATACCGAACCCTGTATTGCAGGAAGGAATCGTGTTTGTAGACACCCCGGGGGTGGGGTCTCTGAATATCAGCCATGCGGAAACTACATATGGATTTTTGCCAAATGCCGACTTACTGCTCTTCGTCAGTGATGCGGCGGCAGGTCTGACAGATACAGAGCTTAATTTTCTAAAAAAAGGATATAAGTATTGCAAGAACATCATATTTCCTTTGACAAAAAAGGATTTGAACCCCGGATACAGAGACATCATGGAGGATAATCAAAGGAAAATCAGCGAAGTCCTATGTATTCCCAAAGATGAGGTCACGGTGATTCCCATTTCCAGTTCAGCCAAACTCCGATATCTGAAAACTCAGAGCAAGACAATGTTAGCCGGCAGCAACTATACAGAATTTGAGAATACGATTTGGTCTACCATTGAAAGAAAACGTGGAGAAATCCTGTTCCTTCCATTTGTGGAACAAGTGAAGCAGGAGCTGTATAAAATGGCTGACAGCATTGCTGCCCAATATCAGCTTTTGAATTCCGCTAAAGAGAAACTTCCGATTCTGGCAGATGAAATGAAGAAAGAAATTGAAAAATATAATAAGCTGAAACACAGCGATGCATCATGGAAGTATGAAATTTCCCAGTTCTTTTCCAAGATGCAGAACGATAATTCCTATGATTTTTCCCAGATGAAAGTTCAAGCAAGGGATTATCTGGATGAGAGCGTTACGAATCTGGGGGTCAGGATTTGCAATCCGGATCAGTACAACCACGTATACAATGAAATAAACAGTATAATCAGCGAGGGACTTCTTGATATGAAAGAAGCCATGGTTGAGAAGACTACAGCCGAGGTAAGCCGGATGAATGAGATTCTGGGACTGAATGTGGATTCCTGCCAGAAAGCCCTGGACAGCCTGGCGTTCCGGCCAAAGGGTGAGATGGTGGTTGACTTTCCCAAAAGAACAGTATCAGATAAATTGATAGCCGGCGGTCGAAAAGTGGGCATGGGAATGATGGGCGGAAGCAAAATTGGCATGTTAGCCGGCGCTGTTTTGGGTACCGGACTTGCCTTTGTAGCTGGGCCGGCCGTTTTAGCTGCCCAGCTTGGAACTACAGCAGCCGCGGCTGTAGCAGCCACAGCTGCAGGAGGCGGTGTGCTGGGAACCACAGCAGGTTCGTTCCTCGGAGGCACCAAGGGCTGCATTGATGCTGCAAAAACAGGCCGTGATGTGGATGTCCCTGTTGTCCAGAGAGCTTTTAATAAACATATCGAATCTTCTATGAATCTACTGGGAAAGATTGTGAACGATGGCTTTATTACCCTGAAAGGCACAGTGGTAAATAACCTGGAAACGGAATTGACGAGAAAGAGCCAGGAATTGAAAGATAACATTGACCAGATTCAAGAGAATATTTTTTCAACAAAGTCGGATCAGGCCAAGTTGGAAGAGCTTAAGAAACGCTCCGAAGTATTGGAAAGCGTTTTGGCACATTTCGATAAGATTGAGGAAGTTGTGGACAAAATGTGTACTTCAAAAACAGAGGCAGAAAATGCCCTGCCGGATGGAACAGGAAAAACATTATCTCAATCCAGACAGGATGCTGACGGGATGGAGAAACAAATAGAATATAGCTTTCTATAATAAGCATGCAAAATAGAAGACCTTAAAGAAATCTATCAGGCTGTGCAGCTGCAGTTGCAGGAAGTTATCGTACATAAAATAGAAAATAAAGGAAGTGAGCAGATATGTCACTGAAAATGCAGGTTTACAAATTAATTGATGATACGGCAAGGCTGTGCCATGACTGCCCCGGCTGTGAACCATTACAGAAAATTCTTGGTGAAATGCGTGACAGGCTTTCCGCCCCTCTCAGGGTAGCGGTTGCAGGAATCATGAAGGCCGGAAAATCCACATTTATGAATGCTCTTATCGGGGACAATGTGGTTTACACAGGCAATCTGGAAACCACTTATACGGTCTGTTGGTTTAAATATGCCGAAACCCCCTTTATTACGGTCTGCTTTCGGGATGGTGAAACCCAACGGGCAGAATACACTGAACTTGCCAAATGGTCAGTAAGAAAGTATGAAAAGGAAAATCCCAGGATTAATGATGTTAAGTATTTAATTATACACTATCCCAGTGATGTTTTGAAGCAGTTAGAGTTCATCGACACTCCGGGGCTTAATTCTGTCTATGGCACGGATGCCCAGAACACATTGGACTTCCTTGAAATAAAAAGTTCTGAGGATACGATCCAGGAAACTTCTATGGCAGATGCTATTATATACGCTTTTAGCAGAAGCGCTGGTGGGTTTGACAAGGAACTGCTGAATGCTTTTCACCGTGGAGGAGCCAGTCAGTCTTCTCCCATTAATTCCGTGGGGATATTGACTAAAACAGATGCCACTGGCATATGGAATATCGAAGGGGATATGACTCCTGTTCAGTCTGCCTCCGCCGTGGCGGACACCATAATGAAAGATGCAAACATGAAACGTTTTGTTTATGCCACATTTCCGGTGTGTGCCAAAGCTGTAGAGGGATATTCCTCCTTAAGGGACGCCGACTGGGAAGAACTGAAAAAGCTTGCTGCTCTTCCCCGAAGCGAGCTAACCGACCTACTGTTTGATGCAGAAATGTTTTCAGTAAGCGATGACGATTATTTTGTGAAATTTGGGGAGTCATCCGCTAGAGCACACCTTATTGGAGCATTAGGGCAGTATGGGATTGTGGAAATCTGCCGGCAGCTGTCAGAGGGTACGGACATAAATGATATGAAGCAGGTTTTATCCAAACAATGCGGTATCACAGAGGTACGGAATATGCTTTTGTCCCACTTTGGGAATCGAACATTTTTAATCAAATCCCAGTTCATTTTTAACAAGCTGCTAGACCTGTCAAGGAAACTGCGCCGCACCCAGAGAGACAACCGGCAGTTAGTGGATGTGTGTGAGGGACTGGAAAATAAGATTGACGAACTGATGTCAGGTATTCAGACCTTAAATGAACTACGGATCCTGCAATATTATTATAACGGGCAGCTAAAGTTTACGAACGAAGATGAGTTTGAGGACTTCATGCAGGTGACTGGTGAATATGGAAGGGAACCTGAACAGAGGCTTGGAGTAAAATCCTCTGTTTCCATGAATGAACTGATGCGGATTGCCAGGGAAAAGACGGAAAAATGGCATGAAAAGACCAGTTCTTTTATGATGCCCGGCACCTATGTGGATGCGGCAGCTACCATTGCCAGGTCATATGAACATATTTACTATCATTTGAGTGCACTATGTGATGAATAAGAAAAAGGCAAGGACGGGATATGAAAGCAAAATACAGGAGGGTGTAAAATGATCATCAGTATAGACATAGGCACGAGCTATTCCAGCATGTGCATGAAAAACGAAAAAGGAGACATAGAACCTGTGGAAACTTCCACAGGAATCAGCATATATGGAAGCAAATATTCTCTCCCTTCCGCAGTGTTTGTGGAAGACAACGGGGAGGTGCTTGTGGGGCAGGCGGCCATGAACAGCAGGAAGAAGAAGCCCCAGAATTTCCGTTCGGAATTCAAGCGTGATTTGGGGCAGAATGTTCCAATCGTACTGGGCAGCAGAAGTTTTCTGCCTGAGGAACTGTACACGGAACTCTTCCGACATATGAAAAAGTGCGCGGAGAAAAGTGGAAATGGTATAGTGGAAAGAGCTTACATCACATATCCTGCATCTTTTGGCAGGACAAGATGTGACAAGATCACACAGGCCGCAAAGAATGCAGGACTCTTTGATATAGAACTGGTGGACGAACCTACAGCGGCAGCCATGTGCTGCAAAGCAAAAAATACCCTGAAAGACGGAGATATTCTGCTTGTGTATGACTTCGGCGGCGGAACCTTTGATGTCTCTTTAATCCAATATAAGGACAAAGGATATGAACCTCTCACTCCTGCTATGGGAATTGAACAGTGTGGCGGAATCGACATAGACAGGGCTATATATGCTGATATGGGATAGAAGTAGATAAAGATAATGCAAAGGCATTCATGTGGTATCAAATGTCAGCGGAACAGGGGAATGATGTGGGACAGAGAAGATTATTATGGATCCCTGAAAATATAAAATGATTAAATGTACAGGCTGAGTTACATTTCAAATGCATTATAAATACTAACAAAGGAGTATGTTATGATTATCAGTATAGATATAGGAACAAGCTATTCAAGTATCTGTATGCTTGGGGGAGATGAAGAAATCCAACCTGTTGATATTAATACGGGAATCAGCAGCTATGGCAGTAAATATTCTATTCCATCAGCTGTCTATGTAGATTCCGATAGAGAGATATTAGTAGGGCAGGCGGCAATGAATGCGCGTATCAATAAACCGGAAAATTTCTGTATGGAGTTTAAACGGGA
>CANOBT010000004.1 GCA_947564305.1 uncultured Lachnospiraceae bacterium | reverse complement strand
GATATCTGCGCGAGGGCGGGGGCGACGAAATATGAGGGAGAACGTAAATTCAGCGTATTCCCCCGGATCAAGGATAGAGAATTCTCTGAAATCAGATATCTCAGATTGTGAGCCGTCCTTTTTAACAGGAAGGATACCTGTCATATATGCAGCCGCAAAAATCTGAGAAGTAGCGCTGCTGTTTTTAAATAATGTACGCAGAAATTCCAGGTAATCCCGCTGCACTTGACGATATTGTAAGATACCATATCTGCCGGGGATGTTTCCCCCATTATCCCGGTCATATCCAGGTATAGGACATCATATTTATTCAAGTGCTCCTGATATTGTGTGTTTTTTGAAATTACAAGATTGTCAAACAGGGAGGAGGAATCACAAGTTCTATCATAATAGGCGCAAAGCATCTGTGCGGCAAAAGACTTACCAAAGCGGCGGGGGCTGCTGATGCAGGTCAGCATCTGTTTTGTGCCGATGGTACGATTGATTAGGCTGATTAAGCCGGATTTATCTACATATGGGGTTTTTAGGATTGCCGCAAACCCACTGTTGTCAGGATTCAGATAATTGCCCATAATGTGTTCCTCGATTCCTTCAATACTGTAATCAAAATTTATCATAATATTCCTGAAAAATCAATTTGTCTATCAACGTTTTTCCAATTACTAACTAAAAAAGTAACCAAAGACAACGGTTTCTTTTTCGTCTGTTTTACCAAAAAATGATAATCGGTTTTAGCTAAATTGCTGAAAAGAAATAAAGCATCCAAAATATATTGACAAAATATAAAGATAGTTTTATCATAAAATACATAATAAAACTATTTAATAAAGTAATACATAAAGTAGGAAATGAAGAAAAGGAGAGGAATGTCATGGAAGGTAAGCAGAAAGACACAAATGTAAAAGTACCATTGATTAGTAAAATCGCGTATGGTATGGGAGATGTGGGATGTAATTTTAGTTGGATGTTTGTAGGGAATTTCCTGATGATTTTCTATACCGACGTTTTTGGAATTGGTATGGGGGCTGTTGCGGGACTGATGCTGTTCTCCCGTTTCTGGGACGCGATCAACGACCCGGTAATCGGCGGATTGAGTGATAAGACGCATACAAGATGGGGGAGATACAGACCCTGGCTGTTGATTGCGGCGCCATTGACGTCTCTCGTATTGATCATGACTTTTTGGGCACATCCTGACTGGTCACCGACTGCTAAGATTATTTACATGGCAGTTACATATTGTATCCTGGTATTAGGATATACCTGCGTGAATATTCCTTACGGTACATTGTGTGGAGCAATGACGCAGAATATTGAGGAACGGGCAAAGATTAATACATTCCGCTCGGTCAGCGCTATGATTGCTATCGGTATCATTAATATTGTGACGGTTCCGTTGATTAGTGCACTTGGAAATGGGAATGATAAAAAGGGCTATTTGCTGATTGCCATTTTATATGGATGTATTTTTGCAGCATGTCATATCTTCTGTTTTGCAAAAACAAAAGAAGTAGTAGAAGTGCCGGAGAAGGAAAAAATTTCTTTGAAAGTACAGTTGAGTGCTGTCGCGAAAAACCGTCCCTATATGATTGCTGTTGCAGGACAGCTCCTGTTTGGCGTGACCCTTTATGGAAGAAATGCAGACGCATTGTACTATTTTACATACGTAGAAGGCAATCAGGCATTGTTCAGCACCTATTCGATGTTTATCATTATTCCGTCCATTATTGGCGCTGCATGTTTTCCGTTTGTGTTCCGCCTCACGAATAATAAAGGGCGTTCCGCATCCATTTTTGCACTGCTGACAGGAATCAGTATGTTTTGCATGTACTTTTTCACGGTAGGAGATTCACCGGTTCCATTTTATACATTCTCCTGCCTGGCACAGTTTTTCTTCTCTGGATTTAATACGGCAATCTATGCCATTGTTCCCGATTGTGTGGAATATGGAGAATGGAAGACCGGCCTTAGAAATGATGGGTTCCAATACGCATTTATCTCATTGGGAAATAAGATTGGGATGGCCCTTGGAACATCCGCCCTTGCAGGAATCCTGGGTATGTTTGGCTACGTTGCGAACCAACAGCAGAATACGGCAGTGTTAGCTGTAATTAAGCATTCCTTCACAACGGTTCCGGGAATTCTCTGGATTATAACGGCCGCGGTTCTGTATTTCTATCGCCTGAATAAGACAACATATAATAAAATTGTGGAAGAAATACAGGAGAGAAAGAAAAGCAGGAAACAGGCATAGTATTTTAGCAAGTGGTTACAAAAATAATTGGAGGTTTGATGATGAAAGAGTTATGGATAAAATTGGAATCGATTGATCAGGTCAAAACATTTGTTAACGAAGTGAGCGGCATTGATTGTGATGTGCTTCTGCGTTCGGGGAAATTTATTATTGACGCAAAATCAATCATGGGGATTTTCAGCCTGGATTTGATGAGACCGGTAAAGGTGGAGGTTGAAGACTGGGATGAAAAGTATATGGACATTTTTATGAAATATCTGGTAGAATAGAATTGTTCTGACGGAACATAAAAGGTCAGATTAAAAAGAACCAGAAAGGCGGATGATAGAAATGAAAAATAATTTTGCGCAGTACATTACTGGGGTACAGCATGTAGGTATTCCGACAAATGACATAGAGGAAACGGTAAAGTTTTATGAACAGTTGGGATTTGAAATGGCTTATGAGACGGTCAATGAGAAAGCGAATGAAAAAGTGGCTTTTTTAGAAGCTGGCAACCTGATTATAGAAACATATGAAAATAGGCAGGCCGTTGGCAGCAATGGGGCAATTGACCATGTTGCATTAAACGTTACAGATATCGAAGCTGTATTTCATCAGGTAAAAGATGCGGGATATCAGATGCTGGACAAAAAAATCCAGTTTCTTCCATTCTGGGAGAACGGGGTGAAATTCTTTACGATTGTGGGACCCAACAAAGAAAAGGTAGAATTCAGCCAGTATTTGTAAATGGAAATTAGCAAAAAGGGAGAGGCTCCATGTACTATTTGAATACGAACGCGCAGTGTCGGTTATATCAAAAGGTGACAAAGAATGAGATTTTTGTTGATAAGAGTCTGATGATAGAAAAAGTTTCCCAGGCGGTGGGAACAGGAAACCCCTATATATGCATTACCCGGCCGAGGCGATTTGGAAAGACAGTCAATGCAAATATGTTGGGAGCATATTACACAAGGGGATATGACAGCCATCCGATTTTTGACGGACTTGCAGTTGCCGGTACAAAACAGTACGAAAAATACATGAATCAGTATAATGTGGTTCATATTGATTTTAGTGAACTGCCGGATTACTGCGAGCAGTATGAGGATTATATCCGGAACATTACAGAGACGTTAAAAGAAGATTTGAGAGAGGCGTATCCTGCTCTTAGAAACCGCGAACAGGGAAACCTAAGTCAGATGCTGCAGGAAACAGAAGAATCTTTTATCTTTATATTGGATGAATGGGATTCTATATTTTATGAAACATTTATGACTGACAGGGATAAGAGCAGTTTCTTGAAATTTCTGAAAGGGCTGTTAAAAGACAGAGCTTACGTGGAGCTTGCTTATATGACAGGTGTTTTGCCGATTGCGAAATATTCCAGTGGTTCCGAACTGAATATGTTTGATGAATATAATTTTATGAATGACAATGTTTTTGACGCATATTTTGGATTTCAGGAACAGGAAGTGCGGGAATTATGTGAGAAAAGGAAGACGGTTTCTTATGAAGAAATGAAACAATGGTATGATGGTTATTATACAAGCGATGGGAAAAGTCTTTTTAATCCGCGCTCGGTAAATAAAGCTCTTACGCGGGGGGTATGCCTGAATTACTGGACGGAAACCGGACCGATGAATGAGATTGCGGACTGCATTGAGCATAATGTAGATGAAGTGCGTGAAGATATTGTTAAGATGGTGTCCGGTATTTCGGTAGAAGCAGAATTGAATGGATACAGTGCAGCCGAACAGCGTCTGGAAACGCGTGATGAGATTCTTTCAGCAATGGTCGTATACGGTTTCCTTTCGTATTATAATGGCTATCTCAAGATTCCAAATAGCGAATTAATGGAAAAGTATCAGAAAGTTTTGTCTCGAAACAGTATGAAAGAGATAAAGGAGATCGCACAGATCAAGGAAAAGAATTATATGCAGAGAGTGAAAAAAAATGGTTCGGTTCTGCTGGTCGGTATCGCATATGATAAAGCAAAGAAAGTACATCAATGCAGGATGGAAGAAATGCATTGACGTAAAGCAGTGGAGGCAGTCATACGATTGCCTCCACCAGTATATCTATCCTTAAAGCGGAGCCGGTCTCTCACAGTCGGAAGGCACCCGCATAAAAGTTCCCGATTTTCCACTCTCCAGAATACAAGAGAGCACATCCAAAACGTGAATGCCAAGTTCGGCAGAAGCTCTGGGAACCCGTTCAGATAGAACAGACTCTGCTAGGTCAGCAGCGCCAATTCCCCGGCTTTCTGTGCTGTAGCTATTTACCGGAGAGAGTTTTCGCGGTGAGGCGGCTTCTTGTCCGTTAGGACTTTCCTCAAGCAGCATGACATCGCCCCCGAACTGATTCGGGTCGGTCAGAAACAGGATTCCTTTTGTGCCATAAATCATAAATTTTGCTTGGTCGGCCATTACACTATCTGCATTTAACATCAAGGTGCCGGAAATGCCGCTTTTCATGTGGAGTATAGTCGCAACCTGGCTTTCATTCGGAGTTTTCATTTCTTTTCCAAAATCAGGACTCTGCGGAAGGATATTTCTATGTGTCTGGTAGGGCGCGTGAACAAAGGCTGCAACTTTATCAACCGCTCCAAGCAGGCTGACAATCGCAGTCACATAATAGACTCCGTAATCATAGCACAGTCCGCCTCCCGGCATACGCAGGAAGGAAAATAGACTTAATAAAATAGAATTATTTCGATTGACGGAAGCACTGAAAGAGGTGACCTCTCCAATCAGTCCGTCATCAATGGCCTTTCTTGCGGTCTGGAGCGCCGAGCCGAGGAAGGTATCCGGCGCACAGCCGAGATACAGCTTCTTTTCGGCAGCAAGGCAGGCTAACTCTCTTGCTGTTTCCGGGCTGTCTGTAAGCGTTTTTTCTGAATACACGTGTTTTCCGGCCAGAAGAGAGCGTTTGATGATGTCATAGTGTGCGTAAGCCGGAGTCAGGTTAATAATCAGGTCAATCCGTTCATTTTGCAGCATTTCTTCAAAAGTACATGCCTCTAATGAAAATTCAGAGGCTCTTTTTTGTGCATTTTCGAGGTGATTCGCACAGATTTGTTCAATCTGCAGAATAGGAAAATGCGTTTGGATTGTTTGAATGTATTTGCTGCTGATTACACCGGCACCGACGATGCCGGCGTGAAGTTTTGTTGGGGTTGTCATGGATAAAATCTCCTTTCTTACCTCAGCATCCGCAAAGGTGTGCTGTTTTCCATATGATATCACAAATGATAGAATCAGGAAAGTTTTTATAAATGATGTCAGAACAGATGTTGCAAGCGGAAGAGAATGACATTGAATCAACACTCCAGAGTTGATATACTATGCACAAGCAGTAGAAAAAAATATTTTATGTAACGAAACCTTTCTTTTTCGGATATATAGATGTAAAACAAAATGCAGTGTAGTAAAAAACAGACGCGGAATCCAGAATATAAGGAGGTGCGTACCTTGACGGAGATTGAGAAAGCCTATATGCGGCATGCAAAGGATGTATACCGATATCTGCTGAGTTTGTCCCATGATGAAGATCTTGCGGAGGAACTGACGCAGGAGACTTTTTTTCGTGCCATGCGGACAATCAGCAGTTACAACGGAAGCTGCAAGCTGTCGGTATGGCTCTGCCAGATTGCGAAACACCTCTGGTATCAATGGCTGGAAAAGCGTTCCCGTTGGAATCAGGTGGAGCTTACGGAGGATGTACCATGCCGAGAATCGCCGGAGAATGCCGCAATGTTTCATATGGAGAAAACAGAGCTGTATCAGGCGGTTCATTCACTTCCGGAGCCTATGCGCGAGTTGGTGCATCTTCGTCTGACCGGTGAATTTTCCTTTTCAGAGATTGGCAGTATTCTTGGAAAAAGCGAAAACTGGGCACGCACCACATTCTACCGGGCAAAACAAAAAATCATGGAAGAAATGGAGGGACCAAAATGAAATGCTGCATTGTGAAAGATCTGCTTCCAGGCTATATTGACGGACTGACCAGCAAAGAAACAAATGCTGAGATAGAAAAGCACTTAGCAGACTGCATAGAGTGTCGCATCATTTATGAGCAGATGTCGGCAGAGATTCCAGAGGAGATACTGCCGGAAGAAAAAGATGTTGATTTTCTGAAAAAATGGAAGATATGGATACGGCGCAGATATGTGATTGCCGCACTTTCAACCTGTGCCTTGCTTATGGTGTTTACATTTATTTTGGGAAAATATCATATTCCAGTTCCCTATGATCCGGATTGTATGACAACGGGAATCTACCAGGTTGCAAGTATTCCCAACGAATTTGGACTACAGGAATGGCGGGATGTGAATGCGCTGGATTCGGAAACTGCCGAAGCAGCGCTCTCCGGGAAATACGATACCCATGATGAGGTGCGTCTTGTCCTGAAAAAATCTGTGAAAAACGATGGCCTCGTATCAACAGGCAGAACGATACGGCGTGATGGAAAAACTGTAAGGGTAATTTATTATTGTTATACAAGAACCCTCTGGAACAGCATTTTTCCTGATAACAGTAGTTTTATGGATCATTCTGCCGCCCAGGGTGCCGTTTATGAAAACGATTTTTTCCAGAAGGCCAGTATAGATTATCAGCCGGAAATGAGGGAAATCTACTATCTGCCATTAGGAAATATGAACCGGCTTGACAGACTGTCAGACGAGGAATTTGATATGCAGAAAGAAGAGGCTGTGCTGGTGTGGAAGGGAGTTATTTAAAAACATTTTTATCAAAGAGAGGAGCGTATAGATTATGTTATACATGATTTACTTAGTTGGAGCTATTTTTCTTCTTATGAATGGGATTGGATTTGACAGATTTTTCGCCAATTATCTGGATATTTATACTTTAGGGTTTGTTCTGCTGCCATGTGTGTTGGTTTTGTTTTGTACAGGCTCTTTAAAAGCTTTTGGCAGAGCGTTCTTATTAATCTTTGGAAGGGGGGATACATCTCTCATTTCATATGAAGAAAGCACTCAGGCAGTCCGAATGGTTATGCTCACAGCAGGTGTCTTTGGAGGCATTGGGTTTATAGCCGGAATGATCAACAGTATCCGTTCACTTGATTTTTCATTGCCAGACGTATATGGCTGGTTTCTTCGGGATGCTTCGACGGCTATGCTGTCTCTTTTTTATCCGCTTCTGGTCTGTGTGATTCTGCTGCCCGTCTGCTATATGCTTAACAGACATATAGAAGATAAAAAGAGTAAATAATCAGTGCCGGTGACGGTCAGGGAACCCTTGCGTTATCTTGTTGCTGTCAGTCTTTTGCTATTTTGTATCTCTGCCCTTATGAGTCAGTGGTATTTCGGATTTGCTAGACTGAATTAGGGGTGAATAGGAGCGATGCTTTCGCAATAATTTACCACATGAGACATGTTTTTACCATTTAAAACTGCGGAACAATGATATAAAATCAGTAGAAAGAAAAATAGAAAAACGCAAGAACTTTCATTATGGAGGCCTTGGAGGATGCAGGGCAAGGAAAACATGCAGAGAGGGGAACTGATATGACAGAAAAGAATAATATAAGATGTCAGGTAAATTGTCAAAAAGGGAAAAGGATTGATGCAGAGATTCCTATGGATACAGGTATTTATGAAGAAGAGGGCATTCATATTGAAGTAACGGAAAAAAATATGGAAGGATGCCGTTTGGGAGAAATATTACTGGATATGAAAAATGAGTCCTGCAGGGAAAACTGGAATCTAAGGATGGAGAAACCGATTCGGATATACCTGCCGGTGTCAGAATATCCAGAGAAGATTACAGCCATGTATCTGTATAATGAATGGTGGACCCGGCCCGCTTTTGTTGACAGTTTTCAGGAAATTCCTGATCATACACAGGTGGCATTTTTAAAATATAAAAATCGGTTTATGTGTTTGATTCCTATGGTGGGCAGAGAATTTAAAACATATATGGTAAAAGGAACCGAAACAGAAATCTGTCTGGAAATGACAGCATATATCGGCGGACAGAGGAGAATGGAAGAACCTTTATACCTGACGGCAGAAGCGCCGACGCTGCAAGGGGCAGTACATAAGGCATTTAAATATCTGGCAGAATATAAAGGGATCCGTATGAGAGAAGACCGAAGGATACCGGAGATGTTTCAGTATTTAGGATGGTGCAGCTGGGACGCGTTTTACAAAGACGTCACAGAGGACAAGATCCGTCAGAAAGCAGCGGAATTGCTTGAAAAAAAGGTTCCGGTAAAATGGATGCTGATCGATGATGGATGGCTCTCTGCGAAAGAGGAACTGCTTTGCGGTTTCATGCCGGATAAAGAGAAATTTCCGAATGGATTTCGGGAAATGATACAGGACATAAAAAGTAAGGGCGATATCAGGTGGTTTGGCGTCTGGCACGCTTTCGGCGGATATTGGGGAGGCGTCTTACCGGGAAGTGATCTGGATTTTTTAGAACGGCCATATCTTTCTAAAACTGTGAACGGGAAATTAGTTCCAAGTCCCGGGACGGGAGAAAGATTTTACAGAGACTGGTATCAAGAATTACGACGTGAAGGGATTGATTTTGTAAAGGTAGATGGTCAGAGTGCTGTGCCTTATTATTTTGAAAATACGCTGCCGGTAAGTGAAGCAGCAAGAGGAATGAATCAGGCTTTGGAAGGCGGCGCGTCTTATATGGACGGGGCGATCATCAACTGTATGGGAATGGCTATGGAAAATATTCTGGCAAGGCCGACTTCCGCGATTTCAAGAAACAGTGATGATTTTGTCCCTGATAAAGAAAATGGATTTGCTGAGCATTTGTTACAAAATGCTTATAATGCAGTCTATCACAATGAATTATATTGCTGTGACTGGGATATGTTTTGGTCGATGCATGAAGATTGCGTGAAGCACAGTCTTCTGCGTGCGGTCAGCGGGGGACCGGTCTATGTCAGTGATAAGACCGGGGCTACTGATCCTGATGTATTAAAACCATTGTTATATGAAAACGGCAGGATTTTGATGATGGACCGTTCCGCAAAGCCGACAGAAGACTGTGTATTTTCTGATCCGACGGCAGATGGAGTATTAAAACTGCATAATGTAGCATCGTGGGGGGACTGCCAAAAAGGCGGAGGAATTGCGGTATTTAATCTGACAGACCGGAAGCAGTCATTTACTTTCCGTCCGACAGATATACCAGATCTGGAAGCTGCAGACATGTATTGGGTATATGATTATTTTGAAAGGAAAGTTTTTTCTCTGGGCAGGGACGACAGATATGAGGGAAGTGCTGTACAAGGTGGTTTTGGATGGTATATTATGCTTCCGCAGAGAAAAAATAGTTCTTGTCTGGGTCTGCTGGATAAATATGTTGGATTCACAGCAATTGAAAGTATCTTCGAAGATGAACATACAGAGATTGTAGTAGTCAGAGAGTCGGGAACTGTAGGCTGGATTTCCGAAAAAGAACCTCAAAAAGTCATGCTCAATGCGGCGGACGTTACTGAAAATGTAAAAAAGGAAGATAAACTATATACGATATCACTTGCGGCGTCATCTGCCAGGATGATACTTTCTATTGTCTGGTGAAAAGGAAACAGTTCCCGTTATATCAAATTTTTTCGATGATGATTCGGGGTGTCATTTCGGGGTGTCGTATAGTGCACGTACAAAATCATACTGGGTGGATTGCTTTTTGAAGTGGTCAGGTGTCACACCCTTTGAAGCCTTAAACACTTTTCCGAAATAATTGTTGTTTGAATAGCCCACCATATGGGCAATATCCTGCATGGTATAATCTGAGTTCGTAGTTAATAAACGGCATGCCTGGGAAATACGGAGTTCTTTTAAGTATTTTCCGGGTGAGATGCCGTATTTTTTATGAAATTCTTTGCACATATAATATTTAGACATTCCGGCATGTTCTGCGATTAAATCCAGATTCAGGTCTTCTTTATAATAGTTTTGATCAATAAAGCTTTTGGCGTAATCTAATTTTGAAACTTCCTCATCAGAGCAGGTAAGTGCGTAGGAAGTAAGATCCATCCACAAGTTATAGGCAATTTTCGTATTTTCAAAAAAAGTTTTCAACTCATTTTGAAGTGCACTTTTGTAGATGGCGAACATTTTGTCTATAAGCCCGGATTCTTCCGTGAGATGTATGACAGGACCTGTATTCTGGTAAATTTTTCTTATTAAAGGAAGACATTCTTTAGAAAATTCCAAAAAAAGGACTTCCCAATGTGAAGAATCCGCAGGGAGATAATAATGGTTTTCACCGGGAATATCAATGATAAACGCATCTCCGGGCAGGATGGGGTAGTGCATCCCGTTTATTTCCAGAGCACCTTTTCCGTCAATACAATACTGGATCAGACAGAGCTCATCCTTTCGGTTCCGGTTGTTCCAGGAATATTCATGAGAATCAATATAGTGGAGTCCAACGCCTCTTAATGTCAGAAAAGACAGATCAGAAGAAAAATAAAAGCCAATGGAATGGTGGGGTAATGATAACATGTGCGGTACCTCCTGTCAAAATGGTTTTTGAATTCATTTCCTGTATCTTATCATAAAGAACTCAAAAACGCAATAATTTACCATCTATGACATGTCTTTACCATTTAAAAGTACAAGAAGGTGTTATAAAATCAATAATATAAAGAGAAAAGAAAAAATGAAGAAAAATAGAAAATGGAGAAAAATAAGCAAGAATTTTCAAAAAAGCAGATGGGAAAGTATCTGAAAACATGGAAATAACGAAGACTTTGTCACGGTGAAGGTCGAAGGCACACAAGTGCTTGAGATAAAAAAACAATATGGAGGATGAGCTATGAAGAGGAAACTACTAAGTGTTTTGCTTGCGGTTGGAATGACGGTTTCATTGGCAGCCTGCGGCGGTGGATCAGGTGGAGACAGCGCCGGAAATTCAAGCGGAGGGGATGCAGTAAGGGTAGCAATCTGGGACAATAACCAGTTGTCAGGACTACAGCAGATCGCAGATGAATGGAGTGAAACGTCCGGGGTTGACGTGGAATTTCAGGTTATGGACTGGACCACCTATTGGACGATGCTGGAGGCCGGTGTATCAGGGGGTGAAATGCCGGACGTTTTCTGGATGCATTCCCAATATGCTGATATGTATAAGAGCGCGAATGTTTTAAAAGATCTGACCGGCTATATAGAGGAGGATGAGGCGATCGACCTGGACAACTACTATCCCGGTATCACGGAATTATATAGCGGGGATGGCGCGCAGTACGCAATCCCGAAAGATCATGATACCATTGCGGTGATCTATAACAAGAAAGTTTTTGATACATATGGAATTGACTATCCATCCAATGACTGGACATGGGAAGAATTTGCGGAGATTGCCAGGGAAATCACGGAAAAGGGAAAAGACGACGGGGTTTATGGAACCTATTTGAATTGCGGCAACAATCAGGATGGCTGGTGGAATATTGTTTATGATTTTGGAGGCTCTGTGATCAGCGAAGACAAAAAGTCTTCTGGAATGGACAGTGAAGAGACCATTAAAGCAATGAAATTTGTCCATGATGAGATTCTGCCGTCCTGTCCGTCACAGGATTCCATGGCAAATACCGGCGGAGATTCCATGCTTCTGTCAGGTGCGATCGGAATGTACCCACAGGGGTCATGGTCAGTAATTGGTTATTATGAAGCGGATAATAAAGATGATTTCGCATGGGTTGAGATGCCGTGGGAAGATGCCAATGGAAACGGACAATGTGATGAAGGAGAGAAGGTATCCATATATAACGGCCTGGGCTGGTCGATCTATGATAAATCTGACAAGGCAGACGAGGCATGGGGACTGATCTCCGCGCTGTGCAGTAAAGAGGGACAGCTGAAACAATCAGAGCTCGGGGTGACCATGGCTGGTTATATCGGATGCTCCGATCCATTTACCACAGCATTTGACGGAATGGATATGGCTCCATTTGTTGATATTGAAGAGACAGGAACGTTAGTATTCCGGCCATATTCAAAATATGCGGGAAGATGGGCGGATAATATTACGGATCTCCTTGTTCCGGCATGGAACGATGAGAAAACAATTGAGGAAGTCTGCCATGAGATCGCAGATGATATGAACAGTATTCTGGCAGAAGAATAACGGCAGCCAGGTTATGGATTCACGGCTCCCGGAGGAATGGAATGCATAATTTTGCAGGGGGCCGTTCTAAGGAGAAAACATATGGAGAAAAAGAGTAGAAGAAAAAAATCAGAGGAATTTTGGGGAGTCATATTTGTTCTTCCAACGATCATAGGTTTGCTTGTTTTGAATATGTATCCGATCATTTCCACCATTTGGCAGTCCTTTTGCAAAACGGGAGACTTCGGGGTTGGAAATACATTTACGGGATTGACGAATTATATCAATTTGCTGCAGGATCCGGAAATTCCGCAGGCATTGGTCAATACCTTTAAATATGCGTTGCTTCAGGTTCCGTTTTCAATCGCTATATCACTTGTACTGGCAGTTCTGCTGAACAGGAAGATGGCGGGGCGGACGGTATACAGAACCATTTTCTTTCTTCCGATGATCTGCGCTCCGGCTGCGGTAGCTATGGTCTGGAGATGGATGTTTAACGCAGATTATGGTCTTTTAAACAAGATATTCCATACCAATATTGCATGGACGACAGACCCGAAAATCGCATGGATCTGTGTCGCAATCGTAGGTATCTGGAGTTCGATCGGATACAACATGGTACTTTTGCTGGGAGGAATACAGGATATCCCAAAGGATTATTATGAAGCGGCAGCGATTGACGGTTCTACGGGGATTCATTCCTTTTTCCATATTACGATCCCGCTGCTTTCCCCGACATTGTTCTTCATTATCCAGACGGGGATCATCGGAGCACTGCAGTTGTTTGACCTTCCATATATGATCATGGACAGGACAAGCCGTGCGTTTAAGAGTGTGGAATCAATTACCTATCTGTTTTACCAGTATTCCTTTGAGGAATCTAACAGAGGATACGGTGCCGCGATTGTTGTGTTTATGATGCTGATCATCGCCATTATTACATACGTTTTACAGAAAACGGAGAAAAAATGGGTATTCTACAATTAGGAGGGTTATCAGAATGGGTTACAAAGCGAAACAAAGATTAGATTCGACGATTATCCATATCGTACTTATTTTGGGCTCTGCCTGTATGCTTCTTCCTTTTTTATGGATGGTTCTTACAGCATTTAAGACAAGAAGCCAGGCAATCTCTATCAATCCGTTTTATATTCTGCCTCCGTCAGGATGGCACTTTGAAAATTTTACGGAAGTATGGAATTCTTACAATTTCCTGACACTGTATGGTAATACATTGTTAATGATCCTGCTCAGAGTTATTCTGGCATGTGCTACGGCAACATTGGCAGGATATGCGTTAGGACGGATGGAATTTCCGGGTAAGAAGCTCTGCTTTTCTCTGGTTTTGATCCAGATGATGGTGCCGGGACAGATTTTTATCATTCCTCAATATTTGATGGTTTCAAAGCTTGGGATGCTGAATACACAGTTTGCGCTTGTCTTTCCGGCAGCGGTGACGGCTTTTGGGACATATCTGCTCAAGCAGGGATATCAGAGCCTGCCGAAGGATCTGGAAGAGGCGGCGGAAATAGATGGCTGTAACGTGCCCACAAAGTTTGCGTGTATCATGCTTCCACTGGCACGTTCCTCCATGGTATCATTGGGGATCTTCACGGCACTTTTTGGTTATAAAGACATGATGTGGCCTATGATTGTCTGCAACAGGGCTGATACAACCACGTTATCCGCTGCTTTGGCAAAGCTGCAGGGACAGTTCAGCAGTAATTTTCCCCAGATCATGTCAGGGGCTTTGCTGGCGGTTATCCCCATGCTGATCATTTATCTGATCTTCCAGAAACAGTTTGTTGAGGGAATTGCTACTTCGGGCGGTAAATTATAAATAAAAGGGAGTGCGGCAGATGAGAGTATTTGGATTTTTATTTGATACGGAAAGTGCTTTTGGAAGAATGATGACGAAAATCGGAATTTTTGTTGTGTCAAATCTGATGTTCCTGCTATGCTGCATTCCCGTTATTACGGCAGGAGCATCGCTTACGGCTTTATACCGTGTTATGATGAGGGAACTCCGGTCTCCGGGTGATATCAATCCATTTTATGAATTTTGGTATGGATTCCGGACTAATTTTAAACAGGCTACGCTGTGTTGGAGCGCCGCATTGTTATTATTGGCCTTTGGATGGCTTGATATATACTGGTGCAGGCAGATCGGAGGACCTTTTGCTTATATAGAAATTATTTTGTGGACGATGGGATGTACAGGAACATTGGTTTTGATGTATTTGTTTCCGACAATTGCGGCATTCCAGGACAGGATACCGAATCTGCTCAGAAATGCCATGTTTTTTATCATGAAAAATCCGTTGGTGACTGCAGGGGTGGCAGCCTGCAATGTGGTGCCTCTGGCGATGACTTTTCTGGATGAAATGAACCGGCCGACCTATGTGTTTGTCTGGTTTTTCGGAGGATTCTCGCTTGTTGTATGGGGCTGTTCATGGCTGTTGTTAAAAGTAATGTCCCGATATTTGTAATGTGTTAATGATCAAATCTATTTTAGAAAGAATTTAAGGAGAGCATGCTGATGAGCAGAAAAGCAATGTGCGCGGTTCCGCCAATGGGATGGAACTCATGGAATACGTTTACAGAGAATATCAATGAGGAACTGATCAGAGAAACCGTAGACTCTATGAAAGAGCAGGGATTTCTGGAAGCCGGATATGAATATGTTGTGATGGATGACTGTTGGAGTCTCAAAGAACGTGACGCGGACGGAAGACTGGCAGCAGATCCGGCAAAATTTCCAAACGGGATAAAGTCACTGACAGATTATGTTCATGAGAAAGGTTTTAAATTTGGAATGTACAGCTGCTGTGGAACGAGAACCTGTGCCGGATATCCCGGGAGCTTTGAACATGAATATGAGGACGCCAGACAGTTTGCACAGTGGGGTGTTGACTATCTGAAGTATGATAATTGTTTTAAACCCCAGAATCATGACGGAAGAACCTTGTATCGCAGGATGGGGATGGCACTGGCAAATTCGGGAAGGGATATTGTCTTTTCGGCGTGCCAGTGGGGAACGGACTCTGTATATGACTGGATCCGCACATCAGGGGCACACTTATTCCGCTCTACAATAGACATCAAGGATTCCTGGAATTCTATTAAAGAAATTGCTCTTTCTCAGTTGGATAAGCAGGCATTTTCCGGTCCTTACTGTCATAACGACATGGATATGCTGGTTGTTGGTATGTATGGAAATGGCGGAAATGAATATATTTCTGCCGGAGGATGCACAGATGAAGAATACCAGACGCATTTTTCACTGTGGGCAATGATGAATTCACCGCTCATGATCGGCTGTGATGTCAGAAATCTTACGGAGGAAACAAAACGGATCTTGCTGAATCAGGATCTGATCGCAATCAATCAGGATATCGAATGCAGGGCTCCGTTTCAGTTAAACTGTGAATCAAACGGTCCGGACACGTTTACATTAGTGAAGTTTTTGTCAAATGGAGATATTGCGGTTGGCTTATTTAATATGGGAGATGTTCCGTCTGTGGTTGCGGTTGATTTCTGGGATATCGGCCTTACGGTGGGGGCAGGCAGCAGTCTGGAATTTTTTGACTGTATCGAACACAGATCTCTTGGTAAAAAAGAAGAAATGTTCTCCGATACGGTAGAGGCACATGGCTCTAAAGTTTACAGATGTAAGGTGGTGCCGAAAAAATGACGGATCATGTATGTAAGGTTTGCAAAACTGGGCTGATGTCGGATGAGATTGCTCTGCATCGGAAAATGTTTTCCAGAGCAGCAAGGGAATATATGTGTCTGGATTGTCAGGCAAAATATTTAAATGTAAATCGTGAATGTTTGGAAAAAGTGATTGAAAGATATCATAAAAGCGGTACCTGTGTTTTATTTGCAAAGTGGGAATAATCTAAAATAGAGAGGAACTATGAGTTCTGCGAATGTTACAGAAGGAATGCAGAAGCGGAATGATACAGCGTATTATATCATTATTATACAGAGGAAGGGAGACAGGGATATATGGGCATTGTTTTTGATGAGGTAAAAAAGACTTTTACACTGCATACAAAAAATTCAACATATCAGATGAAGGTGGATCCGTATGGATTTCTTCTGCATTTATACTACGGCAGGGCGACCGATGGATGCATGGATTATCTGCTTACTTACGCAGACAGGGGATTTTCCGGAAATCCCTATGATACGGGCAAAGACAGGAACTATTCAATGGATGTTCTGCCTCAGGAGTTCCCTTGTCTGGGAAACGGGGACTACCGGAGCCCTGCGTTTGCCGTGAAGAATGCGGATGGTTCTGTAAGCTGTGATCTTCGGTTTCAGGGATATGAGATAAAAAAGGGCAAGTATGGACTTATAGGGCTTCCTGCCGTATATGCCGGGGAGACGGAGGCAGAGACACTGGAAATCCATATGCAGGATCCGGTGACCGGAGTTTCAGTGTATCTTCTGTATGGCGTACTGCCGGAGTATGATGTGATCACCCGGAGCGCTAAGGTCGTAAATGACGGAAAGGAGAAAGTATATCTGGAAAAAATACAGCCTGCCTGTCTGGATTTCCTGCATGGGGATTTTGATCTTATCACATTTTATGGACGCCATGCGATGGAAAGAAATCTGCAGAGGATGCCTGTGGGACATGGGGCACAGGTGATCGGGAGCAGACGGGGAACCTCCAGCCATCAGTATAATCCGTTCATGATACTGGCGGACCGCAGATGTAATGAGGATGCCGGAAGCTGTTACGCGCTCTCTTTCTTGTACAGCGGCAGTTTCAAAGGAGAGGCCGAGATGGATCAGCTTGATCAGACTCGTATCCAGATCGGGCTTCAGGAGGAATATTTTTCTTATCCACTGGTGCCTGGACAGGAGTTTTATGCGCCGGAGGCAGTTCTGACCTACAGCAGAAATGGACTGGCGCAGCTTTCGCAGAATCTGCATCGGTGTTTTCGGACCCACCTTTGCCGCGGGAAATACAGGGATGTTGTCCGTCCGCTGCTGATCAACAGCTGGGAGGCATCCTATCTTGATTTTGATGGAGAATCCATCTATCAGCTTGCGAAACAGGCGGCAGACCTGGGAATCGAGATGCTGGTGCTGGACGATGGATGGTTTGGCAGGCGAAATGATGATTACAGCGGTCTTGGAGACTGGTATGTGAATGAAGAGAAGCTGGGAGAATCTCTGGAAAGCCTAATCAAGAGAATCAATGGTCTGGGGATGAAATTCGGTATTTGGGCAGAGCCGGAGTGCATCAGTGAGGACAGTGAACTGTACCGGCTTCATCCGGACTGGGCGATGCAGATCCCGGGGCGTGACCCTGTACGCGCAAGATATCAGCTTGTTCTCGATTTTTCCAGAAAAGAGGTTGTGGACGGCATTTTTGAACAGATCTGCAAGGTGTTGGATAAGGGGAACATTGAATATTTGAAATGGGACATGAACAGAGGGCTTGCGGATATCTATTCTTATTCCTGCGGCGTGGATGAGCAGGGAAAAGTAATGTATGATTATGTCCTTGGGCTGTATGATTTTCTGGAGCGTCTGGCGCAGAGATATCCGGATCTTCTGATTGAAGGATGCAGCGGCGGAGGCGGCCGGTTCGATGCCGGGATGCTCTATTATACACCGCAGATCTGGTGCAGTGATAATACGGATGCGGTGGACCGGGTGCGGATCCAATACGGTACATCGTTTGGATATCCGATATCCACGATGGGAAGCCATGTATCGGCGGTTCCGAATCATCAGACCGGAAGGGTGACGTCTCTGAAAACACGAGGTGTGGTCGCAATGGCAGGAACATTTGGCTATGAGCTGGATCCGTCAAAGCTGTCGGAAGGAGAAAAAGAGGAGATCCGCTCTCAGATAGCAAATTATCGCAGGTATGCGCCGTTGATACAACAAGGACTATATTATCGGCTTACAAATCCGTTCGAAGGGGATACCGGGGCATGGGAATTCATTTCCGAAGACCAGAGAGAGGTGCTGCTTCATGCAGTGCTGTTGGAAGTTCATGGGAACATGGCGGTGCCTTATGTGAGACTGAAAGGACTGAAAAGTGGAGGACGGTACAGGGATCAATCCACTGGAATTATCTATGCGGCAAATGCGTTGATGGATACCGGGGTACCGCTTCCGATAGCTTTGGGGGAATATCAGGCATTTCAGATGCATTTGATGTTGGAAGAAAATGAGCAGGAAACTTGTATTTGTCCTTATTTCTTCATATAACAGCAATATGAATGGAGGGGCATATGAATCTGCAAATTTTGCAGAGGAGTTGGTATTTTCCAACATATCTTCATGGAGATTCGATCCGGAGAGGAAACGATGCGTTTACACCCGGGCCAGGCAATATATTGGCCCTGAATACGGTGACAAATTATGGATGGAAAAAGCAAAGAATGGGACAGAGTTTATTCCTGAAAGCTGAGTGTAGGAGGAGATTATGAAAATACTAGTGGCTGCCATGATTATTATATAAAACAGAACAAGAATGACAAGCCTCCATAATATCAAAATCGAACAATCCAAAAAGCCATATTTGAACATTGGATATATCAGCATTTCTGTTAAAATGAAGAAAATGAACATGAACGAGGTGCTGTACTATGAAAATTATCCAACTTGAAACGAATCATATCACGAATCCAATCGGCTACCGCATGGATTCCATCGTCCTTTCCTACAAAGTAACAGATAGTCAAGGGAAAAAGAGCGTCGCGCAGAAAATCGAGATTGCAGAGGATGCAGCCTTTGAAAAAATAATTCTGGATACAGACTGGAGGGAGGACATCGACAGCAAATGTTTTATCCCGGAGTTAAAACCAGAGCCGGAATGCCGCTATTATTGGAGGGCGTCTGTGCGGGATGATGCAGGAGCGGAGGCTGTCAGCGAAGCCGCATTTTTTGAAACTCCGCCTGAAAAAATACATGGAACCTGGATTTGCTCACCCTTTGAAAAAGAAAAGCACAGCCTGTTTATGCGGAAGTTTGAACTGGGCGGAAAAAAGGTAAAGAGAGCGCGGCTTTATATATCCGGTCTTGGATTATATGAAGCCTATCTGAATGGAGAGAAGATTTCCGATGAATATCTGACTCCTTATTATAATGACTATAACCACCGAATCCAATATCAGACTTTTGATGTCACAGAAATGCTTGTATCCGGCGCCAATGCCCTGGGTGTCATGCTAGGAAATGGCTGGTATAAAGGCAGATTTGGATATATCGACAGACTGGACCATCTTTATGGAGATACACAGACGCTTATCTGTGAATTAAAAATAGAGACGGTGGATGGAGAAATGTTATCTATCGTTTCGGATACCGATTTTCTATGCCAGGAATCACCGATTTTGGCCAGCAGTATTTATGACGGTGAAATTTATGACAGCCGGAAAGAAATTTCGGAGTTTGCAAAAGCGGACTGCGACACTGCCCGGTGGGAGCATGCGGTGGAGGGAGAAGATTTCTCAGAGCGTTTACAGCCTCGCCTGAGTGTCCCGGTAAGGATACAGGAAACGTTCACTCCGGCTGAGGTGATTCATACGCCTGCCGGGGAAACGGTGTTGGACTTCGGGCAGGAGATTTCCGGTATTTTGATGTTTACCAATCATACACCTGAAAATACGAAGGTGGAGCTTCAGTTTGGAGAAATCCTTCAAAATGAAAATTTTTATACCGATAACCTGCGTTCTGCTGAGCAGAAATTCGTGTATTATTCCAATGGAAAATTGAAAAGAGTGCGTCAGCATTTCACTTTCTATGGATTCCGCTATGTAAAAGTAGAAGGAATCGAGGATGTGGAGGCAGCGGAGTTTACAGCCTGTGTCCTTCATTCGGATTTGAAACGGATTGGCTATCTGACTACGGATAATCAGAAAGTAAACCGTCTCATTGAAAACGCGCTCTGGGGGCAGAAGGGCAATTTTGTGGATATCCCGACCGACTGTCCGCAGCGTGACGAGCGCCTTGGCTGGACCGGAGATGCGCAAGCCTTCTGTGCGACAGCAAACTTTAATATGCAGTGTGCGCCGTTTTACCACAATTATATGACAGATATGCTGGCAGAGCAGAAGCAGCCGGAGTTGAAAGGTTCTGTTCCGTTTGTAGTTCCGGATGTATTGAATCAGATTGACCGGATTCTCGGCAAAGATACCGACAGCCCGGAATCAAATGCCGGTTCTTGTGCATGGGGAGATGTGGCGGCGATTGTTCCGTGGACATCCTATGTGTTTACCGGAGATACGGCGCTGCTTAAAAAGCAGTACGAGAATATGAAATTGTGGACAGACTATATCCGAAGTGTAGACAAAGAGCACTGCCAGAATCGCCACCTTTGGACTCATGGTTTCCACTTTGCGGACTGGCTGGCCTTGGACAATTATCATAAAGACTCCTGTTTCGGCGGAACAGATTGTTATTTTATAGCAAGTGCGTATTATCTTTATTCTGCGGAGCTGACAGCAAAAGCGGCAGCCGCATTAGGGAAAAATGAGGAAGCGCAGGAGTATACGCAGGTGGCGGAGCAGGTGCGCAAAGCCATGCAGGAGGAATATCTGACCTCCACAGGAAGATTGGCGGTGGACACTCAGACAGCCCTCGTTCTGGCGCTTCATTTCCATATTGTGCCGGATTGGGCAAAGGAGCGGACAATCCAGGATTTGAAACGGAAATTGGATGAGGAAGAAATTCATTTGACGACGGGCTTCGTGGGAACCGCTTACCTGTGCAAGACTCTGTCGGAGAATGGACTTTCAGACTATGCCTATACCTTGCTTTTAAATGAAGATTATCCGAGCTGGTTGTACGAGGTCAATATGGGCGCGACCA
This sequence comes from uncultured Lachnospiraceae bacterium, assembly GCA_947564305.1. Next base: position 65,640 of record CANOBT010000004.1, on the reverse strand, counting down.
CTGTCTGGGAGCGCTGGAATTCTGTTCTTCCGGATGGAAGTATCAGCGATACGGGAATGAACAGTTTGAATCATTATGCATACGGCGCCGTTTTGGAATGGATGTACCGTTATATGGGTGGGCTGAATCCGGATGACACGGAGGTGGGATTCAAAAAATTCACCATCAAACCGGAACCAGACAAGCGATTTTCACATGTGGCGCTGAATTTTGACAGCCCATATGGAATCATCGAAAGTAAATGGGAGAGGATAGCTCAGGGAATTCAATTTGAAGTGACTGTTCCATTCGACGCTCAGGCTGAGTTCGTTGTTCCGGCAGCATTGCAGGACAGAGAAATCAGTGTCCAGGGGGCGCCGTCTCCATGTGAAATCGTAGATGGAAAACTGAATCTCGAAACAGGTAACTATCGGATTTTTATAAAAGAATAAAGAACTGATACAGTAAAATAGAGTGCAGCAGCCGATCAATCTATAGGCAATAACCGCAGATAAATTGATTGGCTGCTGCACTCTTTTGCTTTACATCTTCTCCTGTGCCAGACGGTATTTGCCGGGAGACATCCCGTATTCTTTTTTGAAAAGCCGGATAAATGTTCCAGGCTCTTCATAGCCGATGATATGGCTGATGGTTTCTATGCTGTATGAGGAAGTCAGCAGAAAGGTCTCTGCACGGTTTAAACGGACTTTACGGAGAATGTCCGTGAAAGAAGTGCCGGCAGCGGCCTTGATCAGCCTGGAACAGTACTCTTGTGTATAATGAAAATGCTTTGCAAGACTTTGAAGCGTAATATCCTGATAATGATCATTGATATAAGTAATCATCTCCAGGGCACGGGTATTTAAGGAGGACTTCTGTGAAGACACGATTTCTCCGGTCTGATATCGTCTGGTAAGCTTTGCAAAAAAAATAGTCATAAGGCTGGTGAGGATTCCATTAGAATAGGAATCCTCCACCGATTGTTCTGCAAGCATAGATAAAATCAACTCTTCGATTTCTTCATCCTCAATATCGTAATATAAACCTTCCCAGTGAGTCTGTGTGTACATGCTGTTCAGGAAAAAGCTGGTAAGAGTTCCCTGGACCCGGAGTGTATTAAAAAAGATATCAGAAAAGGTTCGTCTTTTTATCAAAAGGTTGATCACAATACTCTCATCATAGACTTCCAGTTTATGGGGAACTTCCGGCGCCAGAAAGAACAGGCGTCCTTGGGGCAGACGCTCTGTTTTTCCCTGGATTGTGTGCAGGCAAGTGCCTTCCAGGACATAAAATATTTCAAAAAATCCATGCGTATGCTCCGTATTAGGAGAGTAGCGGGAATGGGGGAGGAGCCGTACATCCTTACCCGGAATATTACCCATATCATCCGAAAGAAAGGTAGCGCGCTCTATATAATCATCGAAAAATTCAGGACAAAGGTAATCCTTTTCTATAATATAGTCTTTGGGGTATTGTTCACAGAATTTTTTCCATTTTTCCGGATTACCCAGGGCTTCATAGCGGTCCTTGAAAAAAAGTTCCGCGTCTGTGAATTTTCTTAGATGTTCTTTTAGACTTTCGTAGTGATACATGTGATTTCCCCGCTTATGTGTGATGTAAAACAGTATAACAAACCAACTTTATTTTTTCAATGAAAAGAATGGCAGAGAAGTAATGCTTGAAAAAATAAGAAGAACATGGGACAATATGAATAGAAAATAGGAAGGGAGCTGCAGATATGGGCATATTTTTAAACAGCAGGATTCCATTTGATTCATACAAAGCGGCTGTATCAGAAAAATACTTTGTAGATAAAACCGCTCTGATTGCCGAGCTCATCCCTGCCCTTGGAACGAGCCAGCGTTTCTTTTGTATCACCCGACCCCGCCGGTTTGGGAAAAGTGTCATGGCAAATATGGTGGGGGCTTTTTTTGGAAAAACAGCAGATGCAGGTGAAATATTCCGTAAGCTTAAGATTGCATCGCCGCAAGTCCTTGAAAAGTTGAAAAGGGATGGATGCGAAGACGGACTTCAACATTTAAACCAGCACGATATCATCTATATAGATTTCAGTGAAATGCCGGAAAATTGCCATTCCTACAGCGCTTATATCACCCGTATTCTACAAGGGTTAAAAAATGACCTGGCTGAAAAATTCCCGGAGTATGGAATCAATACAAAACAGTCCGTATGGGATATTTTGACCGCACTTTATCAAAAAACTGGCCTGCGTTTTGTCTTTGTCATGGATGAATGGGATGCGGTATTTCATATGGATTTTATTACGGAATCTGACAAAAAAGCATATTTGCTTTTTCTGAAATCACTATTAAAGGATAAAATCTACGCAGAACTTGTCTATATGACCGGAATCCTGCCTATCGCCAAATATTCTGATGGTTCTGAACTCAATATGTTTGCGGAATACAGTATGGCCGGTTCCCAGCGTTTCAGCCAATATTTTGGGTTTTCGAATGCTGAGGTTGACAGGCTTTATGCGGTTTATCAGCGGACTTCGGATGAGATTTGCTTTACACGCGACGACCTGCGTGTGTGGTACGACGGATATTACACTGCCGGCGGAGAGCAGATGTATAACCCGCGTTCAATTGTATATGCCCTGACAGATCATCAATTGAGAAGCTACTGGACCAGTTCAGGAACCTATGATTCAATATTTGGTTATATCAAGGGTAATGTGGAGGATATACAGAATGACCTGCCGCTGTTGTTTTCCGGTGAGGCGATCCCTGCGGATATGAACGAATATGCCGCGACTTCTATGCAGCTTGATACAAAGGATGAGATTTATTCCGCTATGGTTGTTTATGGGCTTCTTACCTATAAAGACGGGCGAGTGTCCATACCGAATAAAGAGCTGATGGACAGTTTTGCTTCCATGATGAAGCGTGAAAAATCTTTGGGATATATTTACAATCTTGCGAATGCTTCAAAAAAGATGTTATCCGCGACACTTGCGGGGAATACGGAGGAAATGGCCGACATCCTGCAATTTGCACATGATACGGAATCCCCGATTTTAGCTTATAATAATGAAATTGAATTATCGGCAGTTGTCAATCTGGTGTATTTGTCAGCGCGGGACTTTTACCGTGTGGAACGGGAAGATAAGGCCGGCGAAGGATTTGTGGATTTTATTTTCTATCCTGAGCGTAAAAATGCAGATGCATTGATTCTTGAATTAAAGATTGACAGCACGCCCGAAAACGCGATTCAGCAGATTAAAGAGAAGAAGTATGCACTTCGCTTTCAGGGAAAGCTCGCGGAAAAGCCCAAATATACAGGACGGATTCTGGCGGTTGGCATCAGCTATGATAAGAAAACCAAAAAGCACGCCTGTAAAGTAGAGGCGCTTTCAAGATAAAAAGTTGTTTTTGGGATAGATGATTATGAGAATCCCATTTTATCCGATAGTTATAATAAGGAATTGTTAGAAAATAACGAGCTGTAAGAATCGAAACAACTCCTGACTCAATTTCAAAAGGAGGATATTGTTTTATGAATGGATGCACTTGTTACCGTTCCAACGTTGAATTTCAAAGAGAGATTACCCCGTGGGCTGAGAGTATTTCTGCAGCGCAGATGGAGAATATAAAGAAAAATTTTGCTTCGGCAAAGCCGATGAATGAGAAAATGTTGGCGATTGAACATATAACTTCTTCCGGTACTGCTGCAGAGTCTTCGGCTGCGGGCGTCCAAAGACCAGATTCCGCGAATCCGCAGGGGGCGGATTCAATCAATACCCAGAGGGCGGATTCCATCAGTATGATTCGCCACCAGATCATTCCGTATTATACCGGTTATGCCAGGATTGACAATGCAATTGTAGGCGCCTTACAGGGAAAAAGTGAGGAATTAAAAGACAATGTATATGAGATTATCCGATATGACTTGCTCCGGCATGACGTACACGGCCTTGAGGAGTCAGACCGGCTGGCTCTTATCGGACTGGGAGTGGAGAAGGCGCAGTATCTGGCGGATAATTTTCTGGATGACAAGTCAAAGGCATCTTTCATGGAGGCGATACGCTCCATTGCCAGGATTGGTACAGCCGGAACACGTGTCAGTGCCTGCGAGATGGAATACAATGTGAAACATGCTGTCTGCATAGATGGATATGGCTATGTGCATGAGGGCATTGGCGATGAAGCGCTTTTTTCTATGGAGAGGGAATCTCCAAAAGACTATGCTGCTTACAAAAACATGATGGAATCTTCGGATGGAAATAAAATAGATGCCTCGTTCTTTTTGCTCCGTTGGGCGATGAAAAATATTTCTCTGATAGCAGCAAATAAATCGGATTATAATAAGAGCAGGAATAAAAAGTATGAACAGCTTCAAAAAGTGGAACTGGATTCTACATTTGCAGGGGCAGATACTTCTAATAAAAAGAACTTTCTTGCATCCATTACAGAAAAGCTTCAGGCAAACCAAAATCTGCAGATGAGTTTTTTCCTGCAGCAGATATCGAAAATGACAAATGTTTCAGGAGAATATCTGTTGGGAAGGTATCTGTCTTTAGCGGCAAGGGCATAAGAATCTTTGACATGTCGGAATTGGCGATTTAATATGTAACACTTTGCGGTTCCATCGCCGCAATACCAAAAACGTTCCCGCAGTTTACTGCAGGAACGTTTTTTGCTGTGCGGACATACTGACTGGTAAAGATATTGGATGAAAAGATTACGCCGCCCGTTTCACAATCTCTATCAAAATTTTCACAACCGTCTCCATGGCCTCCACCGAAATATGCTCCAGTGGCCCATGAAAACCGTCCCCGCCGGTTCCCAGGTTCGGGCAAGGCAGTCCCATGAAGGACAGACGGGCGCCGTCCGTACCGCCGCGGATAGGAACAGAAGCAGGAACCACGCCCGCCGCGCGCATGGCTTCCTCTGCATTTTCTACGATATCGAAATGTTGTTTTATAATTTCCAGCATATTCCGGTAGCTTTCGGTAATGGTAAGCGTTACGGTATTGTCACCATATTTCTCATTGATCGTATGCTCCACACCCTGTAAAAAAGCAAGGCGGTGTTCAAAAAAGTCCGAATCATGATCCCGGACAATATACTGCAGTTTAGCCGCCGAGACATCTCCCTGCATTCCAATCAGATGATAGAATCCCTGTCTGCCTTCCGTATGCTCAGGCACTTCTTGAGGCGGCAGCATCTGTTGTATTTCACAGGCAATGGACGCTGCATTGACCATGATATCCTTTGCAGTACCGGGATGCACGCTTACACCGTGAATGTCAAATACAGCGGATGCAGCGTTAAAGTTTTCATAGCTGATTTCGCCTTCATAATCTCCGTCCACAGTATAGGCATAATCTGCCTTGAAATAATCCAGATTAAAAGCATCGGCGCCTCTGCCAACCTCCTCGTCCGGCGTGATTCCAACCCAGATATCGCCATGAGGAATCTGGTCTTGGATAATCTGTTCAATGGCAGTTAATATTTCTGCAACCCCTGCTTTGTCATCGGCGCCTAACAGGGTAGAGCCGTCTGTGGTAATCAAGGTCTGCCCCTTGCGTGTAGCAAGCCTTGGAAAATCAGATACCTTCAGGACATTGCCGGTAGCCGGCAGGATGACGTCCTTTCCGTCATAATCAGGGATGACAATGGGCTTGACATCTTTTCCGGAAAAATCCGGTGCGGTATCCATATGTGCGATTAAGCCGACAGCCGGTTTTTTCTCACAGCCTTCTGTGGCAGGCAGCAGACCATATACATAGCAATGCTCGTCACATAGAACCTTGGACAGTCCCAGTTCTGACAATTCTGCAGCTAGCTCCCGGCCTAGTTCAAACTGTCTCTCCGTACTTGGAATTTGTTCCTGGTCATCACAGGATGTGGTCCAACAGGACACATATTTTAAAAATCTTTCTTCCACTTTCATTAATCCTTGACCTCCTGGTAAAATATTTGTGGCGGAATTTGCAGCCTCATAAAGTAAATCCATGGTAGCACAGAAATCTTTTGAAATCAATATTGCAAATTAAAAACTAGTTGACAGATAGGAGATATAGGTTTATAATCGAATAAAATATATAAAACATATCAAATTAGTATGGAAGGAGAACAATATGTCAGCTATTTATAAAGGAACACTTGGATTAATTGGAAATACACCGCTGGTGGAGGCTGTGAATGTGGAGAAGGAACTGGGTCTGGATGCAGCAGTTCTTGTAAAATTGGAGTATTTTAATCCGGCAGGAAGTGTAAAAGACCGGGTTGCCAAAGCAATGATTGAGGATGCGGAGGAAAAAGGGATTTTGAAAGAAGGCTCCGTCATCATCGAGCCGACTTCGGGGAACACAGGAATCGGTCTTGCTTCTATCGCTGCGGTGAAAGGCTACCGTATGATTCTTACCATGCCGGAGACGATGAGTGTAGAGAGGAGAAATATTCTGAAAGCCTATGGCGCGGAAGTGGTTTTGACAGACGGTGCAAAAGGGATGACGGGCGCCATTGAGAAGGCGGAGCAGCTTGCCAGGGAGACACCGGGAGCATTTATTCCCGGACAATTTGTGAATCCTGCGAATCCTGCGATCCACAGGAAGACGACAGGACCGGAGATTTGGAATGATACAGAGGGGAAAGTTGACTATTTTGTGGCAGGCGTAGGAACCGGCGGTACATTGACCGGTGTCGGTGAATATCTGAAATCTCAGAATCCGGAGGTAAAGATTGTGGCAGTGGAGCCGGCAAGTTCTCCGGTACTTTCTGAGGGAAAAGGTGGTCCTCATAAGATTCAGGGGATTGGTGCAGGGTTTGTACCGGATGTTTTGAATACAGAGATTTATGACGAAATTATCAAGGTGGAAAATGAAGATGCCTTTACAGCAGGAAAACTTCTGGCCAAAAAAGAAGGCGTACTGGTGGGAATTTCTTCCGGCGCTGCCCTGCATGCAGCGATTCAGCTTGCGAAGCGTCCGGAAAATAAAGGGAAAACGATTGTGGCTCTGCTTCCGGATACAGGCGACAGGTATTATTCCACGCCGCTTTTTACAGAGTAGAAAGTATTTCTAAGTTCCTAAAATATTGAAATGGATAGTAGGTGAAGAGGATTGCTGATTCAGATTGTGGAGGATGACAAGGCTCTAAGCGACGGAATTCGCCTGGCGCTGCGGGAGCCGGACCTTGCATTTGTCCAGGATATGAATATCCGGCAGGCGAAAAAAAGATTTGAGCAGGAGAATCCGCAGTTGATTATCCTGGATGTGAATCTGCCTGACGGAAGTGGATACGATTATTTACAATGGGTACGGGAGCGCTCCGCACTTCCCGTGCTCATGCTGACGGCCAATGATATGGAGCTGGACGAGGTGAAAGGGCTTTCTCTGGGGGCGGATGACTATATGACAAAGCCTTTCAGCATTGCCGTATTGAGAGCCAGAATCCAGGCATTGTTTCGTCGGGTAAAGGAGCAGAAGGTCTCCATATTTACAGAAGATGAGTTCAGTTTTGATTTTGAAAGGCTGAAATTTTTGAAAAAGGGACAGGAAATCTTCCTGAGTGTCAATGAGCAGCGTCTGCTTCATCTGCTGGTAGAAAACCGCGGCCGGATATTGACCCGCGAAGCACTGGTTGACAGAATCTGGGGCGATGGGGAGTATGTGGATGAAAATGCATTGTCAGTTACAATCAGGCGGCTGAGAGCGAAGCTTGAAAATAAACAGGAGAATGTGACATATATTCAGACCGTGTATGGACAGGGATATATGTGGAAACGGAAGGAGGGCTAGTATAAGCGGCAGGAAATCACCACAGAGATTTCCTGTCGCTTATACTGGGTGTAAAACCATGTTTGGAAACAAAACACTAGACCGCCTGAATCAGATGCTGGATGATGCGATTGCCGGTACATTTCGGGAGGAAAACTATGATGAGACCCGGCTTTCCAGATTGGAATCCAAGTGGAAACAGTATTTGGCGGCATCTGTGCTGGCAAAAGAAAATCTGCAGCAGGAGAAGGAAAGAGTGAAAGGACTTGTTTCCGATATTTCCCATCAGACAAAGACACCGATGACGAACCTGAAAATGTATGCGGCACTTTTAGAAGAAAATCTAAAGTCGGAAACTCAAATGGAAACGCGTGCGGAAAGCATGGAGATGCTTGGTGAAATCATTCGGCAGACGGAAAAAATGGAGTTCCTGATTCAATCATTATCCAAGATATCCAGACTGGAAACGGATATTGTGGAAGTATGCCCGAAGTTTCAGAAACTCTCTCTTCTTTTGATAGAGGCAGAGGCAGGAGTACGTCCGAAGGCGGCGAAAAAGCAGATTGATATCCGCAGCATTTATGAGGGAAACGGAAGTGCATGTTATGATTTGAAATGGACCAAAGAAGCGTTGGAAAATATTTTAGACAATGCTGTAAAATATTCCGACTGCGGTACGGAAATTATTTTGTCGGTGACTGAATATGAGATGTATGCGGCGGTTTCTGTACGGGATTTTGGGAGAGGGATTGCGGAGGAGGAAGTGCCGAAGATTTTCGGCCGGTTTTACAGGGCGCAGGAGGTACAGCAGGAGGAAGGTGTGGGAATCGGGCTTTATCTGGCGCGTGAAATCTTAAAAAAGGAAAATGGATATATCAAAGTCAAGTCTGCGATAGGAGAAGGCTCGGAATTTATTCTTTATCTTCCGCGGAATTCGCAGTATCTATAAAATTCAGAATTATTTCATGGTAAAAAATGAAATCGAATTCTTTCACATGTGTTAGATTTGGGAAAGATTGTGGTAAGAACCTCGTGATAGAATAAAACCAGTAACACAGAATAGTTACAAGCAGATAATTACTTGCACTGCAAGTGGTTGCAAATTTTGGAGGGATTACCATGAATGTATTGCGTACAGAAAATTTGAAAAAATATTATGGGAGCGAAGATAACCTGGTTCGTGCACTGGACGGAATCAATTTGGATGTGGAGCGGGGCGAGTTTGTGGCGATTGTAGGAACCTCTGGTTCAGGAAAATCCACACTGCTCCATATGCTAGGAGGACTGGACCGCCCTACACAGGGGAAGGTCTTTGTGGATGACAAGGATATTTCGAGCCTGAAAGACGACGCTTTGTGTGTGTTTCGCAGGAGGAAGATTGGATTCGTATTTCAGAGCTACAATCTGGTACCGGTGCTGAATGTCTATGAGAATATTGTGCTTCCGATTGAATTGGATGGAAACACGGTGGACAAAAATTATGTGGAGCAGGTAATTTCCATCCTGGGATTGACCGACCGTATCCATCGCCTTCCCAGCCAGCTATCAGGAGGACAGCAGCAGAGAGTAGCCATTGCAAGGGCGCTCGCGGCAAAACCGGCAATCTTACTTGCTGATGAACCGACCGGAAATTTAGACTCGCGTACCAGTCAGGATGTGCTGGGACTTTTGAAGGTGAGCGGAGAGCGGTTCGGCCAGACGATTGTAATGATTACTCATAACGAAGAAATCGCACAGATGGCAGACCGGGTAATACGCATAGAGGACGGAAAAATTAAAAAATCCGAGACAGCCGGCGGAAAAGGCGGTGAGTATGATGCGTAACGTGAATAATAAGAAAGCCATCCATCGCCTGGCAGATAAAAGTTTTCGTGCCGCCCGAACCCGGAATTTGATTGCGATTATAGCAATTGCACTGACTGCCATGCTGTTTACCACTCTATTTACAATCGGTATCGGCACGGTAGAAAATTTCCAACAGGCTACCATGCGGCAGAGTGGCGGTGACAGTCATGGAGTGATTAAGAGTATCAGTCCCGAGCAGTATGAAGAGCTGAGTCAGGACCCATCTATCAAAGAGACGGCGGACTGCATGATGATGGCAGATAAGATTACAAATCCGGAATTTCTGAAGCGCCATATGGAGCTGTGGTATATGCCGGAGTATCATTATCCTCATTGTTTCATTGAGATTATTGACGGAAAAGCCCCGGTTAAAGCGGATGAAATCCTGTTGGACGAGGTTTCTATGGAACTGTTGGGCAAAAAGGCGGAAGCCGGGCAGCAGGTGACGCTTCTTATGGAAATAAAACCGGGAACGCGAGGAGTGGAAAGGAACTTTACCGTATCTGGTATCATCAAGGCGGACCCGGCGCTGAACGTTGGATTCGGAATCGTGTGTGACGCCTACAGGGAAGCTCACGCGGATGAACTGACCTATACCTATCCTGAGGATTACTCCAATACAGGTACAGTCAGAATGGATGTGAACTTTTCCAATTCCTTCTCTATTGAGAAAAAACTGCAAAAAATCATTGTGAACAACGGTTATTCTATAGAAGAAGGCAACGAAGATTATATCGCATATAATGCAAACTGGGCCTATGTTTCTGATGGTATTGGCAGCGACCCGATTACTACAGGGGCCGTGATTGGCGGACTGCTGTTGATTATACTGACAGGATATTTGATTATTTATAATATCTTTCAGATCTCTGTCATACGAGATATCCGTTATTATGGTCTTCTGAAGACCATCGGAACCACAAGCAGGCAGGTCAGGAAAATCCTGCGCAGACAGGCTTTGTTCCTGGGACTGATGGGGATTCCCCTGGGGCTGCTCCTGGGATTTGTGATTGGGACAGGGGTTGTGCCGAAGGTGATGAATATTTCGACTTATGGGGATACGGGAATGGCAGTCAAGGCCAATCCGTTGATTTTTCTCGGTGCAGCGATTTTTACCCTGTTGACGGTCTGGATTTCTACGGGAAAGCCAGCGCGGATTGCGGCAAAGGTATCTCCGGTGGAAGCCGTTCGTTATACGGAGGGCGCAGCGGCAGGCAAAAAGCAGAAGAAATCCACGGACGGCGGGAAGTTGTGGCGGATGGCATTTTCCAACCTGGGGAGAAATAAGAAACGGACCATATTGGTATTGTGTTCCCTGTCTCTGGCGGTGGTATTGCTGAACAGTGTGTTTACTGTGACCCACTCTTTTGATATGGATAAATATCTGAGCAGATTTGTTTCCTCTGATTTCCTGGCTGCAAATGCGGTATATTTTCAATATGGATACCACGGCGCTTCCCAGGAAACGGCGCAGGAGATCAGACTTACAGAATCTTTCATTCAGGCATGTGAGGAGCAGGATGGATTTGAGCAGGGAGGACGTCTCTATTATAGTGATTCCGCTGTCAAACTGAAGGCGGAATCTTGGACGATTCCAGATTCCGTTCCGAGAGATGAAAACGGGGTGCCCGGCAGATATAGGGGCGAAGAATTTTTGCCGTTGAATATGTGGCAGGGAAATTATCTGGCGGATGTTGGCGGGATGGAGGATTTCTTTTATGACAAGCTGGAGGTCTGGAAGGGAGAGTCAGACCCGCAGGTAATCAAAGAAAAGCTGGCAACCGGGAAATATCTGCTGTGTGCGGTAAGCACGGATGATAATGGTTTTGTATATGAAGATAAAGTGATGCACCAGCTTGGGGAAAAGATTACCCTTATCTGTGAAGATGGGCAGGAACGGGAGTTTGAAGTGCTTTCCCTGATAAAAGAAAACTATTATGGGATGACGAACCGATTCGGTGCGGACTTCCGATATTACGTGCCCGCAGAAGTATTCAAGGAAATGGCTTCGGACCAATATCTGATGAGTTATTCCTTTGATGTGGAGGATGGCAAAGCGGCGGAAATCGCCCGTTTTATAGAATCCTACACCACCACAGAGGAACCGCTGATGCACTATGAGTCAAAACTGACATGGGAGGAACAATTTTACCAGATGTCCGGCCTGTTCCTTCTGGTAGGAGGAATTCTGGCATTCATAGTAGGGCTAATCGGAATTCTGAATTTCATCAATTCCGTCCTTACGGGGATTGTCACCAGGCAGCAGGAATTTGCCATGTTAGAAGCCATTGGGATGACGAAAAAGCAATTGTCCAAAATGCTGGTACTGGAGGGCTTGTATTATGCCGCGGGAACCATTGTATTTTCTCTGATATTCGGATGCATCTTTTCTGTTACCGTCTTACGCGTGTTGACGGGAGGGATGTGGTTCATGAGCTATCATTTTGTAATCTGGCCCATGCTCGTCGTATTCCCGGTATTGCTGCTTCTGGGGTACGGGGTTCCAAAAGCAGCCGTTTACTTCGGGAAAAAAGAGAGTGTGGTGGAACGGCTTCGCAGAGCGGAGTGAAGTGACGCGTAGCGTTTTTCACAGGTGGCTTCTTAGCATCTGATATACCCATTTGCCTGATGCGCTGAGGTCATCCTGGGTAAAGCCATTGGTCTTGACACAGGCGTTTTGCAGAATTGCCGACGTCTCATCCTTATTGGACAGATTCCATGCCACATAGCTGATGCTGCAGCTGTCCATAGCTTCTACCCAGAGGTTTGCCTGGGCTTCATCAATGGCGCCGTTCCCGCTGGCATCACAGATTCCGTATTCGGATACAAAGACAGGAAGACCGTGATTGACAGCTTCTATCATTTTTGCACGCAGGTCATCCTTGTGTGTGCCCGCATAAAAATGAAGCGTGTACATCAGATTATCATATTCCGTGATTGGGTCGGAAGCCGCCTGGTCTACAAATTGAGACCAGTTTGGTGTTCCGACCAGAATCACGGCATCTTCATCCTGGGAGCGAATCACAGGAATCACTTCTGAAGCATAAGCCTTAATCTCATTCCAGGTGGTACTGCCGTTGGGCTCATTGCAGATTTCATACAAGATATGGTATTCTCCGGCATATTTGCCGACAATTTCCTGAAAAAATGATTTGGATTCCTCCAGATACATATTGGGATTGGAATCTGACAGAATGTGCCAGTCTATGATGACATACATATCCTGATTTTTGGCATACTTTACTCCATCATCAATTAACTGCTTCAGAAATTCCCTGTCCCCGTCTGTGCAATAGCCGCCATATTCTGCAGTGTACATTGCCAGTCGTATGACGTTTGCCTGCCATTCCTCGTGAAGCTGCCCAAAGCAGGCTTCATTCACATAATCTGGAAACCAGGCGAGTCCGTGGGTGCTGATTCCGCGTAGCTGCACAGGATTTCCATTTTTATCCGCAAGCTGTGTTCCCTCTACGCGAAGCGCTCCATTGACAGAGGGGCAGGCCGGACCTGTGACGGTTTCTGTATCTTTTGAACCGGGTGTGGATTTGTCCTCAGTTGTTTTCAAACCAGATTCATCATCACTGGATGTACTGTCTGAAGTCTTATCGTCTAATTTGCCAGAAAGTTCGTCAGGTGTATTGACATCGGCATCTTTTTCCAGGGAATTGTCGTCCAATGTCTCCTGGTCCACAGATTTGTTTTCGTTGGTATTGCCGCATCCCGGCAGCAGGGCCGCGGTTCCAAGAAGCATGATCGTACATATAAAAATAGCTGTGATTTTTTTCGTAAACAGTTCTTTGAAGATTTTTCGTAGCATATCATTTTTCATCATTTTTTACCTGCCTTCTATTGTATGATTTTATTGTATCAAAAGGAAATTGGAGTGTAAAGTGTTTGGCTGTCTATAGGGGATTGGGTATAGATTATTGGTTGCAGTTCGCAGTATAACCTGCTATAATTGTATCGACAATTGAATGAATTACATAGATGCTTTTTAAATATCTTGATATACATTTACTGCGATGTTCATCATCTGCGAAAGTATAATGGGGGGTAAGGAACTGTATGGAACTCTTTCATATGAAATTTAAGAATAGGAGTACTTTCCTGTTTGTTATTTTTTATCCAATTATTTTCAATCTATACGTTTTCGCACTTCCGGTTTTTGCCGCACAGGAAACGCCTTCTGGCAAGACGGGAAGCATTTCTGTTGTCTATGGTATTACGTCTGTTTTATCCTTAATATTAGTGGCAGGATATTTATTTCTTATAAAGAAAAAGGAAACCTGGTTTCTGATGTTATTTTCCTGCGTGTTTATAGTCAACAGCGGTTATTTTGCACTTTCTGTTGCAAAAACTTTGAGAGGAGCGCTGCTTGCGAATCGAATTTCATATCTTTCCGCATTCCTGCCGTTGATTATGTTGTTTATTATCATGGATGTATGCCAGATTCAATATTCCAAGCTTTTTTTGATTGGTGCGTCCAGTGTAAGTCTGGCGGCATTTTTGCTGGCGGCCAGCGGAAACTATCTGGGCCTGTATTACCGTGAGGTCTATATTGGAGTAGTCGATGGAGGAACAAAATTATTCAAAGTTTACGGTCCTCTTCATATCTTGTATTCTGTGTATCTGTTTGTGTATTTCGGGCTTATGGTAGCAGCACTTGTTTATTCCATTGTTTATAAAAAAGTGGAGAATTATAAACAAGCTGTAATCCTTGTCGCTGTCGTGATGGGAAGCATTGCGGTCTGGCTGATGGAGCAGTGGGTGGAGTTCGAATTTGAGTTTTTATCTGTGACATATATCATTGCAGAGATATTCTTGTTACTGTTGTATAATATGATGCAGGACTATGATGATTCAAAAATTCGGGCGATGCAGGAGATTGCTTCTGCTGACGGCGGGGATGCTGTATTGCAGAATGATACCTATGAATTGCCGCCGGATGTTGCGGAATTATTCGATGGGTTTTCTGAGCGTGCCGAAGCCCTGACTCCTGCGGAACGAAAGATATTAAAATATTATGCGGATGGCAGGGAAGTCAATGAAGTGGCTGAGCTGGCATTTATCAGTATTCACACAGTTCGCAAACATAATGCAAATATTTACCAAAAACTGAGTATCGGTTCACGAGATGAATTAATGCTTTATTTGGATTTGTTCCGCCGCTGCGGACGGTTAGAGGAACTGCTCTGCGATCAAAAATAAAAACGAATTGCCTTTTCTGAGAGGAGTAGATAAGAAAATCAGTTCGTGATTTTTACTATTATTAAACAAATTAAATAAATAGTGCAGTCTGCACAAAAAGTGAGAATAAAATTTATGCAAACTGCACTAACTCAATGGAGTATATTCTTTTCAATGGCTCTAAATACTCAATAAGCCTATAGTATTTCTAGTAAAAATGGATTATAACGGATGCTGAGGGCATATGGGATTTAGACAGCTCAATCATAGTAACGCAGACAAAATAATGTTTACACTATCTTACAATTATCCCTAAAAAAGTCTAATTTATCCCATATTGCCCAAATAGTAAAAAATATGTCAAACATGGAGAAATATTAAGATTCACAAGGTGTGAAAATGAAAATCAGGAAACACACCTCAAAAGAAAAAAGGATTTTATTAAATGATTTTTATACAGGAAATATTTTTATGGGCTTTCCAATTTCTAATAGGAGCCTGTATCTTTCACTTTTTAAATGTGGTAATTTATCGTCTTCCCACTCAGGAGAGTGTCGTGCAGGGTTGGAATCCTTGCCGCGGCTGCGGGATGGTATTTTCGGGACGGTATTTTTTAAATGGATGTTTGGGTGGCGCGGCATTCGTATTTTGCAGCGCCTTCTTTGGCAGTGGCGTGTCAGGACTGATTTCTCTTAAAGGTCTGCTTGCATTTTCGTATATGGGAATTTTGACGGTGGTGGCATGGATTGATTGGGACACAAGGGTCATTTATGACCGTTTTCATGTAGCAATTTTCACATTGGGGCTTGTATCCATACCGCTGTTCCCTGAAATAGCGCTTACGCAGCGTTTGATTGGCATGGCTGTTGTCGCGCTGCCGATGTTTTTGCTTGCCTTACTGATAGCTGGTGCATTTGGCGGAGGAGATATCAAACTCATGGCAGCGAGCGGTTTTCTGCTCGGATGGCGGGCAATGATTCCAGCTGTTTTTTTGGGAATATTGACAGGAGGAGTCTACTGTATCTGGATGCTTGCAAGCGGAAAGCTCGGACGTAAAGATCATTTTGCATTCGGACCGTTTCTGGCAATCGGGCTTGGAATTGCTTATTTTTATGGAGAGACTATTATGGTATGGTATTTGTCTGCAGCTTGAAAATAATACAGAAAACGCGCTACCGGCGCCTTTTCTGTATACTATGGTATTTAAGGGGAGAGCAGTCACGCTCTCCCCGTTCTTTTTGACCTCTCAAAAAAATATCCTTTAGAACTTCAACACCCGGAAATTTCCCGCCGCATCATAATCTTTGCTCACACCATCGTCCTCATACAGCTCATATTCCGCTCCTTCATATCCAAGCATCGTCATATGCTCCGTATCCAAAGCCTCTACATACTCTGCAGCTTCAGCCACCGGAATACATTTTCCACTGCGGATAAACAGTGGTACTTCGTTCAGTGCGATTTCCACATAATGATGTCCCTTTTCCAGAACTTCTTCTGAAATCGTTCCATCCGGCAGGAATTTCACAAATTTCATCTCTTCCGGCAGATACACATAACGTCCCCGCGCATTTTGTGTATAAACCGGAGCAATCATAATTTCATCCCCAAGCATCATCTGGTCTTCTACCTGCACAGCCATGGAATCGTCAGGATAAACGAATGCCAGCGGCTTGAAATACAGGTCATCTCGTAAGGCTGCCTTCATATATTCACTATACAGATAAGGAATCAGACGGTAGCGAACTTTGAGTACATGTTGGAAATCTTCCTTATCTTCAAACTGATAGCATTCCTGCTCCCTTGTTCCCTGCGCTGCGTGGTCACGCATCAGCGGTGTAAATACGCCCAATGCCAGCCAGCGAAGCAGCAGGTCTCTTGTAGTATCCGCACCGAAACCGCCCAAATCAGCACCGGTATATAAGAAACCACACATATTCAGTGAAGGCAGCATTTTCAGGTTCAGCAGGATATGAGACCACCAGGATTTGTTGTCACCCGTCCAGATACCGCCGTAACGGTGCATTCCAATATAGGAAGAACGGGAAAACATGAGAAAACGTTTATTCGGTTCAATCCGCTCAAAAGCTTCACCGGCCGCGCGGGTCATATAGTATCCAAACAAATTATGGACTTTATCATGCCGTACTTTCTCGCCGTTCACCATATGATAAAAACGTCTGTAGTCCTCTTTGCTGTTAGCCAGTCCGCCGATTTTTCCCATCAAAGGCCAGAGGGATGCGCCTGCCGCTTCATCAAATATCTCGGTTCCGTCAGCGTTTTCATCGTCGGCACCTGTTTCACCGGGCTTCTTATCAGATGCCATGGCCCCGGCAGTAATCCCGCTGGTTCCGTTTTCATTTTCCACAAAAGCTTTTAACATCTTTTTCAGCTCTGCAATCCCTTCCTGGGAGTAGAAAATTGCAGGCTCATTCATATCATTCCAGAATCCCTCGATGCCCTGGTCAGTCAGGATTCGGTATTTATCTCCGAACCACGCCCGCGCCTCATCATTTAATACATCCGGGAAGTGCGTGTCTCCAGGCCATACCGCAGCCACGAAATCGCTGCCATCCTCACGCTGGCAAAAATAATGGTTCTTGACACCTTCCTCGTAAACATCATAGCCATCTTCCACCTTCACGCCTGCATCAATAATTGGAATCAGCCGAACGTTCTGCTCCTTCATTTCCTGTACAAAATCTTTGAAATCCGGGAAATTCTTTTCGTTCAGTGTAAAATCTTTGAAATCCTGCATGTAGTCAATATCCATATAGACCATATCTAGCGGAAGTCCGTTTTTCCGGTGTTCCTCTACCACTTTACGGAAATCGTCCTTCGTTTTGTATCCCCAGCGGCTCTGCCCGAAGCCAAACGCATATTTCGGTGGAATGTAGCTTCTGCCGATGATTTTCCGAAATTGTTTTACAATGTCATAAGGGGAATCCCCTTCAATCACGAATAAGTTTAGATTCGCTTCCCCACAGGACACACGCAGTGTATCCATTTTTGTGTATCCGATGTCAAATGTAATAGCAGATGGGTAATCAAAGAACAACCCAAAGGTTTCCTTTC
Source organism: uncultured Lachnospiraceae bacterium (assembly GCA_947564305.1). The sequence goes on along the minus strand of CANOBT010000004.1, from coordinate 47,807 downwards.
CTGTTACAATGATAAAATTATGAGCGCCGTACAAGGAGTGCTTGTCTTCTGTGTGGTTCGGGTCATCCGTGCAGTCGCTGATATAACAGTATCCACGCTTGTTCAGCCCGCGGTTGGCTTCTCCGAGGCCATATACAATATCCGTTTCTTCCATAATATAAGTAAAACAAAATCCATTTGCTGTATCAATCCTGCCATAAGCTGGAGTTCCTTCGCCTGTGGGCACTTCCGATACCACAGCTTCCGTTGAAAATGGTGTTCCGTAAATAAATTTGCGAATCATATTTAACGCCTCCTTCTATATTGTAATCAATCTGAATGATGAATTAATCATATTATATCCTATCTTTACTGGAAAATCTTGCAAAATTGTAGATAAAAATTATATTATTTTGACTTTTTTGATGAATTACTAGCTAATATATCATGACGATTGGGAAAAACAAGTTTATGCTGCAAGTAGACAAAATGATTTTCATGTGTTAAAGTTATTTGGAAAAATTTTAAAGAGCTGTCTCAAAATAATAGTTACAGATTATTCTGACTGACAGACTATATGGAGGAGAATAAAGTGAAACGAGAGAAATTTGGTTCCAGACTGGGATTTATCCTGGTATCGGCCGGATGTGCCATCGGGATCGGGAATGTATGGAAGTTTCCATACATGTGTGGGGAATATGGAGGAGCGGCGTTTATTCTGATTTACCTGGTATTCCTGCTGATTCTGGGAATTCCGGTTTTAACCTGTGAATTTGCCATTGGCCGGGGAAGCGGCCGCAGCGTGGCAGCAGGATTTGAGAAATTAGAGCCGGAAGGTTCCAGCTGGCATGTAACGAAATGGGTCGGGGTCATTGGGAGTTATCTGCTCATGATGTTCTACACAACAGTGGGGGGATGGATGATTTATTATTGTTACCGCAGCATCAGAGGAGAATTTGCGGGAGCATCTGCGGAAGAAGTGTCGGCAGGATTTTCTGATATGCTGGGGAGCGCACCGGTGATGGCTTTCTGGACAGTTTTAATCTGTGTTCTTGGTTTTGCAGTCTGCCAGTTCGGAATACAGAAGGGGATTGAGCGGGTATCCAAATTCATGATGTCAGCGCTTCTTATTATTATGATAGTTCTTGCGGTTCATTCGGTCTTTCTGGAAGGAGCAGGAGAGGGAATCAGCTTCTACCTGGTACCGGATTTTCAGCAGATGATGGAAATCGGAATTGGAAATGTCATCTTTGGCGCAATGAGCCAGGCATTTTTTACACTTTCTATCGGTGTGGGGGCTATGATGATATTCGGAAGCTATATTGGCAAGGAAAGAAGTCTTGCAGGGGAAGCGGTCAGCATTACTGCGTTGGATACCCTTGTAGCATTGATGGCGGGATTCATTATTATTCCATCCTGCTTTGCTTTTGGCATTGAGCCTGGGGCCGGACCAAGCCTGATATTTATCACGATTCCGAATATATTTGCGCAGATGCCGGGGGGACGGCTCTGGGGGGCCCTTTTCTTCCTGTTTTTGACTTTTGCGGCGTTTACCACCATTGTGGCTGTGTTTGAAAATATTATTTCTTTTGATATTGACATTTTTGGCTGGTCGAGAAATAAAAGTGTCCTGGTAAGTGCGATATTGATGATCGTGCTGAGTATGCCCTGTGTCCTTGGCTTTAATGTGTTGTCTGGATTTGAGCCTTTGGGCGCCGGAACAAATATTATGGATTTGGAAGATTTCATTGTTTCCAATAACCTGCTTCCGCTTGGATGTCTGGGATATGTGCTTTTTTGTACGAGAAAAAATGGATGGGGCTGGGAGCGTTTCCTGGAAGAGGCCAATACGGGGAAAGGACTTCGGTTTCCAAGTGCATTAAAGGGCTATGTATCCTATGTTCTGCCTTTGATCATCATTGTGATTTATCTGAAAGGCTATTATGACAAATTTGCAGAGCAGGGGGCTGCGGTGCTGACAGGCTGGATGGCAGCGGCAGTGTTGTTTCTTAGTTTTATCCTCGTTTGTGCAGTTGTACAGAAGAAAGAAGACGCCTGATTGTAGAAATATCGTATCTGTGTATATAACATACAGATACGATATTTTTTTAAACGGTATAAATACAGAAAATTGTAAAAAATAAGAAGAATTTTTGGCTATTGTGTTGAAATTCCTGTCATATTTAGGTAAAATAGAAAAAAAGATTTTTGAGGGTGCTTTTTCACTTGAGATAAGAATTTTGACTGTTTTCTGGTGGGGGAGCGTAATAGGGAGAGCGGCAGCGGGAGACAGGCCGTATCTGCCATATACCGGGAGGAGTGGTCAAAATGAAAAAAACAATGAATCAATCAACGCTGACTTTGATTTTAAACGGAGCGTCTATTTTTGCGCTTTTTGTTGTGCTCATCATTATGTTTTTACAGGTCAGTGTGAGTAAGCAGCTTAGCAATGCAAATGAGGAAAGGTTTAACCTTACATATGATGCGAATCGGTTTATGAATGCATCCTCTCTTTTGACGAATGACGTGCGGGCTTATGCGGCAACAGGGAATAAGGAGTATTACGACGCTTACATGGATGAGGTCAACAACCAAAAGAATCGTGAGGGCGGCATTGCTGCCATGCAGGAGATTGGAATTACGGATGAAGAGCAGGCGATGATCGATCAGATGTCCGAGATTTCCAATTCGTTGGTTCCGTTGGAAGAGGAGGCTATGGCAAAGGTTGAGTCAGGGCGTACGACTGCGGCATTGGAGTATGTATACGGGGACGAATATAGTGCGGCGGTTGCGAAAACCAATGCTTTGAAGGAAGAATTTTTAAATGCCATTGACCAGAGGGCTATGGAAAAAGTGATACGTCTAGGAAAAGCAGCAGATATCATGAAAATCTGTATGGTAATTGCGTTGTTTGTGGTTGGAATCCTGCAGGTGACCAATCTGGTGATCACCAGAAAGCGTGTCCTTTCGCCTGTGATTGCGGTGAAGGATCAGATGGGAGAGATTGCTGTCGGTAATCTTTCGGCAGATTTTGTTTTGGAATCGGATACGTCTGAGATTGGAAGGCTAGTAGAGTCTATCCATGAGACGAAGCGGGAACTGAAGAAGATTATTCAGGATATTGATTTCAAATTGGCTGAGATGGCGCAGGGCAATATGGATCTGTCCATTGGCAATGATTACCGGGGAGAGTTCCAGCCAATCCAGAAGGCTATGAGACAGATTTTGGATTCTTTCAATGTGGCACTTTTACAGATTAATCAGACAGCCGAACGGGTTACGGCGGAATCTCAACAGGTGGCTACCGGTGCGCAGATTCTTTCCAAGGGTACTGTGGAGCAGGCTTCGGCCGTAGAAGAATTGACGGCAAGTATTCAGCAGTTGTCGGAGCAGGTGGACAGTACTTCGACGGATGCGGATCATGCAAGGAAGAGTTCTATGGATGCGACGGCTCAGTTGGAACTTTGTAATACGAAGATGAGAGAATTGACGGCTTCTATGGAGAATATTTCCAAGTCTTCTCATGAGATTGGCGGTATTATTAAGACCATCGAAGATATTTCCTTCCAGACCAATATTCTGGCATTGAATGCGGCTGTAGAGGCGGCCCGTGCCGGGGAGACCGGAAAGGGATTTGCAGTCGTAGCGGATGAGGTGCAGAGTCTGGCAAATAAGAGTGCTGCATCGGCAAAGAACATTACCACATTGATTGAAGAGTCTATGAAGTTGGTAGAACAGGGTACGGCGTTATCTGTGGATACGACAGAGGCGCTTGCAGTGGGAGTTTCCGGTGCGCGTAAATCAACAGAACTGGTAGAGCGGATTGCAGATTCAGCGACCCAGCAGGTAGAGGCGCTTCGGCAGCTTACACAGGGAATGGAACAGATTTCAAGCGTAGTCCAGACTAATGCCGCGACAGCAGAAAAGTCAGCATTTTCCGCAGAAGAGTTACATGGACAGGCAGAGGAGCTGAAAGTTTCCGTGGAAAAATTCCGGTTACGTGGGCACTGATAGCAGAAAATATTACGATTGTGCAAGCGCAGACAGCAGAAGAAACTATTTCGGCGCAGGCATAGATAATAATATTATAAAATTAGGGATACCGTGGAAGATGCGGTATCCCTTTATACGTTTTATGCTTCAAAAATATCTGTACCAGTCTATTTCAAAAACATACGTACCAATTTTTCATTCCATTTTTTATAAGGCTGGTAGCGCATAGGAAGATCGAGCCATGTTTTTTTATCTACAATACTTTTATAGTGGGAGAAGGTGTCAAATCCGTCCTTCCCATGATAGGAGCCCATGCCGCTTTCGCCAAATCCGCCGAAGCCCATCTCGCTGGTCGCAAGATGAATGATGGTATCGTTGACGCAGCCGCCGCCGAAGCCGCAGCGGGAGGTGACTTTTTTGGCCGCTTCTCTATTTTCAGTAAAAATATAGAGCGCCAACGGATGGGGAAGCGCGTTGATATTGCGGATGGCTTCATCCAAGGTATCGTAGGTAAGTACAGGCATTAATGGTCCGAAAATCTCCTCCTGCATGACAGCGTCGCCGAACGTTACATTATCCATGGCCGTAGGCTCAATCCGCAGGGCGCTTCGATTGGAGGTTCCGCCAAAGACCACTTTATTCGGGTCAATCAATCCTAAAATCCTGTCAAAATGTTTTTCATTGATAATCTTTCCATAGTCTGAGTTTTGTAATGGCTGTTTTCCATACTGCTTTTGAACTTGCCGCTTGACTTCTTTGACAAATTTGTCCTTTATCGCACGGTCGCAGTAAATATAATCGGGGGCTACACAGGTTTGTCCGCAATTCAGATATTTTCCGAATACAACCCTTTTTGCAGCCAGTTTGATATTTGCACTTTTTTCTATGATACAGGGGCTTTTCCCGCCCAGCTCCAGGGTGACAGGAGTGAGATGCTCGGAAGCTTTTTTCATCACTTCCCTGCCGACAGCCTGACTGCCGGTGAAGAAAATATAATCAAAGTGTTCGTTTAGGAGACAGGCGTTTTCTGCGCGTCCACCGGTGACCACGGATACGTATTTTTCGTCAAAGCATTCCTGGACAATCTTGCGGATGATTTCACTTGTATGCGGAGAGTATGCGCTGGGTTTGAGCACGACTGTATTTCCGGCGGCAATGGCATCTACAAGCGGGTCCAGTGTCAGCAAAAATGGATAATTCCATGGGCTCATGATGAGCACGACGCCGTGCGGGGAAGGCTTTTTGTAACTTCTGGACGCAAACTGCGCCAGAGGAGTCCAAACGGTTTTCTCTTTTGTATAGGAATGGATATGTTTCAGCATATGGCTGATTTCACTGAGGACTAATCCGGTCTCGCACATATAGCTTTCAAATTCGCTTTTTCCTAAATCTTGTTTCAGCGCTTCGTGGATTTTTTCTTCATTCTTTAAAATACTGGCTTTCAACTTTGTAAGAACGTGGATTCTATAAGACACATTCAAGGTGGCGCCTGTATAAAAATAAGTGCGGTGTTTTTGTACAATCTGTTTGATTTCTGCTTCTGTCATGATGTTTTCTCCGTTTCATTTTATTCCAATACGAGATAATAAAATTGCTGCAGTTCCTCTGCATTCATCAATACGGGAACCGGATAGAGAGGATTGGCCTCTTTGTCCGCATAATGGGAAAGCTTTGGAATATCTTCCTCTTTGATTTCCTTGATGGTATCCCCGATGCCAAAACGTTTCTTCATATCTTTGACAGCGCCAATGAAAATGTGAGCGGCTTCTTCGTAAGGTGTGCCCTTTTCAACAAGCCCGGCGGCCAGCGCCAGTTTGTAGAGCTTTTTGTGGACACGGGCCCCGTAAGCTTCCAACACGAAGGGAAGGAGAACCGCATTAGCCAGTCCATGGGGAACATTGTATTCTCCGCCGAGAGAGTGAGCCACCGCATGAACGTATCCGACATAGGATTTGGTAAATGCGCATCCTGCATAAAAAGATGCATGAAGCATATTCCTTCTTGCGTCAATGTTATTTCCTTCATTATATGCAGTGTCAATATTTTCAAAAATCAGTTTGACAGCCAAAAGAGCATCCTTTTTTGTGCCTCTGGTGGTCGAATTACCGATATAGGCTTCCACCGCGTGTGTCAGAGCGTCCATACCGGTGGTGGCGGTAATCGATTTGGGAAGGCTTACGGTGACTTTCGGGTCCAACACAGCATACCGTGGAATCAATGGAAAATCGTTGATTGCATATTTATGCCTGGTTTCTGCATCGGTAATGACAGCAGCCAGTGTTGTCTCGCTTCCGGTTCCGGCTGTTGTGGGAACCGCCATCAAAAGGGGGAGCCTGGTATGTACCTTCAGGATACCCTTCATTTTCGAGAGAGGCTTTTTGGGTTTCGCAATACGGATACCCACCCCCTTTGCACAATCCATACTGGAACCGCCGCCAAAACCAATGATGGCATTGCAGCCATTTTCCAGATACATTACCACAGCCTCATCCACATTGGCTGTGGTAGGATTGGCAACTGTTTTATCATAAATCGTGTAGGAAATTTCATTTTCAGTCAGGGCCATTTCGAGACGTCTGGTCAGACCCAGTTTTACAATGCTCGCATCTGTGATGATGAGCACATGGTCACATTTTTTCTTTTTCAGGATTGCGGGAAGGGCTTTGACACTTCCTACAACCTTTGGTTTTCGGTAAGGCAGGAACGGAATGGAAATCTTCAATACTGTCTGAAATGTCCTGCAATAGATTTTTCGGATTGGATTCATAATGTTCAGTTCCCCTTTCGTTTGTTCATTTTTGTTATGCCGTCATATGAGCAGACTGTTCATCAACGACCTGAAGCTTTTACTCGTCCATTTCTAAACAAGCATGTTCCAGATTATCTGCTATGATAAATAAAGCGCGGTAAAAGACTTCTAATTCTTTTTCTGCAAGTCCCTTTCCACCGACCTCTACGGCACGTAGAATCAGCTTTGTCAGTTTCCGAGATTCATGCAGTCCCTCTTTGGTGAGCAATGCTTTTGCCCGATATTTTTTTCCGCCTTCATTCTGCTCATAACGAATTAACTTCTTTTGTTCCAAATCCGCTAAGATTCGGGAGATTCCGGCTTTGTCTTCACTGCAGAGCTGGCAGAGCTTTGAAGCGGTGAGTCCCTCGGAATGCCGGCTAAGGTAGTAAAGGCACATGACATGAGTGCCTTTCAGTCCAAGGGTGCTCATTTTGTGCTTCTTAATTTTTTGAATACTTTTATAAATCCGTGTGATACCAGTTGTAAATTTTTCAAATCGTTGAATCATAAGAACCTCGTTATTGGTCTAGTGGGCTTTCACGTTAAAAATAAGACTGTACCTGCAAGGATATAGCAGCCCACGGAGAGGTATTGCTTTCATGCAGATCTTGTTAAATGTTGAGAAATCAACATCTCAACCTTATAGACTATAGCAGGAAAATGTAAGGAAGTCAATTCTTTGAAATAAAAAAATGGGAATTATTATGATAGGACATGTAACGAAAACTTGTAATATTCAAAAGCAGCGGCAATAAGATTTTCAGATATAAAAGAGGCCGTCCCAGATAACGAGAGCGGCCGCAAAGTCTTTATCGACTTAAAAAGCATTTCAGACCCTTGGTTGAATAATTGAGTATGAGTTGTTCCGGCATCTCTGCCGTTTTTGCCAGTTCCAGAGCATAGGAAACATTACCTACATTTCCTGTTCCATGGCTGTCGCTTGATAGAATGACCGGATGGTTGTAATGCCTGCACAGATTCAGTATCATCAAATCATTGAATCGGGTATTGCCGCGGTATCCTTCCGGGCTCAGGGAGCTGTTGTTGATTTCCAGGAGTACGTCATTCTCCATAGCAGCCTGTACAAGAGCGGCATAATCTACCGGATATTTTACATCGTCACAGTGTCCGATGATACGGACATATGGATTTTTCATGGCAGCAATATAGGCTGCTGTATTTTCATCTATGGTGCCTGGCTTTTTCACAGGCTTGTGAATGCTGGCAATGACATAGTCCAGATGTTCTAAAATGGAGTCCTCCAAATCTAAAGTCCCTTGATTGTCTAAGATATTCACCTCTGCGCCGTAAAGCATCTCGACTCCCAGCCGGTTCTTTGCGGCGTGGGCCAGGCTGCGGAAATAAGAGGGTCTTCCGCCTCCCAATGTGGCCGGGCCGTGGTCGGAGATGCCGAGCAGTTTCAAACCTTGCGCTGCTGCGGCCTTCGCCATATCAGTGATGGTCGCTGTGGAACCGTGTCCGCTTGCGATAGTATGTGTGTGGATATCAGATGTAATAGAAGACATGCGCTTCCTGCCTTTCTTTTGGTTAGTAAATAAAAAGTTGTGAGAAATTTATTTTGTTATAGACAATATCATCCCTTTTTGATAGTTACAGTATATCAATTCAAAAAAATAAAATCAACATGGTTCATTTTAAAAATTGATTTTATTCTAATTGAAAACAATATTCTAATACTGCCTATATTTGGCATACATTTCCATTCATATAATATACTATCATAGAAATCAATATAAAAAATGGAGATTTTTATGGAAGAAAAATGTAATCCGATCACGGCTTCCTGCAATTTTATGAGTGTAAAACCAATTATGGCTGACCTACCTTATCCGCCTCTTCAAGTCAAAGAAAAAAATCAGGCATATGCCAACCTGCTCAGCATTGATTACTGTGGCTCCGTATCAGAACTGAGTGCAATAACGCAATATATCAATAATGAAAATCGTTTGTCATATGAGAGGTGTCAGCTTGCAAAAACAATCCTTGGAATCGCAATGGCAGAGATGATGCATTTACAAAAACTGGGAGAACTCATTTGCCTGTTGGGAGGAAATGTTGATTTTACGGCGAAATATCAAAATGGAGGACGCCGGATGTGGACGCCGGAATACTTAACAATACCGGAAAATATCCAAAGAATGTTATTGGCAGATATTGAGGCGGAGAAGGATGCGGTCCGTCAATATCGGATGCATATGGATATCATAAAAGATGGATATATCAACGCGGTTCTGGCAAGGATTATCAAAGATGAAGAATATCACATTATGCTGCTTCAATGGATGATGAAAGAGGTGTAGAAAACACAAAAATTTATAAAGCCAATTTTGAGAGAGGCAGTTGCGAACTGCTTTGAATCACTATATAATAAAATATATTATTACTATGATTTTATTAAATATAGTATATCAAGAAGAAAGCAGTGAGGTGAAAGTTGGGGTGATCTAAATGAAAGTATATTTAGATAATTGTTGTTATAATCGCTTATTTGATGATAGAACAAATATCAAAAATTATTTAGAGCGAGAGGCAGTCTTAATCGTTATGCAGAAGGTATATGATGGGGAATTAGAACTTGCCGGTTCAGATATATTGGAAATAGAAATGTCGAAGATAAAAGATGAAGAAAAGAGAAATAATGTAGGAAGTGTTTATAATGCGCTTATAACTGAAGTGATAAAGATAACTACTGGAATTGAGAAAAGAGCAATTCAGATTAGAGAGATGTCAAATATAAGGGCGTTTGATAGTCTGCATCTTGCGAGTGCAGAAGCAGGGGCAGATGTTTTGCTGACTACAGATGTGAAATTTTTGAAAGGAAGTCAACGAATAGGTAGCAAAATAGATGTTAAAAATCCAGTAGAATTTGTAATGGAGGTGTTCGAGTATGATGAGCCAGACGATGAAAATTCTTAAAACCAGTGAAATTAAAAGATTAGGTACGGAGGCATTAATTAATGCATTAGGTCCTATTGGTATGGGGCGATATCTTGAGGAATATGATAATGGCGGGAAGGGAGATTATACAAAGGAAAAATATGATCAACCAGATTACTCTGTCGAAGACATTGTATCCATGAAAATGTGAATTTTAAAATTAATTTGCCCTTGTTTCTTAGGTTGCAATATCGCAGCCTGATATAGTATAATAGCAAATATATGGCTCAGTAAATATGTTTACGGAATGATAGGAAAATAACATGGTTGCATGATGCAGGTTATTTTCCAGCAGTTCCTAAGTTAAGTAGGAGGAAACAGAAGATGTCAGAGCAATACACAGGAATGGCAATCGGGGTGTTTGAACTGGAAAGCGAATGCGCCTGCTTTGTGGCATTGGATGCTGCGGCGAAGGCAGCGGACGTGAGGATACAGGGCGTGGAGAGGAACCGTCTTTCAGCGGGTGCCTGCGTGAAGATGCGCGGAAGTGTCTCCGATGTAAAAGCAGCTATGGAAACAGCGCTTCGCACGGCAGAACCGTTGTCGAAAATTATTTCTCATACGATTATTGCAGCGCCGTCTGAGGACACAGAGACAGCAATTAAGATGACGATTCATAAATAGTACGGAATGATAACTGTGAGGGTACTCAACAGTTACACGGATTAAAAAAGGAGGTTTTCCCATGACATATGGTGCTTATGGTCTTGTAGAGGTTCTTGGGGATGCGAATGCAGTCATAGTGACAGACCGCATGTTAAAAACAGCAGATGTAGAGTATGTGACAAAGGATACGAAATGCGGCGGTCACGTACTGGTCTTTATGGGCGGCAGCATTTCTGCTGTATCAGCGGCGGTAGAAAGTGTAAAAGAAGATCCGCCCTGTAAAGTTTTTCAGTCCGCAGTGATTTCAAATCCCTCTCAGGAAATGGTGAATATTGTAGAAATGTTCCGAAACAGATGATATGGTTTTTAGGAGTCAAGAGGATTTCGAGAAATGATAAACCAAAGAGGAGGTCGGTATGAAGCTTGTATTTTTGGATAAAAAGACAATCGGAGAAGATATGGACTTTGAACAGTTTCGGGAGTTAGGTGAGGTGGTGGAATACGATTTTACTTCGCCGGAGGAAGTGCCTGCACGAGTAACGGATGCAGACGTTGTGATTGTCAACAAAGTTCCTATTAATGAGCAGACTATCCATACTGCACAGAATTTAAAGCTGGTCTGTGTCACTGCCACAGGAACCAACAATCTGGACAAGAATTATCTGGCACAGAGAGGGATTGCATGGAGGAATGCAGCAGGTTATTCGACAGAATCCGTAGCACAGCATACATTTGCCATGTTATTTTATCTGATGGAACACTTGCGGTATTATGATGATTATGTGAAGGACGGGCATTATATCAATGATGTCATGTTTACCCATTTTGCAAAAACATTTTATCAGCTCACCGGAAAGACGTGGGGAATCATTGGACTTGGTGCAATCGGCAGGCGGGTGGCTGAGATTGCCCGTCTGTTTGGTGCGGAGGTCCTTTACTATTCGGCATCCGGAGCACCGGAACAGGGAGGTTACCTGCAGGTGGATTTTGATACTCTGCTGCGTAAGTCGGATATCGTATCTGTTCACGCACCGCTCAATACCTATACAGAAGGACTGATGAACGCATATGCTTTTTCTATCATGCAGCCGCATGCAATTTTTTTGAATCTGGGCCGGGGACCGATTGTGTCAGAGAAAGCGCTTGCGGATGCGCTGAATGCAGGCAAGATTGCCGCGGCAGGTTTGGATGTTCTCTGTCAGGAGCCTATGTCTCCCGACAATCCGTTGCTTCAGGTTCAGGATAAGAGCAAACTTTTAATTACGCCGCATATTGCCTGGGCCAGTATGGAGGCCCGCACGAATCTGATGAATATTGTGGCGGGAGAGATTCGCGATTTTATTTCCGCGAAGCTATAATTGAGGAACCGTCTGTAAAAAGCCTTAGTGCATACCATTGCGCAGGGCTTTTTTTGATGAATAGCAAAGCTGTTATCCGGCACATGGTATTTGTACTCTTTTTATAGAATTTCATAAATGTATAAAATTTCATTGGTAAAAATAACCAAACACATCCAAAGAGATTATCCACAAAAACAAAACAAAAACCAACAATGAAAGTGTTGGGATTCGTTTGAAATAAATGAAAAAACACAATAAAAAATGTTGGTTTTCGTTGACTTTTCTATGTTTTAGGAGTATAATACAACCAACTGGATGGGGAGGGTTCACAATTCTCTCAACAAGGTTAAAAATATCCATGAATTTCCTATTTATGAGAGAGAATTTCATAGCAATTTTACATTTCATGGATAAGAAAGGAGTAACAAGCAGATGGGATTATATACTTATGACAGTACGGATATCCCGAAGACTGACCGGATTCCAAAGCTGGTAGAGCACTTGTACGCAAAGCTGCCGGAGATTGAATCAGCCAGGGCTGTTCTGATCACGGAATCATACCGCCAGACAGAGAATGAGCCCATGATTATTCGGCGAGCCAAGGCATTTCAGCACATTTTGGAAAATATCCCAATCATCATCCGTGATCTGGAACTGATTGTGGGAAGTACCACGATAGCACCCAGAGGCTGCCAGACATATCCAGAATTCTCTTACGAATGGCTGGAGTCAGAGTTTGACACGGTTGAGACTAGGTCTGCCGATCCGTTTTATATTTCGGAGCAGACCAAGCGGGAGCTGAAAGAGGCGAATGCTTACTGGAAAGGCAAGACAACCAGTGAATTGGCGACCGCTTACATGGAGCCGGAGACGCTGATTGCCATGGAGCACAACATGTTCACACCGGGAAATTATTTCTATAACGGGGTCGGACATGTGACGGTCAAGTATGAAGAGGTACTTGCAATCGGATTTTCCGGAATCCGGGAAAAGGCAGAGGCAGAGCTGGCATCTTTAAGTCTGGCAGATGGAGACTATCAGAAGAAGTCACGTTTCCTACAGGCAGTTATCATCAGTTGCGACGCAGCAATCAATTATGCGCGGCGTTATGCTAAGCTGGCGCTTGAGGAGGCGGAGAAGTGTACTGACGGTGCAAGGAAGCTGGAGCTTCTCCAGATTGCACAGAATTGTGCGAATGTTCCGGAAAAAGGTGCTGCTGGATTTTATGAGGCATGCCAGTCTTTCTGGTTTGTACAGCAGCTTCTTCAAATTGAATCCAGCGGCCATTCCATCTCGCCTGGGCGTTTTGACCAGTACATGTATCCTTATTACAAGAAGGATTTGGACAGCGGTAAGCTGACACGAGAATTTGCTCAGGAATTGATGGACTGTATCTGGGTGAAGTTAAACGACCTGAACAAGTGTCGTGACGCTGCATCTGCAGAAGGGTTTGCAGGCTACAGTCTGTTCCAGAACCTGATTGCAGGAGGACAGAACGGGGAGGGCATTGACGTAACGAATGATTTGTCCTTTATGTGTATTCAGGCTTCGATGCATGTATTTTTGCCGCAGCCGTCCTTCTCAATCCGAGTATGGAACGGTTCACCACATGAATTCCTGGTGAAAGCAGCAGAGCTGACACGTACCGGAATCGGACTGCCGGCATATTACAATGATGAAGTCATCATTCCGTCTCTGGTCAGCCGTGGACTCACATTGCAGGATGCGCGGGAGTACAACATCATCGGCTGTGTGGAACCTCAGAAGGCAGGGAAGACCGAAGGATGGCATGACGCTGCATTCTTCAATATGTGCCGTCCGTTGGAACTGGTATTTACCAACGGTGTGGACAAAGGCGTGCAGGTCGGCCCGCAGACTGGCAATGTGGAGGAGATGAAGACTTTCGAAGAATTCTATCATGCATACAAGGTGCAGATGGATTATGCGATCAAGCTGTTGGTGAACGCGGACAATGCCATTGATATGGCTCATGCTGAGCGCTGTCCGCTGCCGTTTTTGTCCTCCATGGTAGATGACTGTATGAAGCAGGGCAAGACCGTACAGGAAGGCGGAGCGATTTACAACTTCACGGGTCCTCAGGGCTTTGGAGTTGCCAACATGGCAGATTCCCTCTATGCGGTGAAGAAGCTTGTTTATGAAGAAAAGAAAGTCACGATGAAGGAACTAAAAACTGCCCTGATGACGAACTACGGCAAGGGGTTAGCTGCCGAGGACATTGCAGCAGTTACGGCTAATGTGGCAAATGAGATGAAAGCCGCCGGTCAGAACGTGGGAGAAGCTGAGATTGCAGCTATCCTGAAAACGGTAGTGGCTGCTTCCGAATCGCCGGAAGTGAAGACAAATGGCGAACGTCTTTTGAACCTTATCGACGAAGTACCGAAGTTTGGAAATGATATCGCTGAGGTAGATGCATTTGCAAGAGATGTGGCATACACATATACCAGGCCGCTGCAGAATTACAAGAATCCGAGAGGCGGTATTTTCCAGGCAGGATTGTATCCGGTATCAGCGAATGTACCTCTTGGAGCGCAGACCGGGGCAACACCGGACGGCAGGCTTGCACATATGCCGGTAGCAGATGGAGTATCTCCGTCCGCAGGCAAGGATGTCAACGGACCGACAGCAGCAGCCAATTCCGTATCCAAGCTGGACCATTATATCGCATCTAACGGCACATTATTTAACCAGAAGTTCCATCCATCCGCATTGAGCGGAAGAAGAGGGCTCGACAATTTCGTAGGACTGATTCGTTCTTACTTTGACCAGAAGGGCAGCCATATGCAGTTTAATGTTGTTAGTCGGGAGACACTTTTAGATGCACAGAAGCATCCGGAACAGTACAAGCATCTGGTGGTGCGTGTGGCAGGTTACAGTGCATTATTTACCACGCTGTCCAAGTCATTACAAGATGATATCATCCGCCGGACCGAGCAGGGATTTGGTGAACAGGCTTAAACACAGGCAGGAAGGAAAGGCACCATGGAAGACTATATGAAGACGAAAGGCCGCATTTTCGATATTCAGCGGTACTCAATCCATGATGGAAACGGAATCCGGACCATTGTATTTTTAAAGGGATGCGTGCTTCGCTGCCGCTGGTGCTGTAACCCGGAATCCCAGGAATATGCCATCCAGACTATGCTGGTGCAGGGGAAACCGAAGATTATCGGCAGGGATGTGACGGTCGCAGAAGTAATGGAGATTGTGGAAAAGGACCGTCCTTATTACCGCAGAACCGGAGGAGGGCTGACACTCTCCGGCGGGGAAAGCCTTTGCCAGTCAGAGTTTACAACTGCTCTGTTGAGGGCCGCAAAGGATAGCGGTATCAACACGGCGATGGAAAGTATGGCATGTGCAAAATGGGAAGTGATTGAAAGCGTACTCCCCTATCTGGATCAATATTTGATGGATATTAAGCATATGAATCCGGACAAGCACAAAGAGTATACTGGAAAGTCCAACGAACTGATGCTGGAAAATGCGAAGAAAGTCGCAGATTCCCGCCTCACCGAGCTGAGTATCCGGGTGCCGGTTATTCCGGGATTCAACGATACTTTGGAGGAAATTCGGGATATAGCCGCATTTGCCAGACAGCTTGGAAATGTGAAGCGGCTGCATTTACTTCCATATCACAGGCTTGGGCAGGATAAATATACTGGGCTTGGGAGAGAATACCTGATGGGAGATGTGAAACCGCCGTCAAATGAAAAAATGAGTGAATTACTGCATATTGCATCCGGGACATCCGGGATTGAGTGTCAAATTGGCGGGTGAGAAACAGGAGTATAATCTGTTGACCTATGTGAGATTGTGCGGTAAAATAAATGTAGAAACAACGTAAAACAACATCTGTTGTTAAAAATCAAGGAGGATAAAATAATGCAAAACGAATTTGAAATCAAAAAAGAAATGTGCGAGATCGGCAAACGTGTTTACAATCGTGGTATGGTTGCAGCGAATGACGGCAACTTCTCCGTAAAGCTGAATGACAATGAATTTCTGTGTACACCGACTGGTGTCAGCAAAGGTTTCATGACTCCGGAATATATCTGTAAAGTAGATGCAAACGGAAATGTACTTCAGGCAAACAAAGGCTTCAGACCTTCTTCTGAGATTAAGATGCATATGCGTGTTTACAAAGAGAGACCAGACGTTAATTCTGTAGTACATGCACATCCATTGTATGCAACTACATTTGCAATCGCAGGAATTCCGTTGACTCAGCCAATCATGCCGGAAGCAGTTATCGCTTTGGGATGTGTTCCGATTGCAAAATACGGCACACCTTCTACTATGGAGATTCCGGATGCAGTATCCGAGCATCTGCAGTATTTTGACGCAGTTCTGTTGGAGAACCACGGCGCATTGACTTATTCCGATTCTCTGTTAAATGCATATCATAAGATGGAATCCGTAGAATTCTATGCACGTCTGTTATGGCAGACCATGCAGATTGGCGGACCACAGGAACTGAGCAAAGAGCAGGTAGAGAAGCTGTACGAGATCAGAAGACAGTTCGGACTTCCTGGAAAGCATCCTGCAAATGTATGCCCGAACGCAAAGGCTGGTAAGCCAAGCTGTCATACATGCGGCGGAAACTGCAGCAGCGCAGCTCCGAAGGCAGACGCCGACCTGGTAGCAGAGATTACCAAGAAGGTTATGAGCCAGCTTGGAATGTAAGAACCATGAATGAACAGGACATTTCCAGTGTGGTGAAAGCTGTGCTGGAAGGTATGAAAAATGAAGGCTCTGCACATACAGCCGGACATGTCTGTAAATGTAAGAAATATAAGATGACCCTGGATATCGCCAACGCCCTGATTCAAAAGGTCAGGGAAAAGGCGGAGGAAATGGGGGTCCAGGCCGTAGTAGCGGTTGCGGATCAGGCCGGAAGGCCTGTGGCAGTTCAGAGTATGGACGGAGCCTACATCGCAAGTTTCGATATTGCGTTGAATAAATCATTTACCTCTGCAAGCCTGAAGATGTCAACGGAAGCTTTAAGTCATTTGAGCCAGCCGGGGCAGTCTTTATACGGCATCCAGTTTACGAATGACGGAAAAATCGTTATATTCGGAGGCGGTGAGGTCTTGGAAGCAGACGGAAAAATAGTGGGTGCCATAGGAGTAAGCGGCGGAACTGCCGAGCAGGATACCGAGCTTGCAGCCTACGGCAGGGAAGCATTTAAGGAGGTAATAGCGTGTCTGTAAATGAACAGATGGTTCAGGACATTGTACAGGAAGTGGTTGCAAAGATGCAGATTGCTTCTGACGTGACCGGTAATCACGGTGTGTTTAAAGATATGAACGCTGCCATTGAAGCGGCGAAGAAAACACAGAAAATCGTTGCCCGGATGTCCATGGACCAGAGAGAAAAGATTATTTCCTGTATCCGCGTAAAAATTAAAGAGAATGCAGAGATTTTTGCTCGCATGGGAGTACAGGAAACCGGTATGGGAAATGTCGGACACAAGATTTTGAAACACCAGCTTGTGGCTGAAAAGACACCGGGAACAGAAGACATTACAACAACAGCCTGGTCGGGAGACAGAGGGCTGACACTGATAGAGATGGGACCGTTTGGAGTAATTGGAGCTATCACACCATGTACCAATCCGAGTGAGACGGTGCTGTGTAATACGATTGGAATGCTGGCAGGAGGAAATACCGTGGTATTCAATCCGCATCCTGCAGCAATCAAGACATCAATCTATGCTGTCAATCTGATCAACGAGGCATCTCTTGAATCAGGCGGCCCGGACAATATTGCATGTACGGTAGAAAAGCCGACTCTGGAAAGCAGCAATATTATGATGAAGCATAAAGATATTCCGCTGATTGCTGCTACAGGCGGCCCAGGCGTGGTAACGGCAGTCTTATCTTCCGGTAAAAGAGGAATCGGTGCAGGAGCGGGCAATCCGCCGGCATTGGTTGATGAGACGGCGGACATTCGCAAAGCAGCAGAAGATATTGTAAATGGATGTACATTTGACAATAACCTTCCTTGTATTGCAGAGAAGGAAATCGTAGCAGTGGATTCTATCGCAGATGAACTGATGCATTATATGGTTTCTGAGCAGGGATGCTACCTGGCTTCGAAAGAAGAGCAGGACGCATTGACAGCAGTTGTATTAAAAGACGGCCGTCTGAACAGAAAATGTGTAGGAAGAGATGCAAAAACTTTGTTGGGTATGATTGGTGTAAACGTACCGGATAATATTCGGTGTATCACGTTTGAGGGACCCAAGGAGCATCCGTTGATTGCCGAGGAATTGATGATGCCGATTCTGGGTGTGGTAAGAGCAAAAGACTTTGAAGATGCTGTAGAACAGGCTGTATGGCTAGAGCACGGCAACCGTCATTCCGCTCATATCCATTCAAAAAATGTGGACAACATTACCACATATGCAAAGGCAATTGACACAGCAATCCTTGTAAAGAACGGGCCATCCTATTCGGCCATCGGATTCGGCGGGGAAGGTTTCTGTACCTTTACCATCGCCAGCCGTACAGGAGAAGGACTTACAAGCGCGAGCGCATTTACGAAGAGAAGACGCTGCGTAATGTGCGACAGTCTGTGCATTAGATAGTAGGAGGAATAAAAAATGGAAATGAATTCTGCAAATGTAGAAGCCGTTGTGAAGCAGGTTTTGGAAAGTATGTTAAGCCAGCCGGTTTCAGCTCCGGCCGCTGCTCCTGCAGCAAGCAAAGAAATTCCAAAGACCGCACATGTTGCTATGCTGACGGCTCTGGAACATTATGATGTAAAGGAATTTCCGATGCCGGAAGTTGGCGACGGAGATATTCTCGTAAAGGTAGAAGGATGCGGTGTCTGCGGAACAGATGCACATGAATTTAAGAGAGACCCATTCAGCCTGATTCCGGTAGCTCTGGGACATGAGGGAACCGGAGAAATCGTGAAGATGGGCAAAGACGTGAAAGTAGACAGCGCCGGAAAGCCTTTGAAACTGGGCGACAAGGTTGTAAGCTGTATGATCTTCAAAGACAATCCGGATATCACCATGTTCGACTTGAATAAGCAAAATGTAGGCGGCGCGGATGTATACGGACTGCTCCCGGATGATGACATTCATCTGAACGGATGGTTTTCAGATTACATACTGATTCGTAAAGGTTCTACAGTATTTAACGTAAGTGATCTGGATTTGAAATCACGTATCCTCATCGAACCATGTGCCGTACTGGTTCATGCAGTAGAGAGAGCAAAGACAACTGGTATCCTGCGTTTCAACAGCAGAGTAGTCGTACAGGGATGCGGACCAATCGGTCTGATTTGTATCGCAGTTCTGAGAACTATGGGTATTGAGAATATCGTGGCAGTGGACGGAAATCAGCAGAGACTGGATTTCGCGAAGAGAATGGGCGCAGAACGTTCCGTGAACTTCATGAACCACAAAGGAATTGAAGCACTCAGCGGCGCAGTGAAGGAAGCATTCGACGGACACGAGGCAGATTTTGCATTCCAGTGTACCGGTTCACCGGTGGCTCATGCAAATATCTACAAGTTCATCCGCAACGGCGGCGGACTTTGCGAATTGGGATTCTTCATCAATGGTGGAGATGCTACCATCAATCCGCACTTTGACTTGTGCTCAAAAGAAATCACACTGGTTGGCTCTTGGGTATATACGCTGAGAGATTATGCAACTACATTTGATTTCCTGAAACGTGCAAAGGCAATCGGGCTTCCGATGGATGACCTGATTACACACGAATTCCCACTGGATCAGATCAACGAAGCGCATGTGACAAATCTGAAGCAGGAAGGCCTGAAGATTGCAATTGTGAACAAGTGAGGAGAAAGGCAAATGCGAAGCATTTCTTAAAATGCCTTTCGACGACTTGCCGCCGAACGAAGGTGAGGGGGCGATACAAATAGGTCCCGTGAAGGAGAGTTATTATGGGAGAAGCAGTAGGAATGCTGGAGGTATTCGGACTGGCGACCGCTTATGCGGCGGCAGATGCCGGGTGTAAAGCCGGTAACGTCCGTTTGGAGACCTTTGATAAAAATAAACCGGCGAATGCAGATGAGTTACCTGTACCGCTGATTGTGATGGTAAAGTTTCGCGGAAGCGTATCCGATGTGCAGGCTGCATTAGACGCGGCAAAGGCACGGGCAGAACAGCTTGCAGGAATTGTAGCAGAATACGAGATTGCAAGGCCCACAGAGGATACGGAGAAGATGTTGAAACTGAGTGGATTAGATAAAGGAACACCGAATAAAAAATTTTTGAAAGAGGTTTAAACAACCTGCCGCCGAACGAAGGTGAGGGGCGTCGAATTAAAATTTAGGAGGAAATAAAAATGGCACAGCAAGCATTAGGAATGGTAGAAACTAGAGGATTAACCGCAGCAATCGAAGCAGCAGATGCAATGACAAAGGCTGCAGAAGTAACATTGGTAGGAACAGAGAAGATTGGTTCTGGTCTTGTAACTGTTATGGTACGCGGAGACGTAGGAGCTGTAAAGGCAGCAGTTGAGACTGGTGCAGACGCAGCAGCAAGACTTGGGGAATTGGTTGCAACACATGTAATCCCAAGACCACATGATGATGTAGAGAAGATTCTCCCTACTATTTAATGAAGGAGCCAGGAGCTGTGCAGGAATCATATTCCGTTTAATATAAAATGATGAATGTGCAGTTCCGTGGATTGATAAGTAAAGGAGCAGTCTCATGGGACAGGCATATGGATTTTTTGAAATCCCGAGTGTAACCGCAGCCGTTGTCGCTATTGACATTATGTGCAAGACGGCAGATGTGGAAATGGTTACCTGGGAGAAAAAACTGGGTGGAAGACTTGTCACGGTCATTATTCGTGGAGATGTGTCCGCGGTCACACAGGCGATTGAAGCAGCCGTGGCTGGCGGAATTAAAGAGCCGGCAGCTTATGTGGTGATTGCAAGTCCTCACGAAGAGATTATTAAGATGGTGAACAAGAGTGCAAACCGGGTAAATTAAGGAGGCAGTGAAAATGGCAGATGAAAATAAGCCGGCAGGCGAAGAGAGGAATGTAGATTCTTCAAAAGCAGAAGGCGCGGCAAAAAAAGGAAGAGCGAAGAAAACTGCGGGAACAAAAGCTGCATCCACAAAGAAAACGGAAACAGCCAAAGCGCCTGCCAAGACGGTTCAGAGAGTGAAGCAGGCGGCGCAGCAGGCAGAAGAGATTCATGTAGAACAGACGATCCAGAAGGAGGAAAAAAGAATGTCACAGGAAGCATTGGGAATGGTAGAAACAAGAGGCCTGGTAGCATCAATCGAGGCAGCAGATACTATGCTTAAAGCAGCAAATGTTGTATTGGTAGGAACAGAGAAGATTGGTTCTGGTCTTGTAACTGTTATGGTACGCGGTGACGTAGGTGCAGTAAAATCAGCGGTAGAATCCGGTGCAGAAGCAGCAGGAAGACTTGGCGAGCTGGTAGCGACTCATGTAATCCCAAGACCACACGGCGACGTAGAGAAGATTCTTCCATCAATCAAATAAAAAGTGCGATGCTGTCTGAGGGACGGTTCTTTCTAGAACCGTTCCTCGGAGGATAGAGGAGAATTAATATGGACAATAGTAATGTAGCATTAATTACAAAGATGGTCTTAGAAGCAATTGAGCAGCAAAAGACTTCTGCGGAAAATGGATATCTGGTGCCGGTGGGCGTATCCGCAAGACACATCCATTTGACTCAGGAGCATGTGGAGGCTTTGTTTGGAGAGGGCTACCAGCTTACAAAGAAAAAAGAGCTGATGGGCGGTCAATATGCATCCAACGAGATGGTAACGATTGTGGGATTAAAGCTTCGCGCTATTGAGAATGTCCGCATTTTGGGACCGGTAAGAAGCAAATCCCAGGTGGAAGTATCTGCAACAGATGCCATTCGGCTTGGTGTGAAAGCGCCCATCCGGGAATCCGGCAATATCGCAGGTTCCGCTGCAATTGCAGTTGTAGGGCCAAAAGGCGTTATCTACCTGAATGAAGGATGTATCATCGCAAAAAGGCATATCCACATGTCACCGAAGGATGCCATGGCAGCAGGAGTACACGACGGAGATATTGTTTCTGTAAAAGCAGACAATGAGCGCGGAACCGTATTTAACAATGTGCAGATACGTGTAGATGACAGTTTTACACTGGAAATGCATATTGACACAGATGAAGCGAATGCGGCTAAAATTGCAACAGGAGACACGGTGAGGATCATATGCTAATCGGAAAAGTAGTAGGAAGTGTTGTTTCAACACGGAAAAGTGAAAATTTAGTCGGTAATAAATTCATGATCGTGGATGTCCTGGAGCATATGCAGAGCGGTGCAAAGCAGTTGATTGCCATTGACAAGATCGGCGCCGGAGTGGGCGAATATGTGCTGGTGGCACAAGGCAGTGCGGCGAGGATTGGAAGCGGCATGGCAGATGCCCCCGTTGACGCGGCGATTGTTGGAATTATTGACGATGGAACAGGACTGGAGTAGTGAAAGACTATGGATATGAAAGAATTAAGCCTTATCATGCAGCAAAACGGAATCGTTGGTGCAGGTGGTGCGGGATTCCCGACCTATGCAAAGCTGAATGAGAATGCGGAAACAATTATTCTGAACTGCGCAGAATGTGAACCACTACTAAGATTACATAGACAGTTACTTGAAAAATATGCCCAGGAAATTATAGATACCTTCCACCAGATTGGTGAGGCGGTTGGCGCAAAAGAGGTCATCATCGGAATCAAGAAGGCTTATACAAAGACAATCGATGCATTAAATGCGGTTATCGGCGCCTACCCGGAGATTAGGTTGGGTCTTCTGGATGAAGTGTATCCGGCCGGTGATGAAGTGGTGTTAATCTATGAGGTAACCGGTAAAGTGGTAAGGCCCGGAGGACTTCCGATTGAATGCGGAGTCGCTGTATTTAATGTAGAGACCATATACAACGTATATCGGGCGATGAACCAGAAGACTCCTGTTGTTGATAAACTTGTCTCCGTGGTAGCCGAGGTGGAGCATCCGGTAACCGTGCGCGTGCCAATCGGGACCAGCATTGAGGAGACCGTCCGCCTTGCAGGAGGCGTGACAACGCCAAATCCGGTGTACTTTATCGGCGGCCCGATGATGGGATTCATTGGGAGCGGGGCACAGCCGGTGACAAAGACTACAAATGCGGTTCTTGTACTGCCGGAATCTCATTATATTATTCAGAGAAAACGGCAGAAGGTTTCTATTGATTTGAAACGGGCTGCGGCATGTTGCTGCCAGTGCAGTATGTGTACGGATATGTGCCCTAGAAATCGTTTGGGACATCCGATTCAGCCGCATTTATTTATGCGGGCTGCGACTTGTAAGGATGTGCAGCAGCCGGATATTTTTGTCAACACGTTTTTCTGCAGCTCCTGCGGCTTATGCGAGATGTATTCCTGTTTCCAGGGATTGTCTCCAAGAACGTTGATGGCAGAATATAAGGCAGGGTTAAGAAGCCACGGCTTAAAGCCGCCAAAGGTAACACCGAAGCCGGTAGGGGAAGAGCGGGAATACCGTAAAGTTCCGATGGAACGTCTCATGGCAAGGTTGGATTTGACGAAATATAATAAAGAAGCTCCGCTGGACGAATCGGCAGTTCCGGTTCGGAAAGTGAAGATTATGTTAAGCCAGCACATCGGCGCACCGGCCTCCCCGGTGGTAAAACAGGGGGATACTGTCAGCGCAGGCCAGATGATCGCAGAACCGGCGAAGGGTCTGAGCGTGGGCATCCATGCCTCTATAAACGGCGTGGTAAAAGAAGTAAGTGAGAAATATGTGATCATAGAGACGCAGGAAGGACGTGCAGGGAAATGAGTAAGGCAATTGGAATGGTAGAATATAAGACTGTTTCAGCAGGTGTCGTGGCGGCAGACGCCATGGTAAAGACCTCTGAAGTCAGTATCATCGAAGCACAGACCGTATGTCCGGGGAAATATATCGTCATCATTTCAGGAGATCTGAGTGCTGTCAATGCAGCCGTAGAAGCGGCAAAGACATTACATGGAATGCACCTGATCAACAGTTTTGTACTCGGTAACCCACACGAATCCATTTTTCCGGCAATCTATGGGGCGGCAGCAATCGAAGAGGTTTCTGCCCTTGGAATCATGGAAACATATGATGCGACTTCGATCATTGTGGCAGCAGATGAAGCTGCAAAAACAGCCATTGTAGATCTTGTAGAGCTTCGGATTGCAAGAGGAATGTGCGGAAAATCTTATCTGATGCTGACCGGAGAGGTGGCGGCTGTAGAGGCGGCCATTGAACGGGCGAAATCGGTGACCGCAAAGGATGGAATGTTCCTGGATTCCTCAGTCATTGCGCATCCGGATGCACAGATCCGCAATGCGATTTTATAGTTCATTAGCTGCGCAATAAGCAGCGTATAGTCTGCGCAGCAGCCGGGGCTGAGACCTGCTGCAGTCGGCTATAACAGAGATGAATAAAAACAGTTCGGAGGCGGTACAATGCTTGCAATTGAGAGACGGAATGAAATTCTGGAAAAACTACAGGCAGAACGCCGTGTGGTAGTGAGCGAATTAAGCCAATTCTATAAAGTATCGGAAGAAACCATACGCAGGGACTTGGAGAAGCTCGTCAATGACGGATATGCGATTAAAAGCTACGGCGGTGCGGTTATTAATGAAAATACGAATATCGACCTGCCGTTTAAAGTCAGGAAAAATCATAACGTGATTGGCAAACAGCGTATCGCCGGACTGTTTAATAAGATGGTGCGTGACGGCGACAGCATCATGCTGGATGCTAGTTCGACTGCCGTATATGTTGTGAAAGCATTGAAGGATAAAAAAAATCTGACAGTGATCACAAATTCTGTGGAGATCATCATAGAACTGCTTGATGTGCCGGACTGGCGGATTCTTTCTACCGGCGGTGTATCAAGGGAGGGGTCTTTTGCTCTTGTAGGTCCTCAGACAGACAGGATGCTGAGATCCTATCATGTGGATAAGGCTGTGATATCCTGCAAGGGAATCGACTTGCAGGCAGGGATTACAGACTCGGATGAGCTTCACGCAGATAATAAGAGAACGATGCTGGAATCCGCCAGAGAAAAAATCCTGGTGGTAGACGGCAGCAAATTTGGAAAGATTGCATTTAACACGGTTGCGGGGATTAATGATATTACATCGATTGTCACCGATGAAGAGCCCGATGCCCGGTGGCTTCAGGCGTTTGAAGACGCGGGCGTGAAATGCATTTATCCACAGTAACAATATTCCGAAGCGAGGTAAGTATGGAATCCGTCGAATTTTCGATGGTTCCCGCGAAGGTCAAATGTCCCGTAGTTTGCTGCAGGATTTGACTTTGTCAACCTTCAGAAAGGAATAGATTGATTATGAAAAGTTTTGACATAAAGACAAAAATATATTTTGGGGACCAGGCGCTTGACAGACTGGCGGAAATCCCGTACCAAAGAGTTCTGGTCATCACAGACCCGTTTATGGCGCAGAGCAGTATGATTAATCTGGTTACAGATCCGCTGAAAAAGGGACGGAAAGAATTTGAAATCTTTCAAGATGTGGTTCCGGACCCACCCATTGAAAAAATTTCCATAGGCGTAAAAAAGATGTTGGAATACCGGCCGGATGTAATCGTTGCAGTGGGCGGCGGTTCTGCCATTGATTCTTCTAAGTCCATTCGGGAGTTTGCGCTCCGTGTAGACCGTTACGGGGATGTAGGGTTGATTGCAATCCCAACAACCAGCGGAACAGGCTCAGAGGTTACTTCGTTCGCAGTCGTATCAGA
Organism: uncultured Lachnospiraceae bacterium; assembly: GCA_947564305.1. Next base: position 22,338 of record CANOBT010000004.1, on the reverse strand, counting down.
CCCCAAGGAGCAAATGAAATATCCGTTGGTATCTTATGATATGACTCCAGACGAAGCCATCCTGGATGCAGAACTGGTAAAAAGTGTTCCCCCTGCGGTCACAGCAGATACGGGGATGGACGTATTTACCCATGCATTGGAAGCGTGTGTCAGCACAAACCGGAATGATTTCTCGACAGCATTGGCGGAGAAATCCATCGAAATCTGTGGTGTATTTCTGCTTCGGGCATATCTGGACGGCAGCGATACTCATGCAAGACAGAAGATGCATTCCGCTTCCTGTCTGGCAGGTCTGGCATTTAATTCCGCGTCCCTGGGACTGAATCATGGGATGGCTCATCAGCTTGGAGCTACATTCCATATCCCGCACGGACGGGCTAATGCTATGCTGCTTCCGCATATCATTGAGTTCAACAGTGATATCAATAAGCACAGTAAAAGCCAATCCGACTATCTGCCGGCAGTCAAGCGATACTCTACTGTGGCGCAGATTTTGGGATTGAGCAGCTACAATAAGATTATGACGGTGCGCTCTTTAGTAAACTGGGTGCAGTTCATGATGAAGGAAATGGATATTCCGCTGTCTATTTCTCAGATGGAAAAGATATCCAAAGAAGAATATTTTGCTGCAATCGACCGCATGGCGGACGCTGCACTGGCGGACGGCTGTACGGCAACTAATCCGCGGGTGCCAAGCAAGGCGGATATCATGAAGATTTATGAAGACTTGTGGTAGGATATGAGATATTTGTATAAAAAAGGAATCCCCGAATTACCTGTAAAAAGACAGGATCGGGGATTTCTTTTTTACAAAATCACTATAAATCTGTTTTTAGTATAAGAGAAAAAATAATGGCAGATGTTTCATATTACCAGTAACCAAATACGCATTGTCTTCTTGCCTTTCGATAACGACTTCATAAAAAGGTATGTCTTTCATGTCCGGAAGCTGCTTATCGGTCGGTGTAGGTATAACACGTTCACCATACTTTTCAATAGTCTTGAGAAGCATATTGACGTTAGCTTCCGAGAAGTGAAACTTTGTACGCCGCAGCACTTCATTGTACTCCTTTAGGATTTCATCACTGAAGAGTGGGATTACCTCACCAGAGAATAATTTTCCGACGACCAGAACGGTGGCGGCATCTTCATGACTTGAAAGCAATGCAGAAACAAGGACATTTGTGTCAATTACTGCATAGCAGGTCATTCATTCACCTCCATACCGCGTTTGTCTGATTTCCTCGTTGATTTCATCTAAGGTCAAATCCTGAATACCATTTTTCTTTGCTTCTGCTCGAAGAGCAAGAAAAGCCTGCATGCCAGTAGCCCTTGTTACTTCTTCAGAAGCATGAATTTCAAATGGAATTTTTCTTTCTCGAACAACGGCTCGTGCGAAAATATTAAATGCAGTAGTAGCATTCATTCCAAAGTCAGCACAAAGAGCATCAAATTGACGCTTTAAAGCCTCATCCATTCGAACACTAAAAGTAGCCTGTGCCATATCAACACCTCCTTTGATATTTATTATATCAAAAAAATGAAAAATGCAATAAATGTGAACCTATTGGGTGTGAATATGCATCAGTAATGATCATCTATCTCACATTGCAAATGGAATCTCTGCAATCATCGGGATTTCACCGTTTTCATCTGTACCTGCATTCTTGTCGAATACCTGCATCACAAACTGCTCCGCCTGCGAAGCATTGAATACCATCTCCTGAATCTCGCTTCCATCTTCCTGAGCATTATGCATCGAACTTTCATTTTGCACGCGGTTTCCATTTCCATCCAATAGAACAAATGCCGGATTCTTTTGTGCAAGTTCTGCCGGGAGATAGCAGGTCACATGCATGTTGCTTGGTGTCTGTACCACTTTCTGTATAATGATGCCGTTACTCTCTGCATTTGGTTCCGCCGTGCGGTTAGAAGAGGTATCCGGTTTCAGGTCAAACTGCATACTCCAATCGTCCTCTACCTGTTTAAACATCTCCCTGTAACCAAGCTTTGATTCCTTGTGTGCGCTCAAGCCATTGATATTTACATTGACTGTCATCTGATCTGCAAATGCGGAGCCCTCCATCTGCGAGGAGGGGATGCGGCACAATCCTACATAAACTCCGTCTTCTGATTTCCAAAGTGTCGCTCCGGCTACCGGCCACACCTGTTTCTGATCAATCGTAAAATATCCGCCGTCAAGAAGAGATGTATCGTCTCCTTCCTGATGCATTGGCAGGAAATAGTCTGCTGTTTTTAATTCTTCATCTTCCACTCGAAGGGAAAGTGTAAAGTACATATCATATCCATCACAGTATGCGTCGGAAACTGTCATCGTACCAATCTCGTTTTCCGCAGTATTTCCTGCTTCCTGAATCGGTGTGGAATGTTCCCCAATATTTTCATATGCTGTTTTGTCTTTGTCTGGATAAGCACTGCTGTCTCGCCTTTCCTGCAGACGTCCGAACACATCACCCAGAATTGGAATATCTCGTGCCAATGCAGGATTCGCATAAAGAGTGGCCGACAATGCCACCACTGCGCACACAGCAGCGGCTGCAACAACAAAATTCCTATAAAATCTGTTTCTGCCTCCGGCAAGGCCAGTCTGTTTCATCTGCACTTCATCCTGTCTGATTTTTCCGTAAATTTCATTCAGCTTATCATCTACCAGTCCAGGAATCTCAACTTCTTCTCTCATTTTCTCGATAAAATCTTTCTCATAATTGCCCATTGTGCACCTCTGCTTTCTATATCTATTTCCACTTTTATAGCTGCGTTTTGTTTTCATATTTTTCTATTCCGCTCCAAAATGCAAAACGGCTGTTTTGCTATCTTTGCTGAACGAATTCAACAGCAGGAAATCTGGTTTTCTTTCATATATAGTTTCCTGAAGCTGCCTCGCCCTCTGGATAATCGGGTTTTTATTGTATTTTCATTCATATCCAGTATGACGCTGATTTCCCTGATGCTGAATTCTTCTACATAAAAGAGGTATAATACGATGCGGTATTGTTCCTCCAATTTATTTAACAGCTCTATAAAATCTTTTCCGGATGTATCCTGGCCGGTATATTCCAGTTCCGGATGTTCGTCAATGGGAACCATATACCCGCGCCCTTTCAATATGCGGTTACACTGGTTGATTAAAATTCTTGTAAGCCATGTTTTGAAAAAATTCGGCTTTCTTAAACTCTGTAAATTCTCGTAACTTTTCAGTACCGTATCCTGAATCGCATCTGCCGCATCTGCCTCATTGCGCAGCATCGCGAGCGCTGTTTTATATAATCCCTGCTTACAGCTTTCAATTAAATCCACAAAAGCTTCTTTATCCCCCGCCTGTGCCCTTCTCACAAGCCCCGTCATATCTGCCACGTTTACACGTCCTTTCTAATTACTATTTGGGTGCAGATTCTGAAAATGAATTGCATGCTCCAATCTTATTTGTTTTTCTAAATTTATCTTTTCAAGTTCCTTGTCAACCGATTGATACTTATTAGATAAAAAAGTGGGATGAAAAGTTTCAGCTTTTTCCAAAATTTTTAAAATAGTCTTGAACTAAAAAAATAGAATGCCATATATGAAACCTTCTTACTAAATTGTTGATAAAAAATAGAAAGATTGATATAATATGGACGGATAATATATTATACAAAATATCTACAATTCCAATATAATATATAATATTTTATCTAAAGAAAAAGGAGTATGGCAATGGCAGCAGAATATATATGGGAAACTCCGGAGGAGATAGATCAAAATCTGGCACAACGTATACGGAGAATCCGAAAAAGACGTTCTATTTCTCAAGAAAAGCTGAGTCGGATGAGCGGAGTAAGTTTTGGCTCGATCAAGCGTTTTGAAAATACCGGAAAAATATCGCTGTTATCTTTGACAAAGATTGCGGTCGCGCTTGATTGTGGAGATGAAATACGAAATATGTTTACACAAATTCCATATCGGAATATAGAGGAGGTTATCCGTGAAGGCAGATAGATATCTTCATGTATTATACAAAGAGCGGTTGGTAGGAACGCTTGCACTTACTCCGGAAAAGAAAGTGGCGTTTGAATATGCAGAGGAATGGCTGAGGGACGGTTTTTCAATCAGCCCGTTTTCGCTGCCGCTGAAAAAGCAGGTATTTATTCCGCAGAAAGATTATTTTCAAGGTTTGTTCGGAGTCTTTGCAGACAGTCTGCCGGATGCATGGGGAAATATTCTTTTAAACCGGCTTTTAACGAAAAATGGTATTCATGCGGACCAAATTGATATATTAGACCGTTTGGCAATTGTCGGAAGTTCTGGCATGGGTGCGCTTACGTATCATCCGGAGAGGCATCTGGGTGCGGAAAGTTCTGGATTGGATTTGGATTATCTGGCAGAGCAGTGTCAGAATATTTTGCTGACAGAATATACAGAGGAGTTGGATACATTGTATCGTTTAGGGGGAACAAGCGGTGGTGCAAGACCTAAAATCATGACAAAGGTAGATGAAGAGGATTGGATCATTAAGTTTCCTGCCAGGCATGTAGACGGAGAAGACAGTGGATTTATGGAATATGAGTATGCAAAATGTGCTGTTCAGTGCGGAATCTGTATGTCTGAGACCCGGCTGTTTCCCTCTCGGAAATGTAAAGGATATTTTGGAACAAAGCGGTTTGACAGGGTGCGGATGGAGGGGACTCAAAAAATAGAAAGAATCCATATGTTGACAGCAGCGGCATTACTGGAGTTAGATTTTGAGCAGCCCAGTTTGGATTATCATAGTCTAATGAAGCTCACAAAAATTTTGACAAGAGATAACCAGGAAGATATGCGCAATATGTTTCGGAGAATGTGTTTTAATGTATTTGCGCATAATCGGGATGACCATTCTAAAAATTTTGCTTTTCTTTATGATGAAAAAGAAGATAGCTGGCGTCTAAGCCCTGCATATGATTTGACTTACAGTACGACGTATTATGGTGAACATACCACAACTGTAGATGGAGAAGGTGCGGCTCCGGGCCGCAGAGAACTCATGGCAGTAGGGGAGGCAGCAGGATTAAGCAGGAAGTATTGTGAAGATGTAGTAGAGGAAGTTCAGGAAAAGGTGGGGCGAATGATGTGTGAGTTTGAAAGAATAAAGCTTTAGAAAATACAGACAACTTCATATCTATATCAATTTCTTTGACAGAAAGTTTGAGATGTTCAATTTTATATGCTAAAAACACATAAAAATATTGGACACAGTAAAAAATAGTGAGGTATGTTTCAAATGACAGACGGTAAATTTCCAGATCGCTTAAAAGATTTGTGTAATGATTACTATGAGACTCATATGGAAAACCCACCAATGCCGGTGTCATCACACATGCGGATGAATTCTCTGCTTGCGGGAACGCTCAAGCAGACGGTAGACGAACTTGTCGCTATATCGGATGATTTACAGTAGGTCTTTTTGTCGTTCCGTAATTGTATTTTATAAAATGCCGTGCTATAATGACGGCATGGGAAAACCAAAGAGCTAAGGCGGCTGCCCTCCATTGTCGGAGGGGCTTACCCTCCAGACCAAAGAGGAAGGAGGGGATAAAAGAAAATAGCCGCCAACTACTCCCAATAGTTGACGGCTGACACCATGTGTTAGCTTGATGTATTTCAGAGGGTAGCCGCTTCTTTGGCTTTCCCTTTTTTACATCATAGCACGTTAAAGAGGTTCATTCAAGAATCCTCGTGTATTTTTGCGGAAAATATTTATCATTTATCATGGTATGCAGAACTCAGCGTTGACAAAAACAATCATAGTGGACAGACTTGGATATCCATCCATGTCAGCCCACTATCTGAAAGTTCGTGTAAATTGTTGAACCGCATAGTACCGAACGGTACGCTGCGTGGTGTGGAAGGGGAGGGTAAAATCTCCCCTATCCAATTGAAGAGGATAAATTTTAATATACGTCTTTCCACTCGTCGATATTGCTTGCATCGAATTTGAATGGTGCGCCAAGAATCATCTCTGTACCACCGTCATCAGCTGCAACGATTTCATAATCGCCCATGTCTCCAGCGGTGAACTTGTCGCCTTCTGCTCCTGTGATTGTTCCGTCAACCAATGCCATAGAAGTATAAGCTCCAAGACGTCCAAGGTCGATTGGGTTCCACAGATACATATATGGGCAAGAATGATCATCATCATCGCCAATGTACTCAGCCATCTCAGATGGAAGTCCAAGTCCTGTCAGTTTTACAGAAGATTTCTCGTCCTGAAGAACCTTAGCTGCTGCATTGATACCAACAGTTGTCGGTGCGCAGATTACTTTCAGGTCTGGGTATTTTGCAAGCAGAGCCTGTGTCTGGTCTGTAGATTTCTGTGGCTCGTCATCGCCGTAAGCAACTTCTACAAGTTCCAGTCCTGAATACTTGTCGTCGCCTTCCATAACTTCCTTCATAGCTTCAATCCAAGCGTTCTGGTTTGCTGCCTGTGATGTTGCGGAAAGAATTGCAAATTCGCCTTCTCCGCCGGAGATATCAAGTACAGCGTCCATCAGAGCCTGTCCGATTTCCTGAACACCAGCCTGGTTTACGAATACCTGACGGCTGTCCGGATTGGTCTTGGAGTCTTCACAGCATACCTTGATGCCTGCATCCATAGCTTCTTCCAATGCTGCCTGCAAAGCGTTCTCATCATTTGCTGCGATACAGATAGAGTCAACGCCCTGAGAGATCAGGGACTGGATTACAGAAACCTGTGCATCTGCTGTAGCAGCCTCAGGATGCTTTACGATTGCTGTGCCGCCTGCTGCTTCGATAACTTCCTGGAAGCCATCTGCTGTCTTCTCGTTGAAAGGATTACCTGCGGACTTTGTTACGATTGCGTATGTACCGCCGCCGCTGCTTTCACCCTCGTCACTGCCGCTGTCGGCATCATCGCCTGCATCGCTGGTAGATGATGAACTGCTTCCACTATCGCTGTTGCTGTCGCTTCCGCTGTCATTTCCGCCGCCGCAGCCTACTGCCAGTGTTGCTACCATAGCTGTGCACAATAAAGCGCTTAATAATTTTTTCTTCATGCTTTTCTTCCTCCCTGGAATATTATTTTTTTATACAAAGCGCCCTGAGCCTAACGAAGAGGACGCTTGGTATCGTGAAATGAATTGTATGTATCTGATTATAAAATGGATATATTTATAAATCAAATGATTCTTCTGTTTTTACCAGATTATGCCTTTTTCTTAATATTTAATTTGGATGAAATATTCGGAAGCAATACTGCCAGGATTAACAGGATACCCAGGATAATCAAAATCAACTGTGGATTCATGTTAATCTGACCAAGTCCGATACGCAGGCAGATGATGGTAAAGCCGGAAATAATACCGCCAATCAGGCGTCCTTTTCCGCCGGAGGTGGAGATACCTCCGAATACTGCCATTGCGATTGCATCCATTTCAAAACCATTTCCTGTGGTGGTGTTCGCACCGTAAAGAACGGATGTAAGGAACAATGCTGCAAGTCCTGCCATGAAGCCCATCACCGTGTAGATGATTAACCGGATGGTCTGTACATGGATTCCGGAATAGTACGCTGCAAGCCGGTTGGAGCCGATGGCATATACGCTTCTTCCGAAGGTTGTTTTTGCAAGGACTACGCTGAATATCACTGCCATAATGATGACTACAAAGAAGATATAAGGAACAATCCCTACTTTTCCTGCAATCATGCGGAACCCGTCTGCATTTGTCAAAGAGATAGAACCACCGCTTCCAAGTGCGATTTCTGCAATCCCACGGAAAACAATCTGCGTTCCCAATGTAACAATCATTGGAGGCAGCTCCTGAAAATTCGTGAGAATCAATCCGTTTACCAAACCACAAGCCGTACCAACTAATAAACAGACGAGAATGACAACACCGAAAGGCAGTCCGTTGTTGGAGGCCATACAGGTCATCGTAGCTGCAAGGCAGACCGTAGCACCTACGGAGATATCAATTTCACCAAGTACCAGTATGAATGCCATAGGAAATAACAGGAACATTTCTGTCAGGTACTTCGGCATCTCTCTCAAAACATTTTGAAACTGATAGCTTTGGGAGATACTTGCACAAAAAATATTAATTAAGATAAACAATACCACTAACATGCCTTCCCAGCAGAGTAATGTCTTTTTCAGAGATTTCTCTGGTACATTGGCAATGGTTCTTCCAGATTTTCCTGCCATAGTTACATCTCCCTCCCTCTCAGATTATTCTTATCCATCATCCGCTGTGTAATGACATTCAGTATGATGACTACCAGGATGATTACACCTTTTACTGTATTTTGCGCAATGGCTTCAATTCCAACAAGAGGAAGAGCCTTTGCGATAATAGCCAGAATCAGAGAACCTAAAAGTGCTCCGGCTACGCTTCCGCGTCCGCCTGTCATGCTGACACCGCCGATTACGCAGGCAGCAATGACATCCATCTCTCTGCCGTAGAGCATATTCGGCTGTGCAGAGGAGTAAATGGAGACTGCAAGAGCTCCGCATAAGCCTGCCAGTGTACCCATTACCGTGTAAACCATCAGCTCCACATTGGATGTATTGATACCGGAAATCTGAGCTGCCTCACGGTTACTTCCGACTGCATAGACCATTCTTCCGATTTTTGTCCACTTCATCACGATGAAGAAAATGATGTAGCAGATCACCATTACGATGATGACGTTATTCACACCCAGGATACTTCCCAGAGCAAAATCTTTAAACGTTCCCAGATTTTCAGCACTTGCCCACTGGCTGTTGGCGATAATGTAGGCAAGACCTCTGTATATGTACATAAAGCCCATAGTTGCGATGATTGGAAGTACTTTTCCCTTTGAGATAATCAGTCCAACTAGCAGTCCGCACAGAGCGCCGATTCCGATGGCAATTAAAAACAAAAGAAATGTATTTTGTACAACACTGTATTTCATTAACATACCGACCGACATACCGGAGAATGCCAGTGTGGAGGCGATGGAAATATCAATTCCGCCTATCAGCAGTACTCCAAGCATTCCCAGGGTCATGATCATGATAACCGCATTGTTTTTCAACATATCCGAAATGGATTTTAATGTCATGAAGGAAGGACTCCGCAACGAAATCACTACACACAGGACAATCAATACGATGAACAGACTCGCTTCACGGGAATCGGTAATTTTCTTTATGATTGATTTATTCTCTTTCATCTTCCCTGTTCCCCCTTACTTTGATTTTTCCATGGCCAGCTCCAGGATGCCCTCCTGTGTTGCCTCGCCTCGTTTCAATTCTCCGGTTACTTTTCCGTTGCACATCACGATGATTCTGTCGCTCATTCCCAGAATCTCCGGCATTTCGGAGGAAATCAGGATGATTGCATATCCCTTTAATGCAAGGTCGCCCATAATCTGATAGATTTCCGCCTTTGCACCGACGTCTACGCCCTTGGTCGGCTCATCCATGATAACGACTTTCATCTCCTGGCCCAATGCCTTGGCAACGACAACCTTCTGCTGGTTTCCGCCGGAAAGTGAGGATGCCGGGTCGAAAATAGTTACAGCTTTTGTGTCAACCTCTTCCAAAAGCTCTTTGGAAATCTCACGTTCCTTTTTCTCATCATTGAATCCGCTCTTTGCATACTTGCCCATGGTTGGAAGCACAACATTCCTTCCCAGGCCCCAGCTCATGATCAGTCCTTCTTTTTGACGGTCCTCCGGGAGCAGGATGATTCCCTGCTTCATAGCATCGGATGGCTGCTTAATCTGTACCGGTTTTCCTTCCAAATAAACCTTGCCTTCGTCCGGCTTCGTGATTCCGCAGACACTTTCCACAACTTCTGTACGTCCGGCGCCGACCAATCCGGTCAAACCTACAATCTCACCTGCATGTACGGTGAAGGAGACATTTTTATAATATCCCATTCTGGAAAGTCCTTCGACTTTGAGCATCTCTGCTCCAATCTTAACCTCCGGTTTCGGGAACAAATCCTTAATCTCACGACCAACCATAGCTTTGATCAAATCTGCATTCGTAATTCCGTCTACATTATAAGTCCCGATATACTGGGAATCACGGAATACTGTGATTCGAGATGCTAAGCGGTACATGTCTTCAAAACGATGGGAGATGAAGATAATAGAAACTCCATCCTCTTTCAGTTTATCGACAATCCGATAAAGCTCCTCGGACTCGTTCTTGGTAAGCGCCGCCGTTGGTTCATCCAGGATGATGATTCTTGCGTTAGTTGAAAGCGCCTTTGCAATCTCCACCATCTGCTGTTGAGCAACGCTCAATGCTCCCATTTCATCCGTGGACTTAAAATCTGCATTCAACTGATCCAACAGTTTGGTTGCTTCTTCGTTCATCTGCTTCCATTGAATCATGCCGTTTTTGATAATCTCATGGCCCATGAAGATGTTCTCCGCAACGCTCAAATCCGGATAAGATGTGGGATGCTGGTATACGGCTGCGATTCCTGCCGCCTGTGCGTCCCTGGGACCTTTAAAATCCACTTTCTGTCCGTCTAAGAACATCTCGCCTTCTTCAGCTTTATGCACACCGGTGATTACTTTGATAAATGTAGACTTTCCGGCGCCGTTTTCGCCCATCAGTGCATGGACTTCGCCTTTTTTCAACTGAAACTGCACATTATTCAATGCCTTTACGCCAGGAAAGATTTTCGTAATCCCTTTTAATTCCAAAACATAATCTGACACCTGCTTTACCCTCCTTCTTTTTAATACCTTACTCTGCAGAAAAGCTGTCAGTGACAAGTTCTCTGTTTTTCTGTATGTATTTATTGTAGCAGGCAGATTTTGCACATAAAACAGCAAATTTTTTCGATTAAGGGTAAATTCTTTTTATAATATGTCACCAGCCGTGAGGCTGATGACCTGCTTGCGCGTCAGCGCAATTCCTCTTATAATATGTCACCAGCCGTGAGGCTGATGACCTGCTTGCGCGTCAGCGCAATTCCTCTTATAATATGTTACCAGCTCAATTCCTATTGCATTTTAGATTGCATTTGTTAAAATAGAGATAACTGATTAACCTTGGATGAAGGATGCGGACGCAGGACGAGGTGAGTTCTGCTGCATAAAAAGGAGACAAAAGAAAAAATGAAACTGTTAATTGCTGACGATGAATTATTGACAAGGGAGGGACTGGCCTCTTCGATTGACTGGGAGAGTTTGGGGATTCATCAGATTTTTCAGGCAGATGACGGAATCCGTGCGCTGCACATTGCAAAACTGCAGGAGCCAGATATTATTTTGTCCGATGTCCGTATGCCAAGAATGAACGGAATTGAGATGGTGGAAAAGCTGTCGGCAATCCTGCCGGATACCAGCATCATTTTTATGAGCGGCTATTCTGACAAGGAATATTTAAAAGCAGCGATTAAACTGAAAGCTATTGACTATGTAGAGAAGCCGCTGAATCCGGAGGAGGTCAAGGCTACGGTGCTTGAAGCAATCAACCGACGCCAGCAAGTTCTGCGTTCCCGGCAGAATGAAGATCTGTTGTCCTTGGAAACGGCGTCGAATCTAGCGCTGCTCCTGACAAAGCCATATAAGGACAATAGTGATAAAATAGAAGCGCTTACAGAAGCGTTGTCTTTTCAACTGACACCAGAGAGTACATTTGTTACGTACATCGTCAAGCTCCGGACAGAGGAACCGATTTCTGTGTTGATAAAGGATGTCAGAGATAAGCTGAATGTTTTCCTGAAAAATTTTCACATGTGTTCGCTTTATATCCGGATGCATTCGGTTCATCATGTGTTTCATATAATAGGAAGAGAAACCGCACCATCTGCTACGACGCTCTCTACAATCGGAATGTTTTTTAAAGAACAGTTCGAGCCCTTTGGCTTTTATGTGATGAGTCAGGGAGATGTGGTTCGTGGGATTACAAAAGCATATCAGTCCTATGCGTCTGCTGTTGTTGCACTGCAGAGCAGCTTTTTCTTTCCATCCGGCTCATTGCTAACGAACGAAGATGTGAGTCACTATACGTTTACATTTGATGGGGCGGCAGGAATGGAAGATGATGCAGGGGCATTTGCCGATGCATTGGAGGAAAAAGATTTGGAGAGCTGCCTGACTTTTTTGGACAGCCTGTATCAGAGATATGGTAAGAATTACCGCCTTTTGCCAAACCAGATTAAGGACGTTTATTATAAACTGTTCAATACTTTAAATGACTGCCGTCAGAAATGGAAATTATCTGAGGATTCCGCAGATGTGGATTCCCGTGAGAGTATTATCGAATATCTGGAGAATTGTTTTACTTATGAGGAATTGCATCAGAGTCTGATTTCGCGCACCAGGCTGCTGTTTCAGCAATTGGATTCCTATGTACCTGAGGACAATACGATTTTTATGATTAAGGATTACATTGCCAAAAACTATGGCAGTGACTTACTGTCAATCAAGGAGATCAGCGACCATGTCAAATTATCGGCCTCCTACGTGTGCACGTATTTTAAGACACAGACAGGGCAGACCCTGAATCAATATCTGACGGAATATCGCATGGAAAAGGCGATGCGCCTTTTGGAGGATGTGCGGTATCAGATTGCGGATATTTCTGCAAAGGTCGGATACAGCAATGGAAATTATTTCAGCAAAAGTTTTAAAAAGTTTACAGGATTGACTCCGTCAAAGTACAGGGAAAAGATGTTAGGATAAGCGGCATTATCAGCGGGGGGAATTGATAGGATGAAGTCATTCTTTCACTATATGAAACGATTTTATATGAATCTGCGTCTGCAGAAAAAATTGACGGTCTCACATCTTGTCATTGTGACAGTTCCGATGGCTGCGATTATGGTGCTTTTTTATACACAGCTTTATGACATGATTGTTTCCGATACCGTGCGGGCGGAGCAGGAGTCTGCGATTCAGACCGCGCCTTTGATTGAGGAGACGGTTTCTAATATTCTGGATGCTCATGAACAGTTGACAAATAATGCTTTTTATTACAAATTAGTCAACCCTGCCCGTGCGGAGTCTCTGGAGGACTTTTCAGATTCTGAGGAGGCGGAAGCGTTCTGTCAGCAGGTGCGGACGTTGAAGCAAAAAGAATTGATTGGTGATATCCGCCTCTATATGGATATCCCGGACACAGAGTCTTTTTTCACTCAAAGTGAACTTAAAAGTGTGGCAGAACCGTTGGATCATGTCCGCAGAACATACTGGTATGGGATTTTTGCAGGGGAGCCCGGTACGATAAAAATGTTCTGCCCCTCCTTTTATCTAGGGACTTACGAGAAAGGGAGATATGGTGACATTGCATATATTTCCAGAGGACGGATGATTTATGAGGGGAAGTGGGTCCCCTTTTATCTTGCCGTTTATTTTTCACAGGAAAAACTGGACAATCTCTTGAAAAATAATTTAAGCTCCAACAGCAGCGTGGCCTATATTATCAATAACCGCGACAGTCTGGTAGCAACGACAGACATTGCGCTGTCCGGAACCTATCATTTCAGCTATGATGTGGTGCAGGAATCCGTCATGTCTTCCAATAATTTTATTCAGAAAAATATTCTCGGAGAAGACGTTTATGCAGGATTCAACCGTATACGAAATACGGACTGGTACATGGTGGTGGCTATTCCGTCTGAACCGTTAATTCACAAGAGCTGGGTGATCATAGGATTGTTTGCGTTGGTTTATCTGGGCTGCATCGTTGCGTCTTTCATGATTGCGACGCTGCTTTCACGTTCTTTGACGAATCGGCTTTCTGCGGTAGTTGAGCAGATGAGCAAGTGCCGTCTGGGGCTTCCGGAGGCTTTAGCGGCTTCGGATGCGCAGGATGAGATTGGGGAATTGCTAGATTCTTATAATTACATGACCCAGATGATTCACGAATTGGTGGAGGATCAGGCAAAGGCTGCGGAGGATCTTCGGATTGCCGAGTTCAATTCCCTGCAGGCACAGATGAATCCTCATTTCCTGTATAATACTATGGATATGATTAACTGGCTTTCTCAGCAGGGGCGGTCCCAGGAGGTTACCATTGCTATTCAGAAACTATCCCGGTTTTATAAGCTGACATTAAGCCGGAAGCAGTCCTTGAGTACGATTCAGGATGAATTGGAACATGTATCTATTTATGTAGAGCTTTTGAATATGCGGTTTGTGGACAGCATTGATTTTATCGTGGACATGCCGGACAGCCTGATGGAGCGTGCCATTCCGAAACTGACATTCCAACCGGTGGTGGAAAATTGTATTTTGCATGGGATCATGGAAAAGGAAGATAAAGAGGGCACCATCGTATTGACTGGATGGGAGGAGGAGAACGGCATTGTAATCTTGATTTCAGACGATGGAGTTGGGATTCCTCCGGAAAAACTGGAGAAAATTTTGACAGAGAAAAAAATTGAAGCCGGAAGTTCGGGAACGAACATCGCCGTGTATAATACGCACAGGCGTCTGCAGCTCATGTATGGCCCGGAATATGGGCTGAAATACAGCAGCACTGTGGGAGTAGGAACAGATGTGGAGATTCGGGTGCCGTGAAATATGGGGTCATACAAAGTGCCATACCAGAAAGATATAGAAGTTGCATGTATTTCATATTGTAAATTGCTCATAAAAGGTATAAGGCAAGATGATATATCATAGTTATAGGGATAAGAATATATCTTATTTTAGAATATTGGACAGGAGTTTTAAGGTATGGATCAGAAAATAAAAAAAATATGGATTGAAGTAGGACTTGCTGTTGCCCTTGTGGTGTGCCTTGGCCTATTGGGCGCAAAGATGGGGGTGGAAAATGAAAAGAGAAATACAAAAATCGTAAAAGCAGAAGCGGAGAATGAAGCTGCCGCTAAAAAGCTAGACGGGAAAGAAACCGGGAATACAGAGGGCGATAAGAAAGAGGATGCGTCTTCTAATGAAGATAATTCTACGGCGGAAGTGATTGCGGATGGACAGTATCCGATTATGGGAACAAGCTCTGTGACAGTTGAGCAGATGATTTCTTATTTTAACACCGGCAATGTCCCGTATCCGACAGAACAACTGTCCAAAGGCGGAGCGGATTCCATTGAAACTTTCTGTCAGATGTATTATGAGGAGTCGACAGCCGAGGGGGTGCGCCCCGAAGTGGCGTTTGCCCAGACCATGAAGGAAACCGGGTGGCTGCAATATGGAGGGGATGCCTCTATTGAGCAATTCAATTTTGCAGGACTGGGGACCACAGGAGGTGGAGTTCCGGGAAATTCTTATCCCGATGTCCGTACCGGAATCCGGGCCCAGATTCAACACTTGAAAGCATACGCGACGGCGGATGCATTGACACAGGAATGTGTGGATGACCGGTATGAATATGTGATGAAGGGGAGCGCACCTTATGTGGAGTGGCTCGGTCAGAATGAAAATCCGCAGGGTCAGGGCTGGGCGACAGCGGAAAATTATGGGTATTCGATTGTGGATATGATACACAAGATGAAATAGTGAAACTGACGAACTGCGTCTTATTATCATATGAATGGTAAAAAAAGCAAAAAGCCTGAAAAATCTTCTTGAAATCACAGTTATAACGAGTTATAATACCCCCATTGTCAAAAGGAGCATTTCCAGCAAGGAAAATCCTCAGGAACAATGCGGACAATGCCCCGGACATTTTGTTCAGGGCAATTTTTATATCATGAAATGTATTATGGTTTTGGAGGTGTATGTATCAGTGAAAGATCAGGAATATATGCAGATGGCATTGCAGCTTGCTAAAAAAGGCTGTGGCTTTGTCGCTCCGAATCCTATGGTGGGAGCGGTGATTGTAAAGGATGGCCGGATTATTGGCCAGGGATGGCATAAGAAATATGGGGAATATCATGCAGAGCGAAATGCGTTGGATTCCTGTACGGAGTCCCCAGAAGGCGCAGATATGTATGTGACACTCGAACCTTGCTGTCATCAAGGGAAACAGCCATCCTGTGTGGATGCAATTTTAAAAGCAGGAATCCGGCGTGTAGTGATAGGTTCCGGAGACCCCAATCCAAAGGTCAACGGAAAAGGGATTCAGATGTTACGAGAACAAGGGGTGGAAGTAACAGAGAATATTTTACAGAAGGAGTGCGATGAGCTGAATGAGGTGTTTTTTCACTTTATTCGGACCGGCAAACCGTTCGTTGTGATGAAATATGCTATGACATTGGATGGAAAGATTGCAGCATATACCGGTGTATCAAAATGGATCATCGGGGAGGAAGCCAGAGAGCACCTGCACCAGCAGCGCCATCGCTATACTGCGATTATGGCAGGAGTGGGGACGATACTTGCAGATGACCCGTTGTTGACCTGCCGCGTGGAAGATGGGAAAAATCCAATCCGTATTATTTGCGATTCCAGTCTTCGTACACCGGAGGATGCAAAAGTGGTTCTTACTGCGAAACAGGTTCCTACAATCATTGTTACCTGTTGTGACGATAGGGAAAGACAGCTTGCTTACGAGGAACAAGGCTGTCGTATTTTGCTCGTAGGAGAGAAAGACAACCATGTGGATATGCATGAGTTGATGGAAAAATTAGGAAATGAACGTATTGACAGTATTTTGATGGAGGGCGGAGGTGCTTTAAATTGGATTGCACTGAAAAGCGGAATCGTGCAAAAGGTACAGGCCTACATATCTCCGAAACTGTTGGGAGGAAAGAATGCCAGTACTCCATTGGACGGCAAAGGCGCTCCGACCCCGGATGACGCCATTTCGTTGAAAAACAGCAGGATTACCTGTCTGGGTGAAGATTTTCTGATTGAAAGCGAGGTGGAGAATGATGTTTAGATGGATTGCTGACGGCTCAGGGAACACGGGGCGGTTTCAGAAGAAACATTTACTGTTTTGTATCCTGGCGGTCATTCTATTGATGGGATGTGCAGGGGCGGATACAGGGGCAAAAGATGCTGTCCCCGAAAAAACATCCGGCTCCAAGGAAGACAGTTTATCTGGCGAGGCTGCCTTTGAAGGACAGGATATGGAAGGAAATCCTGTTTCGTCAGATATGTTTTCAGAATCAAAGCTTACGATGATCAATGTATGGGCAACCTATTGCAGCCCTTGTCTGAATGAGATGCCGGCTTTGGGAGAACTTTCACAGGAATATGATTCAGAGGATTTTCAGATTATTGGAATTGTGAGCGATGTGCCGGAAGGGGCTGACGAGGAGACGGTGAGTCTTGTAGAGACACTGATTGCACAGACAAGTGCAGGTTATCCGCATCTGCTTTTAAACCAGTCTCTAAAGGAAGGACTCCTTGCGGATGTAACGGCAGTACCCACGACTTTTTTCTTTGATCAGGATGGGAAGCTCCTGGACAGTGTTTTGGGTTCCCGGGAAAAATCAGAATGGAAAGAGATGATTGATGGATTTTTAAAATAGGAAGTGAGAGAGCTGTTGGCCGGGAGGCAAGAAAGCGAAAGGAACGGTGAAAAGCATGATAGATATTCTGACCATGGGTGAGATGATTGTAGAGATTATGCGGGAACAGGAGGAGGTTCCGCTTTACGAAGCCGGCGTGTTCAGAGGTCCTTACCCGAGTGGAGCACCCGCCATATGTATTGACGCGGCTGCCAGACTTGGATGTAAAACGGCGATTATCGGCGGTGTGGGAAAAGACGATTTTGGAACATGTCTGTTAGAACGTCTGAAAAAAGACGGAGTTGATGTGAGCCATGTCATTAAAAGTGAAGAACGTGCTACAGGCTGCGCATTTGTCACTTATTTTAAAGATGGTTCTCGTAAATTTATTTTCCATATGGGGAATACTCCGGCTGTTGAGGCAAAGGCTCCTTGCCAGGGTGAATTTCAAGGGGTGAAATATATGCATATCATGGGATGCTCCTTGATGTCGAACCCCAATTTTGCACAAGAGATATTAAAAACCATGCGTCTTTTTGCTGGCGAAGGGACAAGGATTTCCTTTGACCCGAATATCCGCAAGGAACTTTTTACAGATGAGTCTATCCATGAAGTGATTCGAGAAGTGATGGAGCATGCCAGTATCTTTCTTCCAGGAGTGGAAGAGCTGTTGTTGATTACCGGGAAGGACACGGTGGAGGAAGCGGTGAAAAGTTGTTTTGAGTATCCGCGGCTTGATATTTTAGTGTTAAAGAACGGTTCAAAGGGAAGTCAGATTTATCAGCGGGATAGTATGGTGGAAGTTGGTGTCTATCCGGTGGAGCAGGTGGATGCGACTGGGGCAGGGGATTGTTTTGACGGAGCATTTTTGGCAGGTCTTGTCCAGGGGAAAAGCGTAAAAGAAGCTGCACAGATGGGGGCTGCGGCAGGGGCACTGAATGCTGCTGCGTTTGGTCCAATGGAAGGAAAAATCAATACTGATACGATAAATGGCATGATGGAGAAATGAGAGCTGTTAATTTCCGCGAAGCAGCGGGCCGGATGGATATGGCGGGCATGTACATTTGATTTTTATATAGATGGAGGATACAAAAATGGATGCAAGGGAAGTCTTGGAGCAGGTAAAGTCCGGCAGCATGTCGGTGGAAGATGCGGAACGATATTTTCAAAAGCAGCCTTATGAGGAGATGGGGTATGCCAAGCTAGACACTTACCGAGAAATCCGTTCTGGTTTTCCAGAGGTTGTATTTTGTAGCAGAAAAGCAGATGTGCATTTGAAGAATATTTATCAGAGGTTATATGAGGAAAATGGCGAAGTATTTGGCACTCGTGCTTCACAGCATCAATATGAAATTGTGAAGGAATTATTACCTCAGGTAGTATATGATGAAGTATCTCATATTTTAAAAATAGAAAAGCAAGATAAGAAACGTATCGGGGAGATTGCCGTTTGTACCGCAGGCACGGCGGATATTCCGGTCGCAGAGGAAGCGGCTCAGACAGCGGAATATTTCGGGGCGAATGTCAATCGGATTTATGATGTGGGGGTCAGCGGTATTCATCGAATGCTGTCCCATCTGGACGTGATTCAGAAGGCAAATTGTATTGTAGCAGTGGCAGGTATGGAGGGCGCTTTGGCGAGCGTGCTAGGCGGGCTGGTCAGCCGCCCAGTCATTGCAGTGCCAACCTCTGTCGGATATGGAGCTAGTATGAACGGTCTTTCAGCACTGCTTACGATGATCAATTCCTGTGCAAATGGGATTGCAGTTGTAAATATTGATAATGGCTATGGTGCAGGATATATCGCCACGCAGATTAACCGGCTGGCAGTGAAAGGAGAATGAGAAAAATGGGAAATACATTGTATCTGGAATGTTCATCGGGTATCAGCGGTGATATGACGGTTGCTGCGTTATTGGATTTGGGTGCAGAAGAAGAGGTGCTTAGAAAGGCAGTCAAGAGCCTGCCTGTGGATGGCTTTTCAATTGAAATTAACAGAGTAAAAAAATCAGGGCTGGATGCCTGTGATTTTTTGGTACGACTGGATACAGAACATGAAAACCATGACCATGATATGGAGTACCTGCATGGAAAGCATGTGCATGAGCCGGAGGAGCACCATCATGACTCAGAACATCATCACCACCATCATCATAATGAAGGACATCCGCACGTCCATCGTGGCTTGAAAGAAGTTATGGAAATTATCGGACAGGCAGACCTTACTGACAGGGCAAGACAAACGGCCCAGAGTATTTTTACGATTCTCGCGGAAGCGGAAGCAAAAGCACATGGTGTTCCTGTGGAGCAGGTTCATTTCCATGAAGTTGGTGCGGTGGATTCGATTGTAGATATCGCAGCAGTCGCCGTGTGTCTGGATAATCTGGATATTGCGGAGGTTATCGTTCCTAAGATTTGCGAAGGACAGGGATTTGTGTGCTGTCAGCATGGTGTTATTCCGGTTCCGGTGCCGGCAGTTGTCAATATTGCCAGGGCAAACGGATTGGTTCTTCATCTGACAGACACGGAAGGTGAACTGGTGACTCCAACCGGCGCTGCAATTGTGGCAGCAATCAAAACTTCGGACCATCTTCCAGAAGCATTTACCATCCAAAAGACAGGAATGGGCGCCGGAAAACGTACTTATGACAGGCCAAGTCTGCTCCGGGCAATGCTCATCGACAGAATATCAGATGTGGAAGAAGGTAAAAAGGATTCGCCTGCGGATGTTGACGGCAGAGATACAATCTATCGTCTGGAAACGAATATTGATGATTGCACCGGAGAAAGCCTGGGATATGTGATGAAGCGGCTTTTGAAAGCCGGTGCGCGAGATGTAAACTATATTCCGGTATTCATGAAGAAGAACCGTCCGGCATACCAGCTAAACGTGATTTGTGATAAAGAATCTATTTCCCAAATGGAGAATATTATTTTCAAGGAAACCACGACAATTGGCATCCGCAGGGTGGAGATGGAGCGGACCGTGCTGGAACGCACAGAAATGAGAGTGCATACATCTCTGGGGGAGGCGGAGATAAAAGTCTGCACCCTTCCGGATGGAGAAAAACGGTATTATCCGGAATACACATCAGTGAAACGATTAGCGGGTAAGCATGGCATCAGCTACCAGGATGCATTTGAAAAAATAAAAAGAGAAGTGTCCGGCCAATGACAGAATACGAAGAAAAGAAAAGAAAACTGAAAAAACAGATGCAAGTTTACACAAAAGAAAAATGTATGGTGGCGTTTTCAGGCGGTGTAGACAGCAGTATTCTTTTGAAACTTGCGTGTGAATCCTCAGACGAGGAACAAAATACACAGAGCAGAAAACAACCTATATACAGTACGGTTTATGCAGTGACAATGCAGACACAGCTTCATCCAACCTGTGAAATCGAACATGCTGCAAAGGTGGCAGAAGAAATAGGGGCGAAACATCTGGTTATTTCGGTGGATGAACTGATGGATGCCGGAATCGGCGAGAATCCGCCAGACAGATGCTATCGCTGTAAAAAGCATCTTTTTACAAAAATCCAGGAAAAGGCGTCTGAGCTTGGAGTTCCCACAATCCTGGAAGGTACAAACGCAGACGATTTGCATGCTTACCGTCCGGGCCTAAAAGCAATCCGTGAATTAGGCGTTATCAGCCCTCTGGCTGACGCTGGTTTTACAAAAGAAGATGTGCGTAAGCTCGCAGAAGAGTACCACCTGTCAGTATGGAGTCGTCCCGCTGTCCCGTGCCTTGCAACCCGATTCCCTTACGGAACAAAGTTGTCATACGAAGAACTGCACAAAGTAGAACAAGGCGAGGAATTTTTGAAATCTCTTGGCTTGTATAATGTGAGGCTGCGCGTCCATAACGAGATTGTCAGGATGGAAATTAATCCTGAAGAGTTTCCGATTTTGTTACAAAATAGAGAAAATGTGATATTTTATATGAAAAAATTAGGATATTTTTATGTTACGCTAGATTTAGAAGGGTTTCGTTCCGGCAGTATGGATATCGGGCTGTGATTACCTACAGATAGGCTTTAGCAGCCCGATTGTCTGTAGAGTTTATAAGGCTACTACAACAAAATAATGCCTTCCTCTTGCTTTTTTTTCCAAGATTGAGTATAGTTTGCATATGGAAAGAATAAGGCATTTTATCAAAAAGTACAACATGATTACAACAGAAGATTATATCATAGCAGGTGTATCGGGTGGTGCAGATTCGGTATGCCTCTTTTTCGTGCTTTTGCAAATGAAATCAGAACTTGGAATTGGATTTACGGTAGTGCATGTGAATCATGGGTTAAGAGGGGAGGCAGCAGACTATGATGAAGCATTTGTACGGCGTTTGTGCGAAAAATATGCTGTCCCTTTGGAAGTTTTACAGGTTCATTTGGAATCAATTGCAAAAAAACGGAAACAATCTGTTGAGGAAGCTGGAAGGATGGTGCGCCGTGAGGCTTTTGAAAAGGCTGCCAGGAAATATCACGGGACTAAGATTGCCCTTGCACATCACCAGAATGATAATGCCGAGACTCTATTGTGGAATCTGGCACGGGGAACGGGCCTGTCGGGTATAGGGGGTATCCGGCCGGTGAATGGAAAATACATCCGTCCGCTTCTTTGTATGAGAAGAGATGAGATTGAAGGTTTTCTGCAGGAGCGAAGCTTAAGCTTTTGCACAGATGAGACAAATGATGATACCAAATATACGAGAAATAAACTGCGCCATCAGGTAATCCCATTTCTAGAAAAAGAAGTTAATATACAGGCAGTACGGCATATGAATGAAGCGATGGAGCAGGTCTGGGAGCTGCAGGACTATATGCAGCTGCAGTCGAAGGCGGCATTTGAAAAATATGCACAAGTATCCCTGAAACAAACGAAATCCTGCCTGCTTAGAATAGAACTTATGGAAGAATGTCCGGAACTATTATGCAGAATGGTCATCCTCCGTGCTATAGAACTGGTGTTGGGGCGAACTCAGGACATTGGA